>RGVZ01000084.1 GCA_010029825.1 bacterium | reverse complement strand
TGCCGCTTGATACGGCGGTGGATAGCGAGATTTTGGGCTGTCCCTGGTGCGCGTCGGGAGCGCGCCCGACGGTGTACGTTTATGGTTGATGCTGCCGCGCTCTGGTCACCCCAACCTGGGCCCCAGGCGGAGGCCATGGCAGCTACTTGGTGCGATGAGCTTTTTTTCGGCGGCGCTCGAGGCGGGGGCAAATCAGACTATCTGCTAAATGATTACGCTCAGGACATAGATCGCTATGGCAAGCACTGGCAGGGGATACTTTTTCGGCGATCGTACCCAGAACTTAGCAGCCTAGTGCTTCGCTCTCATCGCCTATGGAGCAGTACGGGCGCGGAATGGAAAGAGGCAAAGCACCAATGGCAATTTCCAAACGGTGCGATTTTACGGTTTCGGCATATCGATAGGGACATCGACGCGCGGCACTACCAGGGGCACCAATACCCTTGGATTGGGTTTGATGAGCTTACTAATTGGGCTACTCCGATAGCGTACAATGAACTTAAGGCGTGTCGCCGCTGGGCCGATGCCGAGATAAGCACCAAGCGCGTGCGGGCGTCGGGAAACCCTGGCGGGCCAGGGCACCAGTGGGTAAAGAGCTGGTTCATTGATTACGCGTCGTCGGGGTATAAGCCAATACAAGATTCTGAATCAAAGTGGTGGCGGATGTTCATTCCCTCCCGCGTAGCGGATAACCAAATTCTGCTCCAGAACGATCCGAACTACATAAACACCCTACGCGGTATAGGCTCTAAGGAGCTAGTAAGGGCGTGGCTCGAGGGGGATTGGAGCGCAATCACCGGCGCGTATTTTGACGGGTTTGCGGCAACAAAAGACGGAAAGCCCTGGCATGTTATTGAGCCGTTTCAAATCCCATCTTATTGGCCGCGCTTTTGCGCGTACGATCATGGGTTTGCATCCCCGTTTTGTAATCTCTGGTTTGCGGTATCGGATGGCACGGTGCCTTTTGTGCCCAAGGATAGTTTGGTTGTGTACCGCGAACTGTACGGAGCCGAGGGCCCGAACGTAGGGGTGCGGTATACTATCAGCCAAATAGCCGACGCCATTTTAAGTGTGGAATTACCCGATGAGCGTATGGAGTATCGACGCGCCGACCCGTCGATTTTTAAGTTTGAAGGCGGGCCGTCGCTGGCAGAGGAATTTGCAAGGTTTAAGGTTGTGTTTTCGCGCGCGGATAATAACCGCATCGCGGGGTGGGGTCAGGTCAGGCCGTCTTGAAGAAGATGGCCCCCGCCCCGGAGGGTCGGAGGGTGATCGTGGAGACGTTCCAACCCGTCCGGTTCAGGATTTTGGCCAACTTCACGATACGTCCAAGTCCCTCCCGGCGGCGAGGGAAGAGTTTGGCAAACTCCGCGAAGTTCACCTTGGAGAGACGGAGGGAACAACCCTTCGCCCCTTTCCAAAGTTGGAAAGCTTGCTCATTCAAGAGCGTTAAAGCAGGACCGTGCTCCATAAGGAGCTTATACAGTTCCACTTCAGGAGCGTCCTTCTTTTTGCCCTTGGCGGGAGCGGGGGCCTCAAGGGCGGGGGCCTCAAGGGCGGGGGCGGGCATTCTCCGCCCCCTTCTCTTTTTGGACTCTTCTTGAAGAGAAATCAGATTAAGTGATTCGGATACAGTATACATAGCTTTGTTTGGTTTTTTGTTTAATTCAGTAAACTTATTTGTTTACTGTCTTTAGCTAACTACTAAGACTAGTAGTTAGCTACGTGACAGGAAACGCAGTGCAAGGGCGCGCCACTTCTCCGGAAGGCTCGTATCTGCTCTTTAATCGCGGCAGGTGAACGGTTCCCTTGCTACACCTCATAGGAATCTTACCCTCCCTATGCGCCAGTGCTGTATCTGGCCAGGTGTACAGTTTCAGGTAACTGCAAACTTTTGTTTACTATGTCAAAGAACTTACCTTTTCCGCCTGTCTTTCCAACTAGGCGCACTATTGGTCAAACGAGCATAATGGGAAGGTCGCAACGGCACCTCACGCGCATCATGCTCCCCTCTAGCCTCGGCCTAGCCATTGAAGCAAGGCCCGCCAGAACTAAAGGTTACCGTGTACCTCCCCCCATCGCCTTGCGAGCGAAGGGGGGGACGGTGAGAAAAGGCATTGTCAAAGAACGAAGGGAAGGAATCTGGCCCTTTCCCGCCCCCCCCCCGTGTAGTGTTCAGTTGAACACCATATAGGGGGAGGGGGTGCCGAAACTTAGTGCATGGGAGTGGAGATGCAAGTTCTTTTCGCATTTCCTTGGAGAATGATTTGTTAAGAAATGTTGATATCTAAGATTGCTCCGTTCAGCCTAATTTTCGTAAAGAAATCCCGATAATTAAGGTTTCCTGATAATTAGCTTAGATAAGATTACATATTCCTAACTAAGCTTAACTAAACATTCCGCACGTGTGTGTGTGTGGATCTTTGTTTTGACAATCCTCTACGTTGACACCGGCATGGGGGCATGGACTACGCGTGGGTGTCGATCTATTGGAACGGCTATGACCAGACAGAACTTGAGCAGGAAATTGCTGACCTGAAAGCACAGGCCCGGCGTGGCGGCGGTTTGTTCAATAGCCAGTCCGAAGGCGGTGCCAGCTTCACAAAAGACCTGATGACGCTTCGCAACAAGCTGGAAGCGGCGGTTCATGTCCTAAACCGAAAATACGGATCAGGCCCGGACCACAACGTCCTCGGCGTGGGTGTAGCTGACTTTTCGAATGTCGAAATTTCTTGACATGTAGAAATTTTAGCTTGCCAAACTTTTTGATCTGTGGTCTACCATATTTATTATGGAGAATGCGGCTTCTTTGGATATTCCCGGATCACCAGGGCTTTGGCCTCGTTATTGGAAAAAACTAGAACGGACAGATCAGGCGACACTCATCCGCGCCGGTCTGGTTACGAAAGAAGGCGTGGCCCTTGCGCGCAAAGGCTGGAACGAGTTTGTCTACGCGGTCTGGATGGCTTTCTGCGATCCCGCGACCAAACGGGAACTCTCCCGTTTGGGAATGACTGACGCCGCTGACGACCGGGGTGTGGTCCAATCGGACCATCGTTTGGAGGTGGACCCGGCGGACTCTGAGTTGGCCTACGCGGAGTGTGCTGAATACGCAGAACCGGAGGAAGCTGAACTCATGGAGCGGTTCGGCATTCCGCTGGAACTGGCTCGCAAAATCCGGGGGCATTACGATTCCGTGTTGACCCAAAAGGTCGAAAGCCGTGCCGCAGACATGGTGCGCCAGGTTGTGGGTGCCATTTTGTGCGAACCAAACATAAAGGTGGCCGCGTTCGCCGTGAGCACCGTGTTCGGCATTCCGACCGGATTTCGCACGCAGACCGAGTTCGCCAAAGCGATCGACGTCACAAAAGCCACGATCAGCAAAAAAGTCGTCGAACTCCGCCGCGCACTCGGTGTGCGTGTTAATGCGTGGGGCAAGTCAGATGCTGCGTGCGCAATGTTTTCAAAAGCGCAAAAAGAGAATCACTGGCGAAAGCGTTCGAAGCCGGTTCAACAAACACTTCCTCTCCCTGCCTAAAGTTGACAGCAAACGAAAAGCAGAATCAATCACCACTAATACCAATGACTCTTACTGAATTTGCGTCCGCTTTGAACATTCCAGACTGGCAAGCTAAGGCTTTGGTGGCAGCCCACCGCGCCAAGAGGGCTGCGCGCCTTGGTTGGTCCAAGTCCAAAGAGCAAGCGACCCAAATGGCGGATCGGCTCAAGGCTGAGGCTCGCGCGAAGGTTGCGAGCGCAAAATCCAGCCCGGCCTACGAAAAAGGTCGGGAAATGGGCAAAGCAGCTCGGGAAAGGTTTGATGGTGCCGTTGACCACGTCAAGCGGCACAAGCTGAAGTACATTGGCGGTGCTGCTGGCCTTGGGACGCTCGGTGTAACCGCAGCGGCTCTTAAAGGACGTCGGAACAGCGACGAGGACTTTTCCGTAGCCTACGATCACCTCAGTCATGTGTTTGAATTCAACTCTTCTAACGTGGACCAGCGCCTCGTTGCGCTGAACGACGTGATCGATAGCGCGATCATCGGAGACAGCTTGGGGGAGTAACAACCGCCTTTGCTCAACAGGAGCAGGGGCGGCGTATTGGCCTTTCACTCCCGTCGTTCGGTCTCGGGCTGGCGGGCGGGGCGGCTTTGATGCACCCGAAATCTCGTGCCGTGATGCGTCGCATGGCCGATCGTGTATTGACTCGTAAGTCGGTTGCGTCTCCCGCTTCAAAGGCAAAGCGGAGCACCAAATCGGACGATTCGTTCATGCCGGACGCACAAAGCAAGAACCGGGCAGCGGCGGAAGAAGCAGCGGAACGCGCCTCTAGCGGTCCGGAGCTGCAACCGATGCAGAAAGCAATGTTGAAGCAGGCAAAGGAAGTGTTGAAGCGTGAACCTGGGAACCGTCATGCTCAAGACATCATCGATTCGATCACTAGGGGGATGGCGTAAGCAATGACTGACTATCGCGACCGCACAGGCAAGTATCGCCGCGAGAACGTGATCGACAAGCATGGCGGAAAGCTGGCAATCGCGGGGAGTGCCCTCGCAACCGCCGGACTCGCGTATGCAAATCGACGCTCACTCGGTCGAATGCTCCGCAAAGGATCGGACGCTGTCGATGCAGCCAAACAATGGGTTGCCAAACGTGACGCAGCAGGCGCAGCCGCAGAGCAGGCGGAACTGGCGCGGCGTGAGTTGAAAAAAAAGGCCAGGAAACGCGCTTCGGAGGAGAGTTTGAATGCGGTGACTCGCGTCGTCGATAGCACCAAAGCTCCACGGAGCGGCATGGAAAAGTCGGTGCGCGGCCGGTTTATGCCGGTGGCACCGATCCGAATGACGCCTATGCAGCGCGCTAGGATCGCAGGACGAAAAACAGCGAGGAAAGCCTGGGCGACTGGGAAACAAGTTGTGGGGTATGTTCATGGAGCAGCAGAGGAGACAACACGCCGGGCGAAAATCGGCATCCGAAATCGTCGCGCGAACAAGCGAGGATTGCCGGGTCCGGGTGCAGAATCGACCATGTTGGCGGCAAGGGAAATGCTCCGTGAGTTCGCCCGACAGCGGAACCCGGACGGTACCTTTGGCATGGAGGATGGGCAACAGGTAATTAATCCCAACGCTTTAGCTAAAGCTTACCTAATGCGCAAAAAAAAGCGCAAGCAGGTCGCGGAGTTGCCCGTTGAAAAACGTCGGCCTCAGTTACCGGCGAAAAGTGCCGTGGTCGCTCCGACTGGAGAAGTGCACAAGGCGAGTGAGTTTTCGACGGCAATTACGCCGTGGTCACCGCAACCGCAACGTCAAGCTGGCGTGATCGACGTCGATGCGGAGACCGTGAGTCAAAAACGAATTCGGAACAAAAAAACGACCGAAGCGATGCGTAGCAAGCAAAAGCGCCGCATTGCAGAGACGATGTCCGGCAAGTTGCAGCGCCGGATTGAGAATGCGCAAAACAGAGCGTTGCTGAGAGGTTCTAATGCAGCTTCGGCAATTTTGAATACTCGGGCTAAAAGCGGCGAACCGCTTAACATGGACTACGCGAAGATCCAGGCCGAGCGCATGAGGGCCGCATCCGGAAGTCACCGCAGAGCGTCCCGCGTGGCCGAGCGATTTCGCCACAACACCAAAGCCTTGCGCTGGGGGGTGGGGGCGGCGATCCCGCTGGCGGCGGCAGGCATTGCGGCTTCCGAAAGCAAGCCATTTCAGAAGCGTTTAAACGACCAGGTCGAAAAAAACAAAAAGCTGAAGAGCAAGCGCGATTTGAAGAGGTTGGCGGATTCAATGCCAGGCGCCGTTGTGGGAGGTGGTTTGTTAGGTGGTTACGGCGCCATTTATGGTGCTTCTGCTCTTAAAGCAGCACGCCAAGGTAGGCCAACAACAGCGGGACTTCGGGCTGCGATGGCCGCTCTTTTGGGCACTTCGGGCGCCCGCATTATTAGTGCCCAAGCCAAGATTTCGGCGGAGGCAAAAAAGGAACTTGAGCGACGCAAATCTAAGAAATCTGAGTTTGGCGTCATCGACAAAGGCGTGACATGGGCCGGAAAGAACATTGCTTCTGGCGTGGTATCCGCTGTGCCAGCCGCGATGGTTTGGGACGAAACGACGCGGCAGTATCGGCGCGTGCGTGAGGGCGAGAAGCCGAAGCGGCCCAAGCGCAAGATGCGCGTGAAGAAGGAGCCGGGATCTGACGCACCTCAGCAGCAGTTCTCGGAAAGTGAAACCAAAGCAGCGAATCTTCGGAGGATGCGGGCCATGGTCCAGGGTGGTATCGCCAAAAACCGCGCGGCCGGTCTGGCGGAAACCGGAGTTGGAGTCGCGGCGACGGGCGCGGCCGGTTACGGACTGCACCGCGCGCTCCGGGCCAAGCGCAAAATTCCGGCCTACCTCGCTGGCGTCCTGACTGCCGGAGCCGGTGGCGCGACGCTCGTAAATTCAATCAATCGCCGGATGAAGGGAGACTTCATGCGCAAGATGGACCGGAAAATGGCCGATAAGCAGGCGAAGGCAGAATTCTCCTCGATCACCTGGAACGACACCGAAGGCGACATCGCGGCGGCCAAGCAGCGTAAACACCGTGAGCGGGCTATGCGTTACGGTGGAGCGGCATCTACGATCGGAACGCTGGGCGGCACGGCGCTTTTGGTGCAGCAAGTTCGCGAGCCTTACGAGCGCTTTATAAAACGTCAAGGCAGCAAGAACTGGAACGTCGTCGAAGGCAACACCGTCAAGAACCGGATTGCTCACAGCATGAAGAAAAATCCGCGAGCATACGCAATTGGATCTGTAGCGGCACCAGTTGCGGTTTTGGGCGCTGCTGCATTGGGACATGAAGTTCGCGCAAACAAGCACGAAAAAGACAAGCTTAAATTCCGCCGCGCAGCCAACGATCTGCGGCGTGAGCGCAACGCAGGCAGAAAAGGATGAATCTGATCGTCTTCGAGAGCTTCGACGCCGTCCGGGAGTTTGCAACGCAAACAAAGCAGGTCCAGTTCGCCGCCAAGCATCCACCGCTCAACAAGCCGATGCAGGGCGACGTGAAAAAGAGCAAGGTTTACGTGCGCCATCCGGAGACAGGAAACATTGTGAAGGTGAACTTTGGCGACAAGGAGATGCGGATTCGCAAGAACGAGCCAGATCGCCGCAAAAGCTTCCGGGCGCGCCACAACTGCGATAATCCGGGGCCGAAACACAAGGCCCGTTACTGGTCTTGCCGCGCGTGGTGACATCCCGCTAGAATCAACCTTCATGCCGCTGATCGTTTTCCAATGCTTTGCCGAGTTGCGGGAGTTTGCCACACGCGCGGCAAAGGAAGCTGAAAATTTGTCTGCGGAGTCCCAAAAGAAGCTGAAGGGCGTCTGGCAAGGGGAGCGCGAAATCCGGAGAGTCGGCAGCGGCGGGACGCAAAACGCTGATTTGGTCCTGCACCCGCGCCACGGCGTTGTTGTCCGAAAGCATGCGCGGGCAGGGATCATGAATCCGGAGTCCGTCTCCGTCCACGCCGCCCGGATGAAGGATGCACAAGACCGGATCGGACCGAAAGGGTTTGCCCGCGTCTATGAGATCGCCCCAGGCGGGGTTTCTTACCACGAATACGTCAAAGGCAGCAATGACGCAGCCAAGGTCAAGAAGCGCTCGGAGTGGGTGGCGAAAGAGTGGCAGAAAGTGGACGAGAGTCGCGAATGGACCCCGACCAAGCGTGATAAGGAACGAGCCAAGAAGGCAGATGGAAATGCTCGCGCCGATCGCTCCCTCCGTCTCGCCAAGGCGTCCGGCCACATCAACATGCGGGAGTTGAAGGCGACCAAGGATCAAGAGGCGATGATGGATTACCTGGACAAGAAGGGATATTTCACGCGAGATCTTCGCCCGGCCAACAAAGTCGGCGGGAAGTTCGTCGATTATCAAGTGGAGCATCCGGACGATAAATACACGATGAAATCGACCGACTCCGCCTATCCCGCGCACAAGGTCTTCAAAGACCGGCCCCGCCCGGCCAAGCCTCCGGCCCCGCCCACGCTGGCAGAGCGATTGAGCCGATACAAGGCACAGAAACGGAACGTACGAATCAAGGTCAAGGGACGGGCTTTGATCGCTGCCGGACTGGCCACTGCCGCCGGGGCTGGCGCCGTAGGATACAATCGGACGCGGCGCAAGGCCGCGTAGCGAATTGACAGCGTCCCCAGAACAAGGATGGCAACGGGAAACCAGTTCGAGTTCCGCAGTGGAACTCTCAAGCAAGTCAGCATCGACGCTGAGTCTGGCATCATTCGCGGAGTCTCGGTCATTGAGGGCGGCGTAATCGCGGAAGGCCACAACCTGTTGGTCGATGACGTGGCTCTAAAACAGTTTTTTAACGAGGCTCAGAAAAAGGTCAAAGTACCGGTCAAGGTCAACCACAAGTCCGGCGTTTCTGAACTGGCTGGCTATCTTTGCAATCCGCGCTTGGACGGCAAACACCTCCGCGCCGACTGGCACCTGCTTCGGGCAAACAAAGACTACGATCTCATCATGGAGGCAGCAGAAAAAATGCCAGAATGCTTTGGCCTCTCGACGGCGTTCCGTGGAGTCCCTGAGATTGTTTCTGGACAGCCTCGTGCCCGCTGCGAGTTGCTGAAAAGCGTGGACGTCGTGGTCGATCCTGCCGCCAACACTACCGGTCTCTTTTCTGCACGAGTTGACAGGATTTTAGAAGCAAACAGCACCACTATGATGAATGATCTCGAAACTCTCTTGGCTGCGATCCAAGAACAGGGCAAGACCCTCAAGGAATTTTCCGCCCGGCTTCAGGGAGTGGAAGGGAACCTGACCGAATTTTCCGACGCCTTGGCGGATGCTGCCGAGGAAATGGAAGGCGAGGAGGGCGAAATCGACCTCGACAGTCTTAGCGATGAGGAAGTGGCCGCAATTCTTGAAGAGGCTGGAATCGACATTGACGACGACGAAGAAGCCGAGTTCTCAGCCGATGACGACCGCGTCACCGCTCTTGAAAACGAAATCTACTCGCTAAAGGCCATGCTTGCGGCCCAGCACAACGCACAAGTTGCAGCCTCTGAAGATGCCGCTTTTTCCGCGATCGAAGGCAAGGTTGCCTTGATGGCGCAAGAGTTGGAAAACAGCCGCGCGGAAAACCAAGCTCTCCGCCAAGCGATTAGCGGTGCGGGAGTGAACGTCGCTTTTGATTGCGCTCGCGAGAGCTACACGCTGACCACTAGCAACGGGCGCAAGCATCACGAATTCGAAGCCATTGTGGACCGCATGTGGGCGGAAGACAAGACCAAGCCTCGCACGGAACATTTTAGCGAGTTGGTCCGCGCCCGGCCGGATCTTTACCGAGACTACCGGGAGTTTATGTTCTCGGGCAGCAGCAACTAATTCTTACTCTGACAAAACGACGACATGGCAGCAAATGACATTCGCGAAAAGGGGCCATTGAGCTTGCCGCTCAAATCTGGCGTCCCGATTCTGAAAGGGCAACGCGTTACACTCGACGCTGACGGACTTTTGGCGGTCGCGGGTTCCTCTGAACTTGGCGTGGGCGTGGCTTGCTACGACGGCACCTACGGACTCGGCATCGCTGACAACGTGTTGGCGGTTGATCTCTTTAACGAAGGTGGCTCTTTCCCAGTGACCGCATCCGGCTCTATCACCAAAGGCAGTAAGGTCCAGCTCGCCAGCACCGGCCGCGTCGCTGCTCTTTCTGACGGAACTGCGGTCGGGATCGCCCGCGAAGCCGCCACCAACGGCCAAACCTTTCGAGTGATTTTCTACTGATAAACCACGATGTACTACAATCCAAACGCAGTATTCCGGGCTGACCTCAACCAGTACGTCGAGGAAGCTCCCTATCGCAACAAAGGTCTGATCGGACGCGAAGTGCTTCCGATTTCCGGCGTTGAAAATCGCACCGGACACTTTCCCCGGTTTAACCGCAAAGACACTGGTCTCTTTGAGAATCGCGTGACCGAGCGGGCGCCGAGCGGCAGCTACGGCGAGGTGCAGCGCACTTGGACCGATCAGTCCTACACGACCAAAGACGTGGGTATTGAAACTCCCGTTGATGACACCGTGCAAGCGGACATGCTGCGCTTTTTCAACTTGGAGACGATGAACTCCAAACTGCTGGGCGAAGAAATTGTTCGCTACCACGAAGGTCTCGTGGCTGCGGAAATCATGAAGGAGGGCACTCCGGCCAGTTCGACCGGGTTTGCAAAGAACGACGCTTCTACGGAATACACCGAGGCCAATCTTGCGACCTTCGACGTTCCGCGTGACTTTACGAAGGTCATGGAAGACATGGTCATGGAAGGCTACAAGCCGAATACCATGATCATGACTCTCACCACGATCAACCTGCTCAAGCGGTCTCCGAAGTTGCAAAACTATCTTTACCCGGCTGTCTCTGGAAACACCTTCCAGCGCCCGATCACCAACGATGACATCGCCCGCGCTTTTGGCGTGGAGCGGCTCTTGGTGGCGGAAGCGCAGAAGGAAGTCAGCAAGACTCGGGGTGTGAGCACTTTGGGTCCGATCTGGTCCAATCAATACATTTTCTTCGGAGACATCAAGGGGGGCGACTTCCAAGCTGGAGGCGTGGGACGGACGCTTACTTGGAATAAGGAAGTGCCGAATGGATTCTTCCAAACCTTCACCTACCGGGACGAGCGGCACAAGTCCAACCGCATCCGCGTGAGCAGCTACTTTGCTCCTCACATCGTGGATTACTATGCGGGTCGCCTGCTCAAGCTCTACGCTTGAAAGTAGAATCTGATCCTTTTTTTGGGAGCAATGCAGTGTGCAGAGAGGCCCGGTCCACGGCGGACCGGGCTTTCTTGCATTCGAAATCTTTGTTTTGACAAACCATGAGCGACTTTGGAGATGCTTTTGCCTTGTGCCACGCAGCGGCTCGGGAGGCAATGGGCGAAACGATCACGCTGCCGGACGATCAGACGATCATTGGCATCGTGGAGGCTCCTGAAGTCAGTCTGGGGCGCGTGGCATTTGGCGGCAAAGCTGACCCAACCACCGGCACGATCATCGTGAGCGCGGAAGATTGGGCGGAAACAGGATACACCGACGGCGTAATCGTCCAGTTCCGGGGACTGGAAGCTCGTGTCATGAGCACAGTCCCGGGCCACGGCGATCGCCTTGAACTCCGACTCCAACCGATAAATTTATTCGACGGAGTGTAAGTTCAGTTAAATTTAAACTTGTCTGAACGAACAAATCAAAGCATTTTTGAGATCATCACCAAACTACAACTATGGCAACCACAGCAATCCACACCCACGGAAATCTTACCATTCACCCCGCTTCCGGAGCGATCATTCCGCTAGGGCGGCGAGTAGCGCTCGACGCGTCAGGCAAGGCGATCCTAGCTCCGGCAACGAGTGCAGGAGTCGGCGTCGCCATCACAGCGGTCACGTCTCCGACAATCGACTACATTCCGATCACCGTCACCCCGTTTAACTTGGGCGGCATCTTTTCCTTGGTCGCCAGCGGTTCTATCGCTGTAGGCGATGCAATCGACTGGGCGGCGGACGGCAAAGTCCGGAAGGCGGAAGGCGCTGGTCGCGGTCGGGCTTTGACCGCAGCGGCGGACGGCGAGGACGTGCAATGCGTTCTGGCCGGGGTTACCGAGGAGATGGACGTGGCAATCTTTACCCCGGCGGTTACCACGCAGGGTGATACCGGGACTGCCTCCGTTATCACGATCGCGACGACCGGTCGCAGCGGTTTGGCCAAAACGGACGGACCGACTGAGCTTCGCGTGGGTGCGTTTAATGCAGGGAGCTGGACGCAAGCCACGAATGCGACCATCGCGGCGACGGGTGGGTCTGTGTTGCGCAAAAGCCACACCTCGAACAAGGATCTCACTATTTCGGAGGTGCAGGCAGTGGCGGCAACCCGGACCTTGACATTGACCGGCGTTGTCGTGGATGGCGAGACGGTGTCGATTGGCGGACGGGTCTACGAATTTGACGCTCATGCTTCCTCAAACATCACGGCAGGGCGCGTACGGGTGCCGATTCGGAGCCGGACCACAGTGGCCACGGGCGTTTTGACAGTCAGCCAGCAACCTACGGCGGGCGAAACCGTGACGATCGGCAACAAGACGTTCCTTTGGGTGGCCAATGGGACTGCTACAATTAATGGACAGGTCTCTGTTGGCGCCAACAAAGCCGGGGCGCAAGCCAATCTGGTCGCCGCCATCAACGGGTCCGACTCCGTGAACACGGCGCACACGCAGGTCACGGCTGCGGCCTTTGCTACGGATGCTATGACTATTTCCGCAATTATCGGGGGTGCGGCGGCAAACTCGATTGCGACGACCGAGGTGATGGCAAACGGCTCTTGGGGCGCCGGAACCCTGGCGAGCGGCGCGGACTGCACGGCAGCAAATGCGATCACTGATCTAGTGACGGCCATCACCAACGACACCTCAGCCGTCGTGACGGCGGTGGACGGCAGCGGGGACACCGTGGACGTTACGGCCAAGACGGCGGGCGCGGCTGGAAACTCAATCGCATTGGCGGAAACGCTCGCGAACGGATCATGGGCTGGCTCAACACTAACGGGCGGAATTTCGGCAGAACCAGGCGTTTTCAAACTTGCGGTTACCAACGCCACGGCAGAAGGCATCCTACTCCGATTCGGACCACCTGAATTTGGTGCCGGAGTTGCGGACTACAGCCGCACGCAGACCGTGACTCACGCTGCCCCCTAATGATCAAGAATGCCACGTTGACTGGCGATGATGGAGTAGAGGCATTGGCTGCGGCCCTCAAAAGGGCAGAGTCCGCCGCCAATGCCGATCCCGTCACGGCATCCCGCCCGGTGATCGACGACGACGAAGCGCTCTTGCGTGAAGTCATGAATTTGCCGGGAGGGGAACGCCGAAGCCAAGAACGAAGGGAGGCAATGGAGCGAGTCGAACGTATCTTTAAGAAGGCGATGAAATGACGAATTTGACCCGTTCCCTGTGCCAAATCATCGCGGACGAAATCGCGGGAGAAATTACGTCTGAAACGCCGGTCTATCTTCAGCGTCGCGACGAGAAGGTCAAACCGCCGTTTGTGGTGGTGGCGCTCGATGAATTCACGCCCACAGGGACTGGTGACCAAGCTGGCATCGCGCGGATCAACGTGGTGCTGGCTACCGACGCCTACACAACAACAGTGGATGAACATTCGGACATTGCGGCTGAGGTCGATGTTATCCTCACGTCAATGGAGCGTCGCGGAAAAGTTTTTGGACACAACGTGCGACTGCTTGGCATGACAATCATGCGCAGCAGCTACACAAAGACGAGCGACGATGCGCGGTCGATGACGAGGGGCAACATTTGGGAATTGGTCGCGGGCGCGAGCAAGTCCATGAATGGTATTTGGGACGACGAGTCCAACGTCTTGGGCGAGTTTACCTCTCAACAGGCGTTGAGCGGTGGACGTCTTGTCTATGTTTCTGAATCTACCGTGAATTACGCCAACGCCCAGACAGCAAAACCTGCTATGGGATTCATCAAAACTGCCGTGACGAGTTCCAGCGGCGTGAAGGTTTATACTGAGGGCGTGTTGTCCGGTCTGGTCGGTTTGACTCCTGAGACCGACTACTATCTTGGATCGAATGGGCAAATCACCACAACCCCATCGACTTCAGCAGGAATTATTCAATTTGTAGGCCGATCACTCACACAGACGAGCATTTTGGTGGAAATTGACAGCCCTATAATTGTGCAATAATCAACTTCCATGCCAGTAGAAAAGTACCAAACATTTGACGGCGGCCAAAAGCTCAAATCGTTCCTCCAAACCTCCACCGGAGCTGGAGATGCTGGGAAGCCAGTCGCTCTTAACAACTCGGGCGAAATTGACGCTTCGATGTTGCCTAATCGTGAGGTCGATTCGACGACCCTGCCAGCAAGCGAAAATCTCGCAGCGGGCGACCTGGTTAACATTTGGTCGGATTCTGGGACCTTGAAGGTCCGAAAAGCTGACGCAACCTCCTCAGCAAAACGGGCTGACGGTTACGTTCTTGCTGGAGTTACCAGCCCGGCGAACGCTGTGGTTTTTCATGACGGAGCGATCACCGGCCTGACTTCGCTGACCGTCGGCGGACGATACTACCTTTCGGCGACTGCTGGAGGGTTAACCATCGAAGCCTCCGTTCCAACGACGACCGGAAACCTGATCCAGTTCGTTGGTCAGGCGGTCAGCGCGACCAAGTTGCTTTACCAGCCTGACACAAACCCTCCCGTCATCGCCTAATGCCTGGCTGGGCTCACATTTGGACGCCTAACGGCCCGTCGTTGCAGGCTGCAATGGATGTGCAGCAGTTTTTTGCGTCGGGCATTTGGATCAATCCGAGTCCGACGACGCGTAGGCTCGGCTACTACCGACTGGTTGGCGCTGGGGCATCTGGAGGCGCTGGACGCAGAGGGGCCGCGAATACAGTCCGGTGTGGCGGTGGCGGCGGCGGTGCCGGAGCTGTCGTGGAAGGTTGGTTTTTTACTGACCTGTTGTGGAATGGCACCCAATACATAAGGGGCAACTTTGTAAAAAATGCGATAACCGACGTAACCATTGGGGCAGGTGGTTTGCCTGTCTCAGGAGCGACTACGGACAACGCTAACGGCGCGATAGGAAATCCGGGCGGGTCTACTACCTGGGGATCAGGTTTGGCGATTTTGACTGCCCTTGGAGGGCTGCCAGGATCCGGCGGGACTGCATCGAGCGGCGCAGGCGGAGCCGCGAGGGCGTCTTCAAGTGCGTCAGGACTGACGGTAGTGGCCTCGCTGGCAGGGGCGCCAGCCTCGACGACCGGGCTGGCAGGGCTTGCCCCGACCGCGTCTCTCCTGCCGCTACCTACGGGCGGATGTTCGGGGGGAGGTATTTCGACAACCAACGTGCCGGGTAACGGCGGTAGTAGCTCGTTTGTGTCTGGGGGCGTGACGAATGCAAACAATGACGGACTTGATGGCGAATCAATCTCGCTTGAGCCGAATTTAGCCTTGAAGGACCCACTTCCGACGAATCGTGGGGTAGGATATGGCGGCGGCGGAGGGGCGGCCAGCATTGGCGGCGGCGGGCTACACACGCGATCTGGCCACGGGGGAGCCGGGAGTTTCCCAGGTGGTGGCGGCGGCGGTGCCGGAGCTGTCGTCAACGGTCTGACGGGAGGCAATTCGGGAGCCGGCGGCGAAGGGTATGCCATTTTCATCGTTTGGTAGATCATGCAGCGAGTCGCACACATCGTAGACGGGGAAATTCGGAACGTCTTCATCGTTGACGACGATTGGCGGGCGCCAGTCGACGGGTCTCGCATGCTGGAATCCGAGGCGATTGCGGCAGGCTTTGTTCGCGTTACTCCCCCTGCCCCGCTTTCGGCGGCGCCGTCTTGGAAAGTTAAGGTTTGGCTGGTCCGTCGATTCGGCAGGCTATTGAGGCTGGACCGGAACAGGACGAGGCTATTCTCCGCTGGCAACACGCGCCGGAATTTCCGTTCGAGCATCCGCTTGTTGGCCTGGTCGCGGAGGCCCTCGACCTCGACGTAACTGCGGCATGGCCGGAGATCCTTGCTATCTGAGCGTTGACAACCGATCCTGACAAATGGCAGCTCACCTTGGTGTAGACACTAATTTCGGCCTGACGACGCCCGATGGAGGCTATGTTCAGGAAGCATCGCGGGAAGAATCGATCGAGGTCGCGACGATTCGCGATGAAGCCGGAGTAACGGTTGTTGCCGTTCCCAAACCGTTGATTACGCGCTCAGTTTCGATTCGCGGACGCGGCGACGCTGAATTGAGCGCAGTGACCAGCGGAGCATTCACCGCCGGAGCCTTGAAGATCGTGAGCGCCCGTCAGTCCGAAACGAACGACGACTTCCCGGAATTTGAAATCACGGCAACTGCCTACCAAGACATCGACTAACATGCCCGTAACACTCACTAACATTGGCATCCAATCGGTCGAGTATAGCCTCGCCCAATCGGTTGAACGGACGACCCGGACCGAAAGCGCCTCAGTCATGAACTACCTCGGCGGATTCGGTCACGCTG
>RGVZ01000083.1 GCA_010029825.1 bacterium | reverse complement strand
TCATTGAGGCGGGGATCCTTGCGCCAGGCGGTGGTTATCAGTCCCAGATCCACGTCGTAGATGCTTCCGCAGACGAGTATGTTCCTGCCGGCGGCAAAGCCCGTTACTTCGGCGCGTAATTCGTCGCTGATCCTGATTCGTGCCGCGCGATCGGCGACGCGGTCATATTTCGTGTCCCCGGTCGCCTGGATGAGGGTTGGATCGACACCAAAGCGGGTCGTGAAGAATTCGCTCGTCGCGGAGTCAACCGTGCAAACCCTTGAGAAGTTCCTGGCAAGATATCCGCGACCAACATTCCGGACAGTGGATTCCGGTGATCCGGCCGGTCTCACCGCGTCTATCAGAAGCACGGGCATGCGCCCCGAGAAGACATTCAGGAAGGCCGGCCACCACTCGTGCCGGATCACAACCGCGGCCTTGATCCGGTGACGCGCGTCGAAACGGCGCCACCGCCATATGGCGTCCGGGGGCGCCAGGGCGGCACGCACTTTCTCTCCGCGAGCCCTGACGTACTCAAGTCCCGATCGCGAAAGGAACAGGACCAACGGATCCAGCCCGAGTCGCGACATGGCGAGGTCCATGACGGGACGTGCCTGCTCGAATTCTCCGGCGGAACTGCAAAAGAACAGGATATCTCCCGCAGTCTTTTCGCTTGTCAGGAGGCTTCGTGCTGAATCCGGCCCGCTGGTCCTCCCCCGGATCTGGCGGGACAACGTTCCTCCGGACATTCCGGGCAGGCGCGTCGCGATCAACGCCGTCTGGTAAAGCAACTCGACCGCGCACGAGGAAACAAACGCGAGAAAAGTTCGTATGTTCATTCGAAAATCCCGCCCAGCGTGTCACCTGCGGCGCGGGTGTCAATTCCCTCAAAGCACGCAAGATCCCCATACCGGCACTCAGACTTGCCGTGTTTTGAGCATGGGCGGCACCCCAGTGCCGCGGAGAACGCTTTGCTGGCAGGCAACTGGGGCGCGAATCCAAACGCTTCAATCGTCGGCCCGAAGAGGACGACAGAAGGTTTACCGAGCGACTCGGAGATGTGGCCGAGGGATGAATCGTTGCAGAGGACCGCCTGACACGATGCCAGGACGGAAACGGTCCCGGCAATGGTTGTGGAGCCCGCGAGGTTCAATACCGGCCCTTCCCATTGGTTCGCTTTGAGGCGCCTCTCAAGTTCTTCGCAATCAGGACGCTCTCGCTGGTCTCCAAGGATCACAATCCCCGTGGGTGATTCAGGTTTGATTTTTCCTGAGAAAGCGCCGAGTACCCGCTCAAACACCCGGGCCGGTGCTTTTTTGGATGGATGTGACGCCCCCGGCGCGACCGCGAGCCATTTTATCGAGGGGTCGATACGCGGGTCCGCTTGTCCCACCGCCAATCGCGGTCGAGCCAGACGAATGGCTTCGTCATTCTCGCCGAGCGCCCGGGCCATCGCGTTGACCGCCAAATTGTATTGCGGCACCGGCGGCTGTAAGCGCAGCAGCGCCCGTTGCAGGGCAAGGCTCGGGCCACTGCGACCGAAAATCCTTGATGCTGCCACGAGCAGTCCGCGCGCGAGGTAACGTTTGCTGGCCCTGGTCACAACCACCTGATGGTGCCGCGCCACGCGCCGGGCAAGTTTTCTCGATCGCAGGTTGCCTTGCAGGTCCACACAGGCCATCAGCGGTCCGGGTAAAGTATCTGTATGATTTTTAATCAGATCTTCGATTTCGTGGCATTTGAGGTCAGGGCAAGCCTCCCGCAGGAGCCCCAAGGCTGGCTCGCGCGCGGCCCAATGCATTTCGACCGCTCGGCCGGTCCTCTGACTCCATTCCCGGATGTATTCGAGCGCGGCCGTGGCCAGGACCACGTCTCCGATGCTTGAGGTTCGGATGATCAGGATGCGGGCAGGGTCTGTTTTTTTGGATTCTGGTATCAAGGTTTATTCAAATGATCCGGATAGTTGATAAAATTTTTCGCATTGATTAAAATTAAATTAAAATTAACTGGCAACTGGTAGAAAAATGAGCAACCGGCAAAGTTGGAAATCATTTTTCAGCACACAGCGTCATGTGAACCTGATCTATTTCGTCGACGCAGCCAAGACGAAAACGATCCGGGTCAGTGTGCGGACGGCGTCCATGGTTACGATCGCCGCGGGATTCGTCGTGGCTTGGGCCATGGCATCCGGGGTTATATTGATCCGGCTGCAGGCAAAGCAAAGTGATCTCCGTGCCGAACTGAGCGCCTCCCGCTCTGTCATTTTCGAATACCAGACTCAACATGATCGTGTCTTCGAGCAAGCGTATCCCGAGATCAAGGACAGGCGCCTCGCGTCGTCCCAGGCCACGAACTCCAAGGCCACCGACTCTCCGGTCGCGGAGTCCACGGACAAATCAGCCGACAAGTCAAAGGTCATTTCCCGTGAAGACTCCAAGTCACCGGTTTCCTTGTCGAACCCGACGATCGTACGTCACGACGGATCCTTCGAGGTGTTTTTCGACCTGCGCAACTCGGATAGCGCCAACAAGGCTGAAGGATTCATCTGGGCCGTAGCGGCCATGGAAAAGCAGTCTGGCGAACGCATGAGCGTGACCGTTCCGAAATCCCTCGTGGTCTCGGCATCTGGTGACCCCGTCGACGCCGAGCACGGACAGAAGTTTGGTATCCGCAGATACGCTCGTCGCAGTTTCGTGTTCCCTGTTCCGCCTCGATTTGCGGGCAAGGTCCTGACGGTGGATATCGCGTTTACCGGGCAGGGCGGCAAGTATCGATCGTCGTACACCATTCCGGTCAACTTGCGATTCAATCGCC
Organism: bacterium; assembly: GCA_010029825.1. Taxonomy (GTDB): domain Bacteria; phylum Bdellovibrionota_B; class Oligoflexia; order Oligoflexales; family RGVZ01; genus RGVZ01. The sequence continues at coordinate 13,317 of RGVZ01000083.1, read as the reverse complement.
TGGCCAGCAACAGCACCGACGTGAAGCCCGTCAGGGAGAGCGCCCCCGTGGAGCCAGATGTTCAAGATGTGAGCGCGGACCCCCAGCAAGAATAATCCCCCGCAGATCACGGATAGTCACATTATCGCCGGCCGGATGTCCTCAAAGGCTTAAAATCACAAGGATAAGGTTGTAGAATTGGATGACCCGTCAGGGGATCCAACTTCGAACCGGTTTGCCTTCTGGAGTCGACACAGATGCATCGCCAATCCGTCTTGTACCCTGCTGGCCGTACTTTCATCATGTTACTGATCGCTGGTGGTCTCGCTTCGTGCGCGACGACTGTTTCCGGACGCATCAATGGTCCTGAAATCGGTCCGGACACATTGCGTGATGCGCGCGTCAACGTCACGCGACTGGATCCGCCCGCCGACAGCGCGCAAGTCGACGAGCCGGCCACAGTCATCCTGACTCCAGACGAGGACGGGACATTCTCAAGCAACGAGGACTTGCCGAAGGGAAAGTATCTCGTTGAAGCTCTGGTCCCCGGTTACGAACCGGCCTCCCAACAAGTCGAGTTATCCCGGTCTCAAAAGGTGAATTTGATGTTGAAGCCACTGGGACAAGCGCGCGCGAAAGCATCTGAAGTCAACAGTGACCCTGCTGCCAGCAGGGGCGAAGGTGGGGCCGTACTGACCCTGCCTCAATTCTGATTTTGGACCATCGCGTTCAACCCGGCATTCCGTGGAACCCCTGGAGGTCGCAATGGCGATTCGAATGATGCTGAAAAAAATGGTTCTTTCCGCGGTGTTTACCGCCTTCGTCTGGCCTGCCGCTTCATGCCAGCGCGAAGTCACAACCCCCATTCGCGTTGAGGTCAGGACGAACCAGGGAGATCCCGTCCATGAAGCGCAAGTGAAAGTGGGAAATCGCGTCCTTGGTTTGACCGACGCCAAGGGCATGCTGGAAGCCAAACCAGCCTTGCCTGAGGGTTCCGAGGTCGCGGTCGAGGTCAGCAAGAGCAGCGATAGTTACTATTTCGCCCCGCATATCGAGACGCTGGACCTCAGGAAAAGCCAGCCGGGGCCAGTGGTTGTGAAAGCAGTTCTTTATTTCGTGCCGAAGCCCAAGCCATTCGAGGCTGCGGCGGTGGCCGCTGGAAACGCTGGACCTGAGGCTCAGCCCACGAATTCCCCGGAGGCGACCAAGGGCCCCGAATCAGCGCAGCAGCCAGAGGCCGCGGGACCTTCCGTGGCATCCGTTGAGGTCGCGCCTGAGACCGCGCCGAAGACCTCGCCCAAGACCTCGCCCAAGACCTCGCAAGAGACCTTGTCAGGACCCGAACCAAAAGAGCTGGAACCCGATGCGAAGCCGGCAAAGGTTCTGGTCACGTTCCATGTGTTTGGCGGGAACCATGGTCTGGGCGGTGTCGTGGTCTCAAGCCTCCCGTCGGATGAGGACAACGCCGGGTTCGTGCTTTGTACGACGAACGTACGTGGACGGTGCGCGGTCAAGCTGGACGCGGGATCAAGCCTTGCGGTGAGAGCCGTGAAGGCCGGATTTGTCGCGGAAACGCAGGAATTGCAGTTGGACTCGTCAAACAAACTGGTGCGCATCCAGATGGACAGGGGCCAGAGGCTCAGCTTCCAGGCGTTTGCTCGCGGTGTGCTGGCGACGACGCCGCTCCAGGGTGTCGTGGTCTCAATCGACGGTAAGCCGGTCGGCTCGACGGACAAGGCCGGTCATTTTGTTCATACGTTCAAGGGGGGCGCGTCATCGCGCAACGCGCCTTTGATGAAAGTGGAGTTGGCTCCGCCCGCAGGTTTCCTCCCCGAATCAGCTGAATCCGAGTTCGCTCCCGTGGCGGGGATTCACCTTGTCCGTCATTTCGCGGGGGACTTGGCGAAAACCCCCATAGCGACCATTGAGGAATCCCGCCACGGCTCCTCGACTCTTGATGCCGCGGAATCAGCTCTTCTGGTCAAGGCGACCGAATCTGCCTTTGACCGCAATGTATTCCCGCGCAAGGTCCTGGCGAGGGCGACCAGAGGTCAAAAACACCCGGATGTCAGGATCCGTCGCTCATTCTCGAAAAAAGACTCCGGGATCCACGCGGAACTTGTCGCGGTCGACGCGAAAGGCGGCGTCGTGGGGGCGGCCAGGGAATCGATTCCTTCTGACGTCTTCAGCCAGGGAAAGGCCGCGGCCCTGCAAAAAACAGTCGACGCGCTGGTGGATCGATTGATCCGGTCCCTGCCTTTCCAAGGTGTCGTTATCGAGGCTGGCAAGGGTCAACTTCGCGCGCTGCTGCCCGGCCAACTGGCGTCCTTCGCGCGCGCGGGTGATCGATTTGATGTCTTCAGCACCCGGTATGACCCGAAAGCCCGCAAGCAGACCTTCTCAAATGTCGCGACCGCAAGCGTTCCCTCGGCGACAAGCGCTGCCCCGGCCGAGACGGCCGGGGAAATGGCGCTGCAACTCGATGGCATGCCGTCTGGAAAACCGGTCGCCAAGGGCGACATCCTGGTTTTCCGTGGTGTGCCGATAGAGAAAATCCGGGACCAGGAAAAAAAGGACGACGCGAAGGGCGACGAAGACGAACCCGCGCCGGTCGCCAAGACGTCGGGGCGCGTGACTTCCAGGGCAACGGGTCACGCGGCATCGATCCTGGTTACCAACAAGTCAAGTGATGATCCCCGGCCAGTGCAGCAAGCCAACGTCTACTTCAACGATGTCTGGGTGGGTACGACCAACAACAATGGCGTTGTGTACCTGCCGAAGCCAGTCATCGGTTCCAAAGGCAAGATATCGGTAGCGAAGGCTGGTTGGAACCCGGTTGCCCTTGACGCGCAGGCCGCCGAAGGGCGCCAGATCGAGGTCGCGATGGAACCTGAGGCTTCGCGGTTGCGCGTCGATTCTGTGCCTTCTGGCGCTTCTGTATTCCTGGACGGAAAGGTGGCAGGAAAGACTCCCCTCGATACGAAACTTGACGGAGCGGGAGCCTTCATCAAACTGGAAGTCTCCGGGCCGGATGGCTTCAAGAAATATTCATCCGTGATTGAAGTCGAGGCTGGTACTCTTGACTTGACCGGACAGAGGTCTGTCCAGCTTGAGGATGATGTTGTTGGAAACGCCCGCAAGTTGTCCGAGGCAGGCAAGGCTTCCGAGGCGATCTCGGCGCTCTCCAAGGTGCCACCCACACATTCGGATTATCTCGTCAGCCGCCATGTCGCCGGTGAGATCGCGCTGGCGAAACTCAACGACCCGGTGAAGGCCGAACAGTTTTTCGCGGCTGTCACGGCGGCCCCGGAGGTTCGTGATTTCATCGACAAGAGGTTTATCGGATCGCATATCAATCATGGCATCGCGCTGCACATGATCGCCGAGAAGATGTCCCGCTCGAATCCAAAGGTTGCCGCGGAAAATTTCGCCAAGGCGGCCGCGATGCTGGACAGGGCCGCACGTTACACAAGATTCTTGCCGAAAAAGGATTTCAAGAATTCGGTGCAGAACCTCGAGTATTTCCGGGCGCTGAGTTTCCACCGTCGATGGTTGCTGGTGAATGATCCCGTCGCGCTTGAGAATGCCAATCGTGGATGGCGTGATTATGTTGGCAATATCGGCGCCGCGGACGAATCCGACAAGCAATCGAGGGTTCTTGCGGATAACGCCCGCGTGTACTTGAAGCAAACCGAGGCAGGATTGTCACGCCGATGAACCAGCGCCTTGCGATTACCCTGGCGGTCACGATCGCGGCAACCGGATGTTCCATCTCTGGTCGCGACTGGGATCCGTCCGCGTGGCTCAAACGCTTTCGCAAGGGTGACTCCCGTGACCGGCTGACAGATTTCAAGGCGAAAGACCACTTGTACTTTCCGCCGTTCATCAAGCGATTTTTTCCTGGAACGGATTACTTCGAGCGGATGTTCCCGACGCTTGAGACAGCGCGCGAGGGTGTCCAGATGGTCGAAGTCCGCAAACTCTCCCCGGGCGATGAATCACTGAACGAGGCCAACTTGAGTTGGTCCTCAGACGGTGTTTACCTGGGGTTTGAGGTGATTGGCAGCGAGAATCGACGTATTCTCCTGAAGGACCTGATGGGGGACTTCTCCCGGGAACTGATGGTACTCCCCCTTGCTCCGCAGGCGAATTTCGTCGAAGGCCTGTCCGGCGGCAACTCCGCCATGATGTCATACAATGCGGGACTCCGGTGGTCGCGTGACAGCAACCGCTTCGCGTTCGTCTCCAATGGCGGCGTGGGTGAATTCAATATTTACGTCGGTAGTGTCAGCGGCGGCGAGCATACGGTTGCCTCAAGTCGGGCAAAGAACGGGTACGCATCCTGGAACCCGTCTGGAAACGAGATTGCTTTTGTCAGTTCCCGCAAGGGCACCGCGAAGATTTACGTGGTCGAGGTCGATGACCAGACGGTTCTCCAGGTAAGCAGCTCCGATGAGCCAGATCTTTTTCCTGAGTGGTTTCCGGACGGGAAGCGTATTGTTTTTTCCAGCGGGGACGCTCGCAATCACGATGTCGTGATGGCCCGCCGAAACACCTCCTCGTCCGGGTGGGGGCAGCCTTTCAATGTCACTCGCAGTGAATCCGATGAGCTCAGGCCTACGGTTTCGCCAGACGGCAGGTTTATCGCGTTCTACAGGGCCGCGCGGGAACTCCCGGAAGACTCTTTCGTCGAGAGCGTCTCGTGGAACATCCATGTTGTCCCGGTCGACAGTAAAGTTTTTCCGCTCTCAGACGAGGCGCTCGCAAATCATCTCGTGGCGCGTGACGTGGTGGTTGATCTCAACACGGGGCCGGCATGGACTCCGGATGGCCGGAAGGTCATTTATGTCAAGCGCGATCCGGGGCTTTTCAATCCGATTCATGCATACGACTTGTTCGAGGGCCAGACCTATCACTTCAAGACCAACACCCGGATGAACCGGGATATCATGATGTCCAAGCTCGGTGTCTTGAGTTTCCGGGCGCAGGTTGGTTCGTGGGACAAGGTCTTCGTCGCGCTGACAAACCAGGGAACCCAGTTGCAGGGGCGTGCTCCGCAGCACCTGCGTCCTGTTTATTTAAGGAATTAGGGAGCATATATGGTCATTCGAAACGCCCTGTTCGCGATCGCGGTCTTGTCGGCATCAGGCAATGCCCTGGCGGTGGAAAGCCGGATGGTATACGGCGAAACCGGCCGCCTCGAGACTTACGACCCGTACTCGCCCCATGAAGCGGCGGCCCAGCGCATGGCAGACCTCATTTTTGACGGCCTTGTCGAGCTTGGGCGGGGGGGTGATTACGTCCCCGGACTCGCGACCAGCTGGGAGATTTCAAAATCCGGTACGGAGGTTGTCTTTCATCTCAGGAAGCATGTCCCCTGGCATGTCCTGCCATCAGGCGGCGGTAAAGCCGCGGGCACGTTTAGCGCGCGTGATGTCGTCACGACGGTCAATTTTCTCGTGAGGGCGCAGGCTGGAATCCCCAACGCGGAGCGTTTCTCAGGCCTCGCGTCGGCTGAGGAAGTTGATTCCGGGACCGTCAAGGTATTGCTCCGCCGGGCATCCTCTGACCCTCTCAGGATGTTGATGTTCAAGGTGCTGCCGGCGACGGCGTTTTCCGGGATGAAGGCCGGCGGCCTGTTCCGTGACAGTTCATTCGCTCAGCAACCTGTCGGCACCGGTCCCTATCAGTTCATCAAGTCCAACAAGCAAGGCGAGGTTTTGCTCCGTGCCAACAAGGCATACTTTGGTGGTGCGCCAAAGATTGAAACGATTGTCATGAAGAGCTACGCCGACCAGAGTGTCATGGCCCAGTCGCTCATGTTCAACTCGCTGGACTTGATCACTTACGTCAGTCCCCGTGACCTGGGTGAGATCATGGCGGACAAACGCCTGCTCCTCCTGCCATACGACGCGCTTTCCTACAGTTTCGTCGGGCTGAACAACTCAAGGCCAGTGCTAGCGGATCGCCGTGTCCGCCAGGCGCTTGCCCTTTCGATCAATCGCAAGGAGATGCTGGAGGCCTTTTTCCAGGGGCGTGGCAAACTGATCTCGGGACCTTTTCCTCCGACATCCTGGGCCTACAACCTTGATGTCCCCTCGGTGGCGTACGATGTCGCCCGCGCGCGTCAGCTGTTTGAGATCGCGGGTTACGCGGATCGCAACAAGGACGGTGTCCTTGAGGACGCGAGCGGAAATCCATTGAAATTGACCATGGCTGTCCCTGTCTCGGGAGAGGGTGAGACCCTGAAGAAAATTGTCCTCGGCCTTCAGTCATACCTGATGAAAGCGGGCGTCAAGGTTGACATGCAGTTCCTTGACTGGGTCGCCTGGAAGAAAAAGGTTCTTTTTGATCATGACTATGACCTGACGTTGGCCTCCTGGAGTTTCGACGATGCCAGCAACATCACCAGCCTGTTTCACTCAAGCAGCTCCGGGCCTTGGGGAAACAATTTCGTCCAGGTCAGGAACAAGTCCATTGACGCGCTGTTGACCGAGGCTGATGCCACGAATGATTTCGAGAAACGTCGCGCGATTTATCACAAGTTGCACGCTTTGATCGCCGATGAGACGCCCTATATATTCCTGTGGACCCTCACCCATCATGCGGCCTTCCAGGAAAACCTGAGCGGCGTCAGGATCGAGCCTTATTCCTTCTTCAAGTACGTCACGGGTTGGAGCGTCCAAAAACGACTCTGATTTTCAGGAGGCGCGATGAGCGAGGCTGAAAAAAAGGATTCCGGTGAGTCCAAAGAAGCGGCAGATACGGCCGGTGGTGTTGCCGACTACCTCGCGACACCAAAAAAGAAGCAAAAGTCTTATGTGATCATGGCAACTGGCGGGAATGTCTCCGAGCAGGACGTCTCCGCGATAGCGAAATACATTCAGGGCCTGGGCAAGCAATACATGCTCGCGCGACCGAAAACACCCGAGGAATTGGCGCGGCAGATTTCCCGTCAGATTCACTTGATGATCCTTGATGACTCGTTTGCGTCTCGAGAACGCTTGCTGAAGCTGGTCCGTTTCATGAAGGAGAAGAAAGCGGCTGACGGCCTGCCGGTTTTGTTCCTGACGCGTGAAGCCTCCGCCATGACCGCCGCATACCGTCAGGAATTGTTCGCCCACCAGGAAAATGATGATTACCTGGATATGAAGGGAATCGGATCGGTCGAATTGCTGGCACGCGTCAAGCAGTCGCTTGAGTTCCGGAATCGCCGCCGAAGCAGGCGTTTCAAGGTGTCGGTTCCCGTGACTTTCCAATTCCTCGGGGAAGATCTTTGGCGCAAGGGCAAGTTGGTTGATGTCAGCCTGCACGGCGCCCTTCTGACCTCGTCCGAGAACGACCTGACCTTCAACTTGAAGTCCCAGATTCGACTGCAGGTGCCGGTCTCCGAATTCTTTGATCCGTCAGAGGGCGAGATTTTCCGTTTGTCTGGCACAGTCCGCCGGATCTCGATCACTGGTGCCAGCGCCGGACTGAGTTTTGAGCATGTGACCGAGCGCCAAATGACGCTCTTGACGACATTTGTTACAGAGCTTGCGGCCAAATACGCTACCAGTCACGAGATCAACAACGCGATTATTACCGCGCCGGAATGACGTGTCTCATTCCTCGTGCGCGATGGCCTCACCGATCAGTTGCTGCATTCGTTTGGTCAGCTTTCGATGCCATGCCTCAAGGCGCTTCTCGTTGACCTCGGGGTCCTTGTCCAGTTTCGGCGGGCGGATCGGTTCGCTGACGTAATGGATCAGTCGCACCGGGCGCGGGATGACGGTGGGACCGAGGCCCCTCGCCAGCGGCAGCGGCAGCCGCAGTTTCTCATAGATGAAACTGGTAAGGGGATTGGGGTAGATCTCGTACAGGTCGTCAGCCCGCGGGCAAGCCGCCAACACAATTGGCACCTGGCATTCCATCGCGAGTCGCGCGAACCCGCGTCTCTTCTGCCACCTGACCTGATAGCGTTTGTCCGAAGAACGCAGTGCCTCAAGCATGCCTCCCGGCGCGACGGCGACAATGTTCCCCGTGGCCAGCAGTTCCATGGCGCTGTCATGGTTGCCTTGAACTGATCCGAAATAATTCATGACGTCGCCAAGGAAAGGGAATTTCCAGAAGGCCCTGTCGACGAGAGGGCGAACGAGGCGTCTTGAGTTCTGATAGATCGCGGCGAACAGGAGCAGGATGTCGTAGGTCGCGAGGCTGTGGTTCGTCACCAGCAAGTAAGGGCCGGATTTAGGCAGATGACGCATCCCGACCACCTGGTGGCGGTGATAGACCTGAAGGGCCCGGACGAGTGGCATCAACTGCGAGACGCGCTTCTGGACTTCGCTGCTTTTCTCAACCGGGTTGATCACCGCAGGGAGATTCTTTCTTGTGGTTTTGTTTTTCATTCCACGTCCTCCCCGGGCACCGTCTCAGATTTCCACCGAGCCGGTATAAACGAGCTCCGCAGGCCCCGCGAGGATAAAATGTTTTTCGGCATTCTGCACGAAAAGTTGACCCCCCGGCATGCGAATGACTGTCCAGATGCCGTTTTCACCCATGTCGTCCCTGGCCAAGACGGCCGCCGCGATGGCCACGGCCCCGCTGCCGCAAGCCTGGGTCAAGCCAACGCCGCGTTCCCAGGGAATCGCGCGCCACGATTGCTCGATTTCAATGCTCATGCCTTTCGCGGCGCTCATTGTCTCGCGATCATCAGGGACGGTTTCCTCCGCCACGTGCACGTTGATCCCGTCCCATCCGTCCAGTGTCTGCACGGATTCCGCAAAGGCCGACAGTTTTCTGGCATCCATCGCGAATCCGAGCAGCACGAGGTGGGGGTTGCCGACATCCACCTTGTGGATCGTACGCGCGCCCTGCCCCCCAAACGCAGCATCGGCGGCGCGCCATGCCGGGTGGGACGGCAGGATTTCCTCGACCTCCGCATCGCCCATGTCAACGCCGATCATGCCTTTGACGCTGGATGCCTTGAAAACCTTGCAATGAAATGCGCGGCCCTGCACCAGCAATTCAATCGCGGGGGGCATGTCCCGTTCCGCCGTTCCGGTCGCGGCGAATTTGCGCAGAGCGCTGCGCGCGGCACAGCGCAGACCGTTGCCACAGTTCCGGGCCAGTGATCCGTCCTGGTTGATGACAATCAGCTCTTCCGGGTGATTTTCACGACGGTCCCTGGTTACAAGCACCAGGATTCCGTCCGCCCCGATTCCCGCGCCGGTGCGGTCGCAGACGCGCGCCGCCTGTCGCTGCAGGCTCGGTACGACAAGGTCCTTGTCGCTCCTCTGGATCCATGTGACGACGAAGTCATTCTTGCAGCCGTGCCACTTCTCGAAATCAAGGTGCATGATCCACCGTCTCCTCGTCCCCACTCATCCCATGGCGCGGGTTGGACAGCATATACCCCCGGCCGCGCACGCTCTTCAAGTAAACCGGGTTTGCCGGATCATCCTCGATCAATCGTCGCAGCCTGACGACAAAATTATCGACAGTCCGTGTCTCGACGTCCTGACTGACACCCCACACTTTCGCCAGCAAGTGCTGACGACTCAGGACCCGGCCCGGATTCCCGAAAAACTCGCGCAGCATGTCGGCTTCCAGGCGCGTCAACGCAGACGATCCGCCAGGCGTGAGAATGACCAGACGCTCAAAGTCCAACTCGAACGGACCCCAGATCAACGGAGATCCGTCATCAGCCACAGGCGTCGAATCCGCGGCGAACATCGCGCATCGCGTGAGGGTTCTTTTCACTTTGAGCATCAATTCAGCAAGCCGGAACGGCTTGGTGATGTAATCGTCGGCGCCGATCGACAGGCCGTGGACGGAATCAGCCTCGGAAGCCCTGGCGGTCAGGAAAATGATTCCAGCGCTTTGGCTCAATTCCCGGATCGTCCTTGCGAGCTCGAATCCACTGCAGCCAGGCAGGTTGACATCCAGCAAGTACAGGTCGAATTTTACCCCGTCCTCGAGAATCATTTGGCGAGCGCGTTCGCCATCCGCGCAAACCGTCACCTGGTATCCCTCTGCCTTCAAGTTCAACTCGAGGCTGAAGGCCAGATTTGGTTCGTCCTCGACGAGCAAGACAAGGTGTCCCCGTTGCTGGATCTGGTGACGGTTTGTGTCGGTGAAGGTCATCTCTTGCCTGCCGCGACCGGCAACTCGACCGTGAATGTCGCGCCCCGGTTGATTCCCTCTGATTCAACAATCACGCGACCACCCATGATCCTGGTCATGGACTGGACGATATACAGCCCGAGCCCCGTGCCTGGAATAGCGTTTCGAACCGCCCGGTCGCCGCGCCGGAATATCTTGAACAGTTGCTTGATCTCGTGCGGATCCAGGCCCATCCCGTGATCCTTCACGGAAATCGCGATTTCCCGCGCGTCTTTCCCGGGATGGGCCTGCAATTCGATAGCCGCCCCCGCCGGCGAGTATTTGATGGCGTTCTGGATCAAGTTTTCCATGATGATCCGCAGTGCTTGCTCCGGCGCCCAGATCCTCGTGTCATTAGCCACAGTAACGGATATTTGCCCTCGCGTTTCGTTTGCCCCGTGCACTCCCGGCACGCCGCCGATGACGGAGGCCTCGGCGACAATGACCGGCAGCCATGTGGCAAGGTCAATGTCCTCAGCGCCTTCCGCGAAAAGGGTGATTCCCCGGTCAAGGCGCGCCGCGATCAGGATCTGGTCGACGAGACGCGTCAGTCTCGCGATGTCTTGATGCGCCCCGGCCAGCAACCGCGCGCGGACCGGAGATCCCATTTCCCGGGAGTCAAGCGTATCGAGTGTTTCCAGCGCCAACTGGATACTGGCGAGAGGCGAGCGCACTTCATGGGTCACGCTTGAGAGAAAGTTCCGTTGCTGTTTGATGATCGCGCTTTGTCGCAATCCGTCGAGGAACCACACCACGGCAAGAACAAGGATTCCGCCAAGCAGGATGCATCCGATCACGAGGATCGCGACGGTTGTACCGGTCTCCATCGTGGCCCATTCCCGGGATCCAACGAGTTTTTTCAACTGGTCTTCCTGCCGGGTGAACCAGACGACCCAGAGGACAATCGTGGTCACGGAAAGTGTCTGAAGCCCGATGAAGAGGGACACCGGGTTGAGCAGGAAACGAAGTTTCGATGCCAGGGTGATCGTCAATCGCGCGCTGCCGATCTTGAAATCCCGCAGTGCCATCTCAATCGCCGCGAACATGCCTTCTGAGCGCCGGGATCCCGCGTTCATCAGAATCCAGCCTTGTAGGTCTCGGTGTGCCGGGCTTTCACTTGAAAAATCGCCTCGCCATACTTGGTGGTACCCGTCGCGATGCGCAGATGCCCCTCGATCCAGATGGGTTTCCACTCGACCGACGCCGATTCCTCGCCCACCATCTGGACCAGGACCTGCTGGTTCGGCGGCGGGGGCGGATAGTGGATGCATGCCTGGGGATCCGGCACGAGAAGGAATTCCCGCACCTGCTTCATGTTGTCTTCCAGGGGCACCATGAAACCAGGCAAACGGATCATTCGTCCGTCAAGTTCCATCAAAGATTCCGATGGCTTACCGTTCTTCAGGTCGTACTCAGCGAGTTTCGGCCATTCGATGGTTCGCGCCTCTACCGCTGGACCCGCTGCGCTGCCGGAAGTGGACGTCCTCGGTGTATTCAACCAGCCGTGCAGAAGCATCCCCGCGACAGGCGCGGCGACGAGGGCTGCGATCAATAAGACGTTCCTGAAATTCATGGCAGATCACTCATAGCCGGATTGTCAGGCCGTCCACAAGAGCATTGGTGTAGGCCCGCCATGCCGGCAGGCAAGCCATGGCCAGCCCGGTCAGGAACATGGCGCCAAGCCTGACCCATTCGTCCGCGGTCAAGGCTGTGACCGGCAGAACCACACCGAAGTTCGCCACAATCATGCCGGTCGCGGCTGCCATGGCGGCATACGTGAGGACAAGGCTCGCCACGACGGAAGCCCCGGTCAACAGTCCTGCCTCCGCCAGCAAAATCGCAGTGATCATCCAAGGATGCGCCCCCAAGGCGCGGAGGATCGCCATTTCCCGGCGGCGCTCGTTCAGGGAGTTGTACAGGGCGACGATCATGCTCAGCAGTCCGACCACAATGACGAGTACAGAGACGGCCCGCAGCGCGCCCTCTGCGTAGGCGAGCGTTTCCCAGAGCTGGGCCAGGGTCAACCCGGGCAGGGCAGCGGTCAAAGGCTCCCCGGCGTAAGTCTGGATTTCCCGCTGCAGCCCGAGGGCCTCCGTCCGGGCCTTGGTGCCTATGAAGAACGCGGTCAATCCTGGCAAATGATCGTGATCCTCGTGCGCGTGTTCGTCATCCTCGTGCGCGTGCTCGTCATCCTCGTGCGGATGCTCGTGTAGTTGTGTCATCGCGGTTAACGTGATGAACAAGCTCCGGTCGAAAGGGGTCCCCGTGGCATCGAGGATCCCGCTCACCGTGAACGGATGATCCTCGTGTTTCACAAATGATTCGGCGGCCAGCCCGTGAGCGAGGACAATCTTGCTGCCAATGCCGTAGCCCAATTCCGCCGCTACGCGTGAACCAATGACGACATCACGGTCGGAAGCCGGGCGATTTCCTGCCCTGAAAAGCAGTCCGCGATCCCGTTGATACTGGTAATGATCGAACATGTCGTTGTTCGTCGCGATGACCCTGAAGCCTTTATGGCTGTCGCCCATCGCGACCGGTATGGTCCATGCGACCGCAGGGTGCGATCGAAAGTGTTCCCAGGTCTCGCTGGAAACATTGTTCGACGGGTTGCCAATCTGGAAAACGCTGTAGAGCAGCAGCTGAACAGGTCCGCTACGCGCGCCGGCGATCACATCAGTCTGGCTGATCACGCCTGTGAACCCTTCCCTGGCACCGGTACGCAATCGCTCGACGAGCAATAGAAGTGACATGCTGAGCGCGATGGCTGTCACCGTCAGCAGGCTGGTCACGCGGCGGTTCAGGATGGATCGCAGGGCAAGGTGCAGGATCGTACGCATTCAGCCTCTCTCTCTATCTCTCTATGTATCTCTCTTGCTCAGTCATCACCCGTGGATGCGCGAAAACAACGATTGATCGCCGCGAGGTCGATGGAACGGTCGAAACGGTTCGCCAGGTTACGATCGTGGCTCACAAACACAACAGTGGTCTTGTTCGCGGATGCGGTCGCGACCAGAAGGTCGAGGAACCGGTCCCGGTGGACTTCGTCCAGGGCCGATGTCGGCTCGTCACAGATCAATAACTCGGGGCTGCCGATCAGGGCGCGCGCGGCGGCGACACGTTGCTGCTGTCCGACGCTGAGTTTTGTCACCGGACGGTCCAGAAGTTCTCCGATACCGAGCTGTCTCTTATACA
>RGVZ01000082.1 GCA_010029825.1 bacterium | reverse complement strand
CGGACGGCGCAGGCGAAGCGCAAGGGGGATGGCCCCTTCAACATTTGGCATTGGCCGCGTGAGGCGCAGTCAAGTGGAGCAGTTCAAGCTGATCACTTCTTGAGCCGGCCTTTTCTGTTTGCCAGCAGGAATTTGAGGCTGGCGCGCGCGGCGCGCTGCGAATATCCAAATCGTTTTTCAAGTTGCGTGTAACCGGTCAGCGCGAGGGAGCGGTCCTGGTCAGACAGGGACTTCTCGTCGGGCATTCCGGTCGCGAGCATTGCCCTTTGCGCTGCCTCGATGACTTTTGATTTTTCCTCATAATAATGGTCCTGCGCCTTGCGCAGGAAGTCCGGGAATATCGCCGCGATGTCCATTTTCGCGGAGGGGTTCTCGATCTTCCAGGCTGCAACCCTGCCGAGGACACTCTCGCGATGTTTCTCCACACTTCCAGAGATGCCCAACACTTTTTCGAGCTCTCGCATCAGGTTCTGGTTGGCGGGCTCGTAAGACGACGTCTTCGGATTATAGATTTTCTCTTTCTTTATCTCGGCCACGATATTCTCGACGTATCGCTGGAGCAGTTGCTCGTATTGCTGTTCTTCGACCAGGGTCAAAGATGCAAGGAGCTCGGTTTCGAAGATGTCGGCGAATTCATCCTGGATCATTTTCAGAAAGAGGGGGGCATCATGGTATTTTCCGCGAGGCTCGAACTGGAGAAAGTCATAGACGGAACGGTCCTTTACAAGGATTTCCAGTTCCCGGAACACATCCGTCGGGCCGACCATGCCGTCGCGTGACGTTTGCGCCGCGCGATACAGAATCTGCCTGACTTCCCTCGGGGAAGCGCCAAAACGGCCCTCATACACGACGGATCCATTCGATTCGGCCATGATCTGGTTGCGTAATTCCTGGAGTTGGTGATCATCGCTCGATTTGATGCCAGCCAGGGGTTGCCCCTCATACAACCTGATCTTGTTGCGCGGATCGAGTTTGACCACGGCGCCGCGGAGCTGGGCTTCGTAAACCTCGGGATCAGGTTGTTTCAGGCGTGTCATGACCGCCCAGACGCACAGCATCTCAATCGTGTGGGGCAGGATCTCATATGATTTCTGCAGGGCCGCGCGGTCAGTGTCATAGATGCGTGCCTCCTGCGATGGCCGCAAGAGGTACGGAACCTTGATGAACTCAAAGCGTCCGCGGAATGAACTGAAATCCGGAATGGTCTTGAACGCGTCCAGGTGCTTCTCGTTGCTCGTTGCGACGAAAATCACGTCCAGCAGCGCCGTGGCTGACGGTAGCGAAACCATCCCGCGCTCAATCGTGGAAAGCAGGTACTTGAATGTCTCGACCGGACGCTTCAAGAGGTCCGAGAAATCAAGGATGCCGCGGTTTGCCTCGATGAGCTCGCCTTGCGCCTCGTAAAACCTGATGTTCTGCAGGACTCCGGGAAGGTTGGCGAGATTCTTGTCCATGGTCAGCTGTTTTTCCTGCGCGTCCATCGACATCTGTGGCTCGACGGTTGAAATGCCGACGCGGTACTGGCGGGAATAGAAGAAACGCTCGATCTGCACATGGCGCAGGACCTTGGCGGAGTCACCGTCATACGCGTTGAGCAGGTTCTCGTAGATCTGCTGGTTTCGTTTCGAGAGACCGCCGAGAAGGATGTGCGTTGGGAGGTCAACATCCCCTGGCGCACAACCTTCGAGCACTGAAATCCAGTTGCGCAACCAGGTTTCCCGGGTGGGCGCCGGTATCAGGTAGATCGGATTTTCCTTGAATTCCGAGATGAGTTTCGAAGCGATCTCGGATTCGTCCAGGAGCGCGTAGGAATCCTGGCCGGAATCCTCCATCGCGGTCTTGGCAAATCCGATCGGACCCGATTCGCCTCGAAGTTTGGCTGAGGAGGACTTGTCCACCGGGAATACCCAGTTGAAACGATAGACAGCTCCCTCGTCCAGCTCGCTGTATACTTGCATGGCATGGGCGATCGACTCGATGGTGGAGGTTTTGGCAGAGCCGTTCGGGCCGTGCAGCATGATCAGCTTGTTCGTGACGCCTTGCCTGACGAACGCCTGGAGGATATTGTAAAACTCCTTTTGGACAGGCTCGCCCCCGATGATGGGAACATGCCGTTCGGTCCCCAGGTCAAAAATCTTGAAGCGGCCCGCCGTCTCGCCCGATGTTCCAAAATGATCGAATACATCTCTCAGATAAGTAGCGCTGTTGCGGATGAGCGCGCGTGGAGACTTTTGCACCAGAGCGAGGTAGTCGGCGAACGTCAACAAGCTCTTGCGCTGTTTGAAGAGTGACTTGCTCGAATCAGAGAAAGAGTGAAGAAGGGTGTCAACCCCGGCTTGGGTACCAGAGGGGTACAGATCGATCCGGCGATTGTCGTTCGGTGCCATCCTGGCGGTCTCCCAGAGCGGATTGCCTTCTCCCCTTGTTTAAAGATATCGGAACGTTCGAGGCGTGTCATCAATGGGGGGGGCCATCTATCCCATGAGGCTGCCATGACAGGCATCATTCAAATGTGTTACCGTTTTACCAATAACTGACGGCAACTGACGCGGATGTGGCAGCCTTCGTTCCTTCGGTCTCATTCTCCAAGGCGAGGTCTATGAAAAAAGTCTTTATCCTCGATACAAATATCCTTCTCAACAACCCTGACAGCATTTTCAAGTTTGACGACAACGACGTCGTCATACCGATCTCGGTGATCGAGGAAGTGGACAAGTTCAAGAAGGACCTCAGTGAAACGGGGCGCAACGCGCGTGAGGTTTCCAGGATCCTCGACCGTCTCCGGGAAAAGGGTACCCTCTCGTCAGGCATCCGGTTGTTCGACGAGAAGGAAGAGTCAGGCAGTTTGTTTGTGTATCTTGGCCACAACATGAACGTCCTTCCGGATGTCCTGGCCGACAACACAGACAATCACATCCTGTCGATCGCCTTGACACTGCAGAAGCAGTTTGGCGACGGGCGGAAGGTCAGCATCATCACCAAGGACTCCAACCTTCGCATCAAGGCCGACGCGTTCGGGATCGCGGCGGAGGACTTTGAGGCGGACAAGGTTGATATCTCTCACCTGTACTCCGGATATCGCAACGTCAAAGCGGCGTCGCAATCCATCAATGAATTCTACAACCGGCGCGAGATGAAGGCGCCGGTACCGGACTTGTATCCCAATGAATTTGTCATTCTTGAGGACCAGGACGACTCCAACCAGTTCGTTTACGGGGTTTTTGACCCGCAGGGCGAGGTTGTCCGGATGCTGGAGCCCCACTCCGAGGGTGTGTGGGGCATTTACCCGCGGAATATTGAGCAGACCTTCGCCCTTGAGGCGCTGCTCGACGACAACATCAAGCTGGTCACGCTCAGCGGTGGCGCGGGGACGGGAAAAACGCTGATGGCAATTGCCGCCGGGCTCTCCAAGACCACGGACGAGGACGAATATCACAAGTTGCTGGTAGCGCGCCCCATTTTCCCGCTCGGCAAGGACCTCGGTTTTCTGCCGGGAGACCTGGACGAGAAATTGAATCCATGGATGCAGCCGATTTTTGACAATCTGGAATTGTTGCTCGGCGGTGGCGCCGGGGGACGGCATAAGCGGTTCGGAAAAGGTTATCAGGAGCTCATCAACCAAGGCATGCTGCAGGTCGAGCCTTTGACATACATCCGCGGACGCTCGTTGCCGCACCAGTATTTCGTCGTTGATGAAGCCCAGAACCTGACGCCGCATGAGATCAAGACGATCCTGACGCGCGCCGGTGAAGGCACCAAGATTGTGCTGACCGGGGATCCTTATCAGATCGACAATCCGTATATCGATTCCGAGAACAACGGATTGACATATGTCATTGAACGCTTCCGGAACGCCAAGGTCGCAGCTCACATTACGTTGCAACGAGGTGAGCGCAGTGAGCTGGCAACCTTGGCGGCATCATTGCTTTGACCGGTGGGGTGGCGGATCCGCGACGGTGATCAGAGCCCTGCGATTGCCGTGAGAACTTCGTCGGTGTGGCCGTCGACCTTGACCTTGGGCCATACCGACGCGATACGTCCTTGCTTGTCGATCAGGAACGTGGCTCGCTGGATCCCCATGTAAGTCCGGCCGTACATGTTTTTCTCCACCCAGACCCCGTATTTGCGGGCTACTTCACTTTGTTCGTCGGCGGCCAGGGTGAACGGCAGGTTGTATTTCTCCTTGAACCGGTCGTGGCTGCGGACCGGGTCAGGGCTGACGCCGATGATCGCCGTTCCTGTCGCCGCGATGCGTCCATGATGATCCCGGAAAGAGCAGGCCTCCATCGTGCAGCCTGGCGTATCATCCTTCGGGTAAAAGTAAAGAACGACGTTGTGATTCCCGCGGAACGACGACAGCGAGACTTGCCTGCCTCCATTTGATGGAAGAGAGAAGTCCGGCGCCAGATCACCCAAGGCGGGCATGTTCAGGTTGGGCGTGCCGGCGGTTGCTGGATTTTTTGTCCGGGGCTTTGTTTTTTTGGTCGTCGCCGTTTTTTTCTTCAGTGATTTTTTTTTCGCGGGTTTTTTCTTGACGGTTTTTGTCCGGGGTTTCTTCTTGACGCTCATGGGCTGCACTCCTTGGATTGAGAATAAAAAAAACCGGCTCAGTGAGCCGGCTTCTTTTCCGCTGCATGCTGCAGCTCGAGTTCAATTTCGATTTTTACCTCTTCCCCGACAACAACGCCACCAGTCTCAAGGACCTTGTTCCAGGTGAGGCCGAAATCCTTGCGGTTGATTTTGGTGCTGGCGCTGAGTCCACGTTTCATGTTGCCCCACGGATCCTTGAAAGCCTTGGTCGGACCTTCAACCTCAAGCGTAACGGGCTTGGTGATATCACGGATTGTGAGGTTGCCCGCCACTTTGAGCCCGTCCTTGCCGTCCTTGCTTACTTTTGTTGAGACGAACTTGATTGCCGGGAACTTCGTCGCGTCAAAGAAGTCCGGGCTGCGCAAGTGTTCGTCGCGCTTGGCATTGTTGGTGTTGATCGTCTTGGTTTCCAGTGTCGCCTCAACCGTCGACTTGGTGATGTCCTTGTCGTTGATGTCCAACTTGGCATCGACTCCGGTGATGTCCCCATTCACCGTGGCAACCATCATGTGCTTGACCTTGAAGTGGGCGGCTGAGTGAGACTGGTCCGTGACCCATACTTCCGACAAGGCAGGCGTGGACAGGCCGGCCAGTGTAAAACCAGCAATCAGTGCGTTCTTGACGATTTTCATTCGGGTTTCCTTCCGTGGAATTTCAGTGAGACTGCAGTGGGATACGAAATCCCACGATGATCGGAAGTTTAGTTCAAGGGGACCCTTGTCGCAAAGACCTGACAAGGACTTTTTTTCCCGTCCACTCGGAAAGGAATTGGGAGGCGTGCTGGTTGGTCATGGTCGACAAGTGGCCCAGGAGCGCCTCGTTGACCTTCCGGCGGCGGGTGAACCAGAGCAAGGCAACGGCCTTGTCCGCATGAAGGTATTCCCGCCACTCAAAGTCTCGCGCGTTTCTTCTGGACCGGAATTCCACCACATGCGAGCAGTCTGAGAAAGCCTTGCCCTGCTCATCGTCCTGCGGGTTCGGAATGATCCGGGCGCGCGGACTCAGGGCCAGAGACCCTGCGGGCAGCGTCCACAAGTTCTTGTGAAGCACCTTGAATCCGCGCCATATGTCACGAGGTGGCGATGTTTCTCCTGTCTCGAAATACTCCGCGTCGATTTCAGAGCGATACTTGCGGGGCACGACCTTCACTGCGGCGCGGTCCAGCTTGTTGGGCTCCAGGATGTCGATGGTGTTCGCGATCTCCCAAAGGCGATCCCGATTTTTCCGGACCAGGTCCGCGCAACCTTGCAGCAGTTCCAGTTCGCGTCCGTGGAAATTGCCCCAAATCACTTTCAAGGCATAAGGAGTCCATGCGCCAGTCTCCGGGTCCGAGACCTTTTCGACCTTCCCGGCAAGGGAATTCATGCGCTGCATGCAGGCTTTGACGTCGAACCCCAGTTCATTCAATGCCCATTGACCGATCGCCATCTCGACCTGTTGTGCCAGGGTCTGAAGGCTCGACCAGAATTTGTCTCCCTTGTCCCCGTGGTCGTGCAGGCAAAAGAAGGTCGAGCAAACCGAGTTGCGGAACGCGTACAGGTTGCACAGTCCGGATTTCTGCTCCAGGAACGGACAGAGGACCCTTTCACTCCGTCCGAATCTGTCCTCGCCGGTGTCTGAAAGATAGTGTGCCCATTGGGACGGAGAGGACAACATCCCCTCAGGGATGATGAATCCGTCCGCCACGAGGCGACGGACGATTTTTTCAGAGGCCGGGTGACTCAGGGCCAAGCCGAGGAGGAAGTTCGGAACCCGCGGGTGGTATGTGCAGCAGCGGTAATCTGGACGCCATCCCTCAAATCTGGCGCGCGGGCAGTTCAGGCAGGTGGCGCGCCGTTCCTGGGGGAAGGTCATGTCCGTCAGTGCCACGGGCAGCATGTAGCGCCAAACTCCGGGCACCCAGTGTTCACCGAGCTTGAATGCTTGCTCGATCGGGTCCGTGGACAGGGATTTTGATTGTGGCATTGATAAGCATCCGTAATTATTGATGAAATGAATTCGTTCCGTCGGAAAACGAGGCGCTGCCAACGTCCGGCTGGAGCCCCCCGGGCGGGGCGCATGACCGGATGTTCGTTCAAGGTCTCAATCTTGCTGGAAAATTCTGGTAATTTGTATAAGAAAGTGCTGATGGAGGCATTCCCCCGGGGAAACAGGCCTGCCACTTTTTTCGTCAATCTCTGCGAAAGGACAAATCGCTTTTGGAAGTCATCAACCGTTCAAACGCCCGTATGTATCCGCAAGTCCGTCTCGTTGGTGAAGAGGTCAATGAAATTGTCCCGGTCGCCGAAGCACTTCGTCGCGCCGAGGAGGAGGGGCTTGATCTTTGTCTCGTCAGCGACAAGTCGACGCCACCGGTCGTTCGATTGCAAGACTTCAAAAAGTTGCTGTACGAGCAGAAGAAGGCCAAATCCAAACAGCAAAAAGGCAGTGAGCTGAAAGAGATCCAGCTCAAGATCAACATCAGTGATCACGACCTGCAGACCAAGATCAACAACATCAACAAGTTTCTTGAGCGTGGCGACAAGGTGAAGATCATTGTCCGCCTCCGTGGCCGCGAGCGCGAGGCTCCCGAGCGCGCCCGTGCCTTGCTTGAGCGTGTCACCAGCGTCGTCAAATGCAAGGTTTCCGTCATCCCCGGACCGATCTCGATCGCTCTTCTCGAACCCGCAAAAGGTTAAGAGGTTTCTTCCCGCAGGGGGCCACACTGGCTGTGAGCTCCCTTACGGGCACCCTCCTTGACCCGTCCCAAAAAATCGTTTCTAATTGAATACAGCCATACCCGAATAGTTGAAATAACAGGCTTTTATCGCAGCATGAGGCTGCGTTTTCTGGTCTCCCGCCTGGTTCTGTAGAATGCTGATCCAGCGGGCTCTCGGCGCATGACACGGAGGTTTGCCGACATGAAGAAGACGGAAGAGAACCGTTATCCCCATTCCGCGACTTTGTTTCGTTTTTGCAAGGAAGCCCTCGAGATCCGCTACGAAGGCAACGTCAAGGTGATCGACCAGGACGTTGGCGCGATACTCGGCTACGACCCGGCTGATTGCAGTCACTGGAAAAAGGGCAAGAAGAACATTCGCGCCCTTTCGACCCTTCGCGGCCTCGCGGAGCACCTTAATGTCGACGAGCGTCTCATCATCGATATCGCTTCCGGCGCGGTCGGCCTTGATGAGGCAATCTTCGAATACCGCGGCTATGGCGCGTTCGGCATTTCCGGACGCCACATGGAGAACTTGAAAAAGGAATATTTCAAGAATCCCGGCCGTTGGCAGATTGATGGTACGCCGGCTTCCTTCGAGACCCTGTTTGACGTGAAGCGTCCCGCAGTCGTGAAGACAGTTCGCGCGATCGTCGAGCAAGGTCGTTTTACAGAGGCCCCGATTTACATCCCGGAAGTTCTTCAAATGTTCCCTGGGATCTCCATCGTTGCGGAAAAAGTCCTCGAAAAACCTTTCATCGTTGACTACTCCGGCGAGGGTTCCGGGACGAAGTTGACGATCCGTCACCGGGCGAGCGATTCGAGGTCGTTCATCCGATTCCTCATCGCCAAGGAAATTTTCAACTGGCTCGTTCGTTCCGGACACGCTCTGGCCGCTCCGTTTGCCAGTATTCCGGCAGAGGTTCTGGATATCCAGGGCAACGCGTTCGCCGGTTTGCTCCTCGTTCCCGGGGAATTCATGCGCCGCGAGGTCGAGAGGATCGACAGTTCCCTCGATATCGTCCAGCAATTGGCGTCCACTTTCTGGGTATCCAAGGCATTGATGAACCAACGCCTTCGGGATTACATGGAAAACCTCACGTGAGGTTTCTCGTCAGGTCTGCTTGATCACAGATAGAGGCCCCGCCGGTAACGGCAGGGGCCTTTTTGTTTCTGGCAAATATTCACGATTTTCCCTTGGATATCTTCGTGTTCTCCTGGGTGTTCCGCCTGATTGCGCGCATCCCTGTCCGATTTTTTGTCAAGTGAAGTGGCGACCTCTCCGATCCCGAGCGTGCTCGACCAGCCAACAAGGGGACGGGTTCATGGGTACGCCTTTTAATTTGAAGAACGGTTCTGTGGCGCTGTCGGCAGATGTCCCGGGCGGTTTGTACAATTCTGCGCATCTCAAGAAACTGGCGGCCCTCTCGGAGCAGCATTCCGTGATCATGAAAGCCACCGAAGATCAGCGGATGGCGCTGTTTGTGGCTCCGGATCAGTTGGAATCCATCACGAGGGAACTGGCCTCTGGCGGGCTGACCGTCAGGAATTATCAGGACGGAGTGCATCAACCCGTTTCCTGTATCGGGGCGCTTTGTCCAGAAAGCAAACAAGACGCGCTGAAGGTATCCCTTGATCTGACGGAGGCTCTTGCCACGATCGAGGCTTCATGTGCCCTGAAGATCGGGATCAATGGTTGCGCGAATTGCTGCGTACCCTGTCATACCCTCGATGTCGCCGTTGTTGGCACCGAGGAAGGTTATCGCGTTTCTCTGGGTGGCAAGCAGGCATTGGTTCCCGAGTTGGCGGTATTCGCGGCAGAGGGAATCCCCACGGGTGAAATCGTTGACAAGATCAAAGCGGTCGTTGATGTCTGGCAGCAAGTCGCCCAGCCGGGAGAACGGATGGTCCAGGTGATCGAACGCACCGGTCTCTCGCCGTTTTTGAAAGCTCTTGCACCTTACAGCCAGGATGCGGGTGGTGTCGGAGATGAGGTCCTTGATGCGCCGGTGGCGGAATCCGCGCCGGAGGCGCCGTTGGAGTCGTCTCTGGAGTCGTCTCTGGAGTCAACTTTGGAGTCAACTTTGGAGTCATCTCTGGAACCATCATTGGATACATCCACGGATGCCCCGCCGACGGCGGAGCCTGATCCAACATCTCCGTCATCGGAAGTGAACCCGGGCCAAGAGGACTCATTGGAGAGTTCCATGATGGCTTCCATGGAGGCCGAGGCCGCGATCCCAGTGGTCGCCGACGAGAACGCCGCGGCCCGTGAGGAAGTCCTTGAGGCGATCCCGGCTGGCGGTGAGTTGCCGTTGGTCAACGAGACACCAGTCGACGCCATGGAATCCGTAGTTCACGAGGAGGAGGTGCTGGTTTCCAGTGAAGACAGCCCTGTCAGCGAAAGTCTTGTGAGCGAGAACGCTGCTGGCGCGAGCCTTCCGGAGGAATCGGCAGGCGAGGCCCGTGAAGATCATGTCGACGATAACGTTGTCAGCATCATGAACGGGCCAGCGAGCGCGTCGATTGACGAAGGCGCCGCGGCGCGAGGTGGCGCAGTGGCGAGCCTTGAGTCGATGGAGATCGACGAGGCAGGGAAGTTTGTTTTCACTTTTGGTGGCGGAGCGTCGATCACCGTCGATCCGACCGTGATTCCGTTTGGTGGCTCACGCAAGCTCAGGTTCGCAGGCAAGGAGATCGTGGTAGGCGCCAACGCGAAAGGTTTCAACATCGCCGTTGACGGACTGACATTTCACATGCCACTCGAGGCTGCCTGAGTCCGGGTCCTACTCGGTTGGTTTGCGGACAATAGTCCCTGTACCGGTCACGGACAGCATCAAACCGCTGGTCTCGTCGAAAAATCTGGCGAGATTCGGATAGCGGTTTCTCATCTGCCAGGCCCAGAAGAGCTGTCTCCGCGGATGGCGGTGACTCGAAAGGATTTGCAGGACCGCCTGCTCCTCTTCCGTCATGTCCAACTCTTCCTTGCGACCATAATATTCGGTCGCCGCGTCGCGGACTTTCTGGTCCAGTTCATGGTGTTTCTGGCGTGCCTCAAGAAGGTCCACTTTCTGGGTCTCTTCCTCGAACAGCAGCTGGAAGTGTTGCCACGAACTGGCAAGAAGCGAGAGAGTCGGGATGCGCGGGCCGAAGTGGCGCAGCATCAGGATGACCTGGTCAACTGGATGGGTCTCGCAAAGGGTGCGGGCAGCTGTTTCCGATGCGGTCAACTCGCTGTCATCGAGGCTGCGATTGCGTATGAAAGATTCCAGAACGCGTTGCCATGTGTTCGTCTCGGCCTGGCGATGATTGTTACGGTCCTTGTCACGCCGATGGCCCTCGAGCACGTGAAGGTTCGTTGCGCCCTGACGGCGGAACGGAAAAACCAGCGCGTCGTGGGACGACGGGCTCGCGCCGTTCTCGTGATGCCACTTATGGGTGTCAAACTGCATGGACAACCGCATGGACTGAACTTTGGGCGCCTGCGTCAAATCACCATAACCAACGCGAATGACCCCACGCGAAGTCAGGTTACTGACGGCGTCGCGGATCTCGATCGGTTCCCGGTGAAGAGCCAGGGCCAACTCGTTCTCGGTTGTGATGATGTGATCCAGCCCTGAAACTGCGCAGTTCAGTAGATAGAGGACCACGCTGTATTCGCACTGGCTCAATTTGGCAAGCGCGAGCAATTTGAAGCCAGATTCACGGTAAAAACTCTGGACGCTCATGGTCATCTCCCGTTGTGTCCCGGAGCGTCCATTTTACCCGAGGTTGCCTATTCGCTCCAACGAACGACAGTCTGCCCGGCGGAAACTTGTTCGCCGACCGCCACGTCGATGCTCTCGACCCGGCCCTGGCGCTGGGACTTGACTTCAAATTCCATTTTCATCGACTCGATCACGAGGACCGGGGTCCCCTCGTCCACTTCCGCGCCAGGGGTGACTTTGATTGCAACAATCTTGCCGGGGACCGGCGCGGAAATATGGCGTGACGAACCCGTGGCCGTGGCGCCTCTTGAAGCGGATGCGGAGAGGGACGCCTTGGAGATTTCGCGCTTGAAGTTGTGACCGTCCAGATTAATGAACAGCGAGCGATCTGCCCCGGTTTTTCGTACGGCAAAATGGAATGGCACAAATCGTCCGGACGCACCTTCCCCGACGCGAACCGAACCCATCCCCAGTCTTGTCGTTGTCGTCGCATCCTGGGCCGCGATTTTCTCGTGGTGAAGGGATGCTGTCACGGCATGGGCGCCCCGCACGGTGGATACGGTGGAGACGGTGATTGACGATCCGAACGCGAGTCGAGTCAGTTGCCCGGCGAGCGATTCCGTCGGTGCGATCCCCGTGGTCGGGCGTGCGACATCTGTCGCGGCGCTGGCCGACCAGGCAACCGCGTCGAGTGCCGCCGTCGCCGCGGGTTGCAGCCTCGTGCGCACGCTGTTTTCCCAGTCCATGAATCTGGGCATGGTGTCTGCGATGAAGTGCGTGCTGACCGCGTGAGAGCGGAATTCACTGACGTCCGCAAGCCACGTCAATAATGCGACATTGTTCGCGTCATTGGCGAGAAACATCGACCGCAGTGCCTGGGCAAGTCTGGCCAGCGCGGCCTCGCGTGAATGAGCCGTCGCGACGAGTTTCGAAACCATCGGGTCGAAGCGGGTTGTGACTTCGTCCACGGTGTCGAGGCCGGTTTCCCATCGGATGCCCGGGCTGTTCGGCGTGATGAACGCCGATACCGGACCGGGTGCCGGGAAGAAATTCTTGTGCACATCCTCGGCATAAATCCGGGCCTCGACTGAGTGGCCGCGGGGTTGCAATTTGGCGAACCCGGCTGGCATGAATTCCCCACATGCGATTCGCAACTGCCATTCGACCAGGTCGAGTCCAAATACCTCTTCGCTGACGGGGTGTTCCACCTGCAATCGCGTATTCATTTCGAGGAAATAGAACGGTTGTGGACCCGTTTCCGGAGCGTTGCCGTCCACCAGGAATTCGACGGTGCCCGCGGAATCATATCGTACCGCTGCCGCCAGGTTGATCGCGGCGCTTTGCATTGCCTTGCGCGTATCTTCGTTGAGGTTCGGGGCGGGAGCCTCCTCGATGATTTTCTGGTGACGCCTTTGGAGAGAGCAATCCCGGTCGCCAATCGCGAATACCTGCCCGGATTTGTCGGCGAGGATTTGTACTTCCACATGGCGCGGACTCTCGAGATACCTTTCGACAACAAGCAGGCCATTGCCAAATGAGTTTTTGGCCTCTGATGCGGCGCGTTGAGCTTGCTCAAGCAGTTCCGCCTCGCTGCGGACAATCCGCATGCCTTTGCCTCCGCCTCCGAAGGCGGCCTTTATCAACAATGGAAACCCGGTGGTCCTCGCAAAACTGCGGAGCGCGTCCTTCGCCTTGCTAGAGTCATTTTCCAGGTCGATGCCGTCGAGTCCCTCGATGCATGGCACTTTTGCCTTCAGCGCGAGGGTGCGGGCGGCGGCTTTGCTGGCCATGGCCCCGATCGATTGCGGAGATGGACCAACCCACGTCAACCCGGCGCGGATAACGGCATCGGCGAATTCCGCATTTTCCGACAGGAACCCAAAGCCCGGGTGTACGGCGTCACAATCACATTCCTTCGCGATCCGGATCATCGCGCCAGCGTCAAGATACAAAGCCGTTGTCTCATCGGGGACACGGTGCAGGCGCGTCACGACGTCCGCGAGGAAAGCAGGTGGGGTGACACGGTCCGTGATGGCAACCGTCTCGATACCCATACGTTGCGCGGTCAACGCGATGCGCCTCGCGATCTCTCCACGATTCGCGATAAAAAGACGTTTTATCTTCGACTTCTGGTTCGGACTCACGATTCGACACGCTCCAATAGGTGGGAGATCTTCAAGTCGCCGGGGACGGTAACGACCCAGGGCGACGCGGACTTGGCGAAAAAGGCCTTCAATCCGGCCTGGCCCTCACTTCCGGTTCGTGCCGACGCGATGGCCTGGGCCGTGTAATCGCCTTGTCGCCCGGACTTCTCACGGACCTGGTCCAGGAGGGCCTTCACGGCGCATTGCGCTTGTGGTCCGGCCTGAACAACAAGTGAAAGTTCATTGCGAATGGCCTCATCCAGTTGGGATCCTTCCGCCACGACATCGACCAGGCCCGCGATCCTTGCTTCGTTCGCGTCAAGAACGCGAGAGGTAATCGCGGCACGACGCAAGGCCCCCGGGGTGAAACGCCGCGCCAGATAGGGCATGATGACTGCTGGAATCAGGCCGAGTCTTGCCTCACTCAGGCAAAACTTGCTGTTATCGCTTGCGATGACAATGTCACAGCACGCGATCAGACCGACCGCTCCCCCATAGGCGGCGCCTCTGACGAGCGCGACAGTCGGGCGCGGGAAATTGGCGACGGCTTCGAACATGGTCGTCAGTTTGGCTGCGTCATGCAGGTTTTCCTGATGGGAAAGCTTCGCGCTTTCCTGCATCCAAGCCAGGTCGGCGCCGGCGGAAAAGTGTTTGCCGCGTCCCGCGATCACCATGCACCGCAGGTCCGGGTCCTTCGCGGCCTCGCTGATGATCCCCGGGATCGCCTCCAGCATCGCGCCACTGAACGCATTGGCAGTCTCCGGGCGATCCAGGAGCAGGATGCCGATTTTTGATTTTCCCGCCGGGGCCAGATTCAAAGTGGTCCATGTGACCGGAGCATGGGTCATCGCGATTACTCCCCTGCCGAGGTCACGGAATCAATGACTTCACGCGGAATCAACGTCCTGTGGCGCAAGAGGGCCTGGGCGAAAGTCTTGCCTTGGGCGTCCGTGCGCAAAGTAACCGTTCCGCCGCCTCCGAGTGCCTCATCGAGAAGGAAGTTCAGGCCCAGCATGTTCGGCAGGCGGTACCTGGTAACGGGTCCGGCGCAAAGTTCCTGGAACAGGTCCTTGACCCTCTGGGCCGTCAGATATCGCTCGAGGAACGTGAATGCCTCCGGGCTGCGAGCCATGATGCCGATATTGGCCATGTCTCCTTTATCGCCGCTGCGCCCAAGGCAAATCGTGGATAGAGGATGTGCCTCGGGGTGTTCCTGAGTTTTCATCGCGAACTTGATGTCGCAGCTGGTTTTTGACGCCGCTTGCTCCGGCGGGAATTTTGCCGCGTCGAATTTGCCGGATTGCTCCGGTGGCACGACAACCTCGCTGTGGATTCCCTTGTCGATTTCACACAAGGCAATCTTTGGACGGACGACTGACTTCGGCATCAAAGCCGGCCAGTAACTGACAATTTCGTGTGCCTTGGGGACTCCCCCGATGACACAAACACCGGGAGGGCCAGAAAGAATCAGGCTCGGGATCAACTTTCCGAAACGGCGCAATTTTTTCTCGTCCGCGCAACGCGCCCCAAGACGTAACAGGATTTCATTGCCGTCATCGCGGCCGCCAAGCGAGCGGTGGCACGCATTCCAACCGAAATATTCTGTCGAGGTCTCGGTGAAATCATCGCGTCCGCACCGTTCCCAGAAAATTTCCGAGAATGCCTCTGCTTTCGCGCGCGCATCCGGCCCCGAGATGGCGATCGCTCCGAGGCTCTTGAATCCGTCAGAATAAGCCATGGAAACTTTATAAAGTGGAGTTGGCTCGTATCCCTTGACTCCGGTGACGCGGACCCGGTCCGGACCATCCTGTCTCAAGGTGATGGTGGCGAAATCCGCGACCACATCGGGCGTGATGTAGGCGTGCGGGTTGCCCATTTCGTAGAACAGCTGCTCGCGTACCGTATCTACAGAGACGAGGCCGCCTGTACCAGGGTGCTTGGTGACAACAAAAGATCCGTCCCTGTGCACTTCAAGAACCGGGAAGCCCATGTCCTTGAATGACTTGATCTTGCGCCAGTCAGTGAAGTTGCCGCCGGTGGACTGTGTGCCGCACTCGATGATGTGCCCCGCGACAACACCTGCGGCGAGTTTGTCCCAGTCTGTCGTGGACCAGCCAAACTCATGCAGCATCGCGCCAACAGTGATGCCAGTGTCGGTTACGCGGCCAGTGATGATGATGTCGGGTTCCCATTTCAAGGCTTCCGCAACCGGGGCCGCCCCGAAGTAAATATTTGCCGACTCGATCCGTGGCGCCACCGGGGCGAAGTCCGCGCCGGATTCCATGTTGCGGAAGTCGCAGCCTTTGGATTGCAAAGTCTTGATGTCGGCCAGAATGTCATCGCCATGGACGATCGCAACCTTCGGTTTCAGGCCGAGTTTCTTGCCGAGGGCCATGATCGCCTCGGCACAGCCTTGCGGATTCACGCCTCCGGCATTGGTGATGATCCTGGTGCGGTTGGTCAGGATGTCCGGCAGTACTTCCTCGAGCATGTTGATGAAGTCCCGGGCATAGCCGAGCTTTGGATCGTGCGATCTTTGCTTCTGCATGATCGACATCGTCACTTCGGCAAGAAAGTCCATCGAGATGTAGTCGAGGTGCCCGCCGCGGACTTGCCGCCGGAGGGCATCCGGGTCGTCTCCCCAGTAACCGCCCGCGTTGCCGATGCGAATGACATCTTTCTGGTTCATTTTCGACATGGTCACATCCTGAATATACCGAACCGGGTCCGGGCCCAGTCGTGGAAAAGGGTGGAAGTCAGGGCCATTGACAGGACATTGCGCGACTGGCGCGGGTCAATCACCCCGTCGTCCCAAAGCCTTGCGGTGGAGTAGTAAGCAGAGCCTTCCCGGGCGTATTTCTCAAGGATGGGCTCGCGGATCTTGTGGCGCTCTTCCGCGCTCAACTTCTCCCCTCGTTTGGCGAGTTGCTGTTCCTTCACGGTCGCGAGTACATCAGCGGCCTGTTCGCCCCCCATCACGGAAATACGGGAGTTCGGCCACATGAACATATAGGCAGGGTCATACGCGCGCCCGCACATTCCGTAATTGCCCGCGCCAAAGCTGCCACCGACAACCATCGTGATCTTCGGCACGCGCGCGTTGGCAACCGCGTGCACCATCTTGGCCCCATCCTTGGCGATGCCGCCGTGCTCGTACTTTTTGCCGACGATGAAACCTGTGATGTTTTGCAGGAA
>RGVZ01000081.1 GCA_010029825.1 bacterium | reverse complement strand
ACCTCGTCGAGTTCGCTGGCAGGGAAGACCGGATCGTCATCGCGGATTACGATTTCTCGAAAGCTGAAGAGTTCGCCTCCAGCCTGAAGGATCCCCGGGTCTCGGCCGTCCGGGTGGATGTCCGGAATCACGATGAGGCCGCGGCGGCTCTTGCCGGATGCGGGATCATCATCAACAGCGTCCAGTATCAACTGAACCTGGACGTGATGCGGATCGCGCTCAAGGCCGGGGCCCACTACATCGACCTGGGCGGCCTTTTCCACATGACGCGCCGCCAGATGGAACTACATGAGGAGTTCAAGGCCAGGGGCTTGCTTGCCATCATCGGCATGGGGGCAGCCCCGGGGATCACCAACATCCTGTCGCGCATGGGTGCCGACGAACTGGACAAGGTGACGGAAATCCACACGCGCGTCGCCGGACGCGACCTGAGCCAATACTCTTACACGCCGGCCCTTCCTGTTTCGTACTCGTTGCAAACGATCCTTGAGGAATTCTCGTTCAAGCCGGCTGTGTTCACGAAAGGCAAGTTCACGTTTGTCGAACCCATGTCTGGCAACGTGCCGCACCGGTTCCCAAGTCCAGTCGGCTTGCGCCGCCCGATGTACACGATCCATTCGGAAGTCGCGACGTTGCCACTGTCCTTCGCCAAAAAGGGCGTCAAGGAAGTGACGTTCAAGATCGCGTTTGACGATGATTTCGTCGACCGCGTCCGTTTCCTGCGTGACATGGGCATGGCGTCGCATGAGCCGGTCGACATCGGCGGCATCAAGGTCCCGCCGATCGCGGTGGTCAACAAAGTCGCGATGTCGCAGAACGCGCCGAAGATCAAAGGCAAGCCGAAGCAATACGAGATCGTCCGGGCCATCGTGAAGGGATGGACGAAATCCGCCGGCAAGCAAGCCAAGATGACTTGCATCCTCGACTGCCACACGGAAGGCATGCCGAAATGGGGCGTCGGTACGGACATCAACACGGGGACCCCGCCGGCCATCGCCGCGCTGATGGTCGGACGCGGGGAAATTTCTGAAATCGGAGTCGTTGCGCCCGAAAATTGCATCGATGCCAAATCTTTTGTGAGGGAGCTGGCGCGCCGGAAGATGAAAGTCGAAGTGACGCGCAAGCGGGGATGGGATGTCCAAGTCTGAGATGTCAAAATCCAGGCCGCAACTCCTGCGCCCCTCGATGGCCTTCGGGTCGAGACTTGCAGCGTTTTTTGCTGCGCTTTGGGTGTCGACAGCGACCTCCGCCGCGCTGGCAGTCCCACGTTCGACCGATGTGGTGATTGTTGGCGCGGGCCTTTCTGGCCTGACCGCGGCGCATGAACTCAAGGAAAGCGGGTTGTCGTACCACGTGCTGGAACTGGCGCCGATCATCGGCGGCCGGGTCAAGACGGTGGAGTACGCGCGGACCGGCATGACCGGGACGGTATCCGCCGACGCGGGCATGGAAGAATACTGGGAGAGCAATCCGGCTGTTTCCCTGATCCGCAAATTGAAACTCCCGATCCGGACCGATCCGGCCCTGTCCAGCATTGTGATTGGCGGTAAGTTGTATTCACTGGGTGGCGCGCAACCCCTCGACCACATGCACCGGCTGTTCAACGGGGACGAGATCGCGGCCTTGGCGAAATTCAAGGATGAGGTCGCAAAAACCCTGAACGGACTGAAACCTGGCGAGGGCATTCCGGTCGCCTTGAAGCCACTGGTCAACATTTCATTCGCCGACTGGGTGAAATCGCACAAGCTGTCGTCAAAACTCGAGGACTGGATTCGCATCACGCTGGAGTGCGAGATCGGTACCGGTTGGGACAGGATTTCGGCCCTCGATGGAGTTGCGGAATTCCATATTTTCCTTGGCGAGGGGGAGACGAGTTACCGGGTTACGGGCGGCAACGTGAAGTTTGTCAACGCGCTGGCAGACTCCGTGGGTCGCGAGAACATCAGCCTGAACAAGCGCGTCATCAGGCTCGCGCGGAAAAACGGCAAGAGCCGCGTGACGTACCTCGCGACGGACACAAACGAGAACGCCGAGATCGAGGCGAAGC
The DNA here is from genome assembly GCA_010029825.1 of bacterium. GTDB lineage: Bacteria > Bdellovibrionota_B > Oligoflexia > Oligoflexales > RGVZ01 > RGVZ01. The sequence goes on along the minus strand of RGVZ01000081.1, from coordinate 14,378 downwards.
ACGTCATCGTGACGGTTCCCCTGTACCGCCTGATGGAAGTGCAGTTCGAGCCGGCCCTGTCGCAACGCAAGCGTGACGCGATCTCAGCCCTGGGGTGGGGATCGTACTTCAAGGTTCACGTTTTGCTCCCACGCCCGGCCGAGAAGTTCTGGACGGTGCGTGGGCGATCAATGCTGCCGGTCCTTTCGGACTCGGATCTTGGTGTCATTTATGATGGCAACCCGGACCAGACGGAAGAGGGTAGCCTTCGGATCTTGAGCCTCTTGATCGGCGGAGACCGCGCCGAGCGCCTGAATTTCACGCCTCTTGACCGGGCGCGTGAGGAGATCAAGGCGGCGTTCGATAAACTTTGGCCGGGACTGTCGGCGACCATTGTGGACATGGAGTTTTACCGTTACCACCCGCGCGCGATCGCGGCGTGGCCGGTTGGCAGGTCCAGGTTTGACCAGATGTCGGACGAGATCCGCGCCCCGGAAAATCATGTTTACCTGGCGGGCGATCACACGGAGAGTTCACACTCGGATGGCGCGGTGAATTCGGCCGTCCGCGTCGTGAGCCAGATCATGAAGGCCGAGGGAATCCCGGCGCGGGAAAACCTTGTGACAAAGCACCAGAAGACAACGCGAATGAAATCAAGAATTGGGAAATCACTACTGAAGAGGAAGGAACATGGCGCAACAACCAAGAAACTATAAAATGATGATCGGCGGTGAATTTGTGACGGCGGCGTCTGGCAAGACGCGGGAAATCCGCGACCCGGGTAACGGCCACGTCGTTGCGATTGTTCCCGAGGGCGGCAAGGAAGACATTGACGCGGCGGTCGGGAAGGCGCGCCAGGCGTTCGATCACGGCCCGTGGAAGCAGACCTCGGCACTGGATCGCGGGAAGTTGCTGTTCAGGATTGCCGATGGCATCCGCGCCAACGCGGCGAAACTGGCCGAACTGGAAGTGTTGAGCTGCGGCAAGCCCCTGGCCGAGGCCGAGTACGACATCGCCGACGCGGCGAATTGCTTTGAGTTTTACGGCGGCATGGCGACCAAGATCCATGGCGAGACGATGCAGGTTCCAGCCAATTCACTGAGCTTTGTCGTTCGCGAGCCGATCGGCGTTTGCGGCCAGATCGTTCCGTGGAATTACCCGCTGCTCATGTCGTCGTGGAAACTGGCTCCGGCCCTGGCGGCGGGCAACACCTGTGTCCTGAAGCCTTCTGAACTGACCCCGCTGACGGCGCTGGAACTGGCCTCGATCCTTGTCGAGGCCGGCGTACCGTCAGGCGTCGTGAACATTGTGACGGGCCCTGGCCCGGGCTGCGGTGATGCCCTGTCGGCGCATCCGCAAGTGGACAAGATCGCGTTCACTGGCGGGACGGCAACCGGTCGCCACGTCATGAACGCGGCGGCGGGGAACTTGAAAAAAGTCTCGCTGGAACTCGGCGGCAAGAATCCGAACATCGTTTTCGCGGACGCGGATTTCGAAGCCGCGGTGGACGGCGCGTTGTTTGGCGCTTTTGCCAATCAAGGCGAAGTTTGCTCGGCGGGTTCACGCCTTCTCGTTGATCGCAAGATCCACAAGAAGTTCGTCGAGGCGATGGTGAAGAAGATCCCGAACATCAAAGTCGGACATGGAATGACGCCGGGTGTCAAAATGGGGCCTGTGGTCAGCCGGCTGCACCTGGAAAAAATCGAGGGCTATGTGGCCTCGGGCATCGCCGAAGGCGCGAAACTCGTGTGTGGCGGAAAACGCCCGTCGGACAAGAGCCTTGCCGGCGGCAATTTTATCGAGCCGACGATTTTCGATGACGTGACGCCGTCAATGAAGATCGCGCGCGAAGAGATCTTCGGCCCGGTCCTGGCCGTGATCCCGTTTGACACGGAAGAGGAAGCCATCCAGATCGCGAACGACACCGAGTACGGCCTGGCCGCCGGCGTCTGGTCGCGCGACATCAACCGCGCCCTGCGTGTGGTTCGTGAGTTGCGCTGCGGCATCACCTGGATCAACACGTATCACCCGACCTTCAATGAAATGCCATGGGGCGGTTACAAGCAAAGCGGCACGGGACGCGAACTTGGCCTGTACGGCATCGAGGAATACCTCGAGACCAAGCAGGTCAACATCAACCTCGATGAGGCGCCGATCGCATGGTATTAGGAACGGTACTGCTCAAGACAGAGATTCCGGGACCGCGCAGCCGTGAGTTGATGGCCGCGCGCCAGGCCCACGTCCCGCGGGGGCCGTTTCATGTCACGCCGATTTTTGTGAAATCCGCAAAAGGCGCGTTGATCGAGGACGTCGATGGCAACTGGCTGATCGACTTCGCGTCGGGTATCGGCGTGAACAACGTCGGTCATTGCGATGAGGCGGTCGTGGCCGCGGTACAGGCGCAGGCGGCGGAATTCATGCACCTGGCGTTCAACGTGACTCCCTACGAGAGCTACATTGAGCTGTGCAAGCGCCTGAACGAGATGACGCCGGGCGATTTCCCGAAGAAAACCTTCCTGGCCAACTCGGGCGCCGAGGCGGTCGAGAACGCCGTCAAGCTGGCGCGTGCTTACACAAAAAAACAGGCTATCGTCTGTTTTGACCATGCGTTCCATGGCCGGACGTACATGGCGATGACGCTGACGTCGAAGGCCAAGCCGTACAAGGCTGGTTTCGGGCCGCTCAACCCGGAAGTCCACCGGGCGCCGTTCCCGTATCCGTACCGGTGGTCCGGCAACGCGTATACCGAGGATCAAGATACGGTGGACGAGCAGTGCTTCGCGGAATTCAAGGATCTCGTCCTGAACCGCATCACACCGTACGACTGCGCGGCGGTGATCGTCGAGCCGGTCCTGGGCGAGGGCGGATTCATCCCGATGAGCAAAGGGTTCGCGGCGAAACTGCGGGCCTTTTGCACAGAGCACAAGATTGTCCTGATCGCCGACGAGATCCAGTCGGGCTTTGGCCGGACGGGCGCGTTGTTCGCGTGCGACCAGCTGGGCCTGGTTCCTGACTTGATGACGACCGCCAAGGGCCTTGGCGGCGGGATGCCAATTTCTGCCGTGACGGGTCGCGCCGAGATCATGGACGCGACGGGCGAGGGCGGCATCGGCGGGACATTCGGGGGAAGCCCCCTGTCCTGCGCGGCGGCGCTGGCCGTTTGCGACACTTTCAAGAAGGGCGAGATTCTGGAACGCGCGCGCCATGTTGGCGCGCAAGTCCAGGAGACGTTGATCGCGTGGCAAAAGAAGCATGCGGCAATCGGCAATGTCCGTGGACTCGGTACGATGATGGGATTCGAGCTGGTGAAAGACCGGAAGACCAAGGAACCTTGGCCAGAGGCTGCGAAACAACTGACGAAGTTCTGTTACGAGAACGGCCTGATCATCATGACTGCCGGTACGTACGGGAATGTCGTGCGCCTTCTGATGCCCCTTGTCATCAAGGATGAGGAGCTCAAGCAAGGCTTTGATATCCTGGAAAGATCCTTCGCTACGCTCAGGATGACGAGACAGTCATTCTGAGCCGAAGGCGAAGAATCCTCTCTTTCCCCGTCATTCTGAGGGCGAAGGCGAAGAATCCTCTCCCTGAAAAAATGATCCTTCGCCCTGCGGGCTCAGGATGACGAATTAACGTCATTCTGAGGGCGAAGCCCGAAGAATCCTCTCTTAAAAGGTGTTCCCAATGCATCAATACAAACTCTACATCGACGGAGCCTGGCGCGAGTCTCCATCAACCATGACTGTCACTTCCCCGTACACGGGCGACAAGGTCGCCGAGTGCGCGCTGGCGACCACCGCGGACATGGAAAAAGCGATCAAGTCAGCCGACCGGGACTTTCTTTGTTTCAGGGTTGCGGCGCGTGGGCATCGTGCGCGAATCCTTGCGGACATGGCAAAGGGCATCGAGGCACGACGCGCGGATTTTGTCGCGCGCATGGTCCACGAGGCTGGCAAGCCAAAGACCCTTGCAAACGTGGAAGTATCCCGCGCCGTGATGACATTCGCCGCGGCGAGTGAGGAGGCGAGGCGCCTTGCAGGCGAGGTGATTCCACTGGACGGAGAGGTCGCAAATGCCGGATACGGCCCGGCAATTTCGTATTGGTTTGCGAAAAGTCCAGTTTTGGCCATCGCGCCCTTCAACTTTCCGCTGAACCTCATCGCGCACAAGGTTGCGCCCGCGTTGGCCGTCGGCGCGCCGGTCATCGTCAAGCCACCGCCACAGGCGCCTGGATGCGCGATGCTGCTGGCAGAAATTTTCCATCAGATCCGTCAATCCGACGCGACCCTGCGCGAGGCCATCCCGGAGGCCTCGTTGCAAGTTGTCCAGGCGGCGAACGATGTTACAGGCGTCGCCATCAAGGATCACCGCATGGGCATCGTCAGCTTCACAGGCAGCCAGAAAGTCGGGTGGATGCTGCAGGGTATGGCCATTGGCAAAAAAGTCGCGCTGGAACTGGGCGGCAATGCAGCAGTCATTGTCAACGAGGACGCCGACCTGAAGCGCGCGGCGCAACGCTGCGCGTTTGGGGGATTCGCATATGCCGGACAAATCTGCATTTCTGTGCAGAGAATTCTGGTTCATACCAAAGTCGAGACAGATTTCATTCGCGCCTTGTTGGACGAGGTCGCGAAAATCAATTGCGGCGATCCGGAATCATCCGATGTCCTTTGCGGCCCCCTGATTGACGAGGGCGCGGCGCGAAGAGTTTTGTCATGGATCAATGAAGCGAAAAAACGCGGCGCGCAGGTTCTCGCGGGCGGGACGCTTTCGTCCAACAACACAATCGCGCCTACTGTCATGGCGAAGGTGCCAAGAGACCTGCCTCTCTCATGTGAGGAAGTCTTCGGCCCGGTGGTTGTTGTGGAATCCTATGCGGATTTCCCGGAAGCCGTAAAAAAAGCCAATGATTCGATGTACGGATTGCAGGCAGGTGTCTTCACTGACAGCGCGGCGCTACATCACTACGCGACACTTCATCTGGAAGTCGGCGGAATCATTTTGAATGATATTCCGACTTTCCGCGCCGACAACATGCCCTACGGCGGGGTCAAGGGTTCCGGCCTCGGACGGGAAGGCGTGCGTTACGCGATGGAAGACTATTGTGAGCGGCGGACGGTGGTTGCCAGGAACGGGTAGGGGGGGAAGAGAGGATTCTTCGCCTTCGGCTCAGAATGACGTTATCTCGTCAGAATGACGAGATGGCGTCAGAGGGACGTTATGGCGTCAGAGGGACGTTATGGCGTCAGAGGGACGTTATGGCGTGAGAATGACGTTATGGCGTCATCCTGACCCTGAGCGTAGCGAAGGGGAAGGATCTTTTCTTCCAGGACAGGATTCTTCGCCTTCGGCTCAGAATGACGTGATGGCGTCAGAGTGACGTTCAGAGAGGATTCTTCGCCTTCGGCTCAGAATGACGCGATGGCGTCAGAGTGACGTTCAGGACGGCTTGCGACGCGGGCCCTTGGCCAACGGGCGGATGCCTTTTTGCTTGATCGAGTCATGGCGCATGGCCTCGTCGTAAGGCAGGGACTTGATGCCCTGCAATCGCGCCATCTCGATGAAACCGATCTGACAACGCAGCGGCGGTTCGCCTTCGGACGGCGACAGTTTCCTGTAACTACCGTCGGGTTGCAGGATCCTGGCCTTCATGTTGTCAGCCAGGTACAACGCCAACACGTTGTTGATCAGGGCCTCGCGGTAATCACTGTCCTCGACCGGGAACAAGACCTCGATCCGGCGGTCCATGTTACGCCGCATCCAATCCGCGCTCGAGAGATAAACTTCACGCGCCCCGCCACCATGGAAAAAATAAATGCGGCTGTGCTCGAGGAACCGGTCGACCACCGACACCACCTGGATGTTCTCGCTGAGTCCTGGCACACCAGGACGCAAGCAGCAAATTCCGCGCACGATGAGCTTGATGTCCACACCGGCTAGCGAGGCCTCGTAGAGTTTGTCGATAATGTCCTTGTCGACGAGGGCATTCATTTTGGCAACGATCTGCGCTTTCCCGCCTTTTTTCGCCTCGTTGATCTCGCGCTCGATCAAATCCAGAATCTTTGTGCGCAAGGCGATCGGCGCGATCGCGATCTTCTTGAATGATGGCATCTGCGTCCGGCGGCGCAGCTTGCTCTCGCCCGACAGGATATTGAAACCGGTCAGCAGGTTGAAGATGGTCGCGACATCCTCGCCGATTCCCTCATTCGCCGTGAAGTAAGATATGTCCGTATAAAGTTTGGCCGTGTTCGAGTTGTAGTTGCCGGTCGACAGGTTGACGTAACGCACGAGACGCCCGCTCTCGCGCCGGACGACCAGGATCAACTTGCAGTGGGTCTTGAGGCCCACAAACCCGAACACGACGTTCACGCCAGCGCGCTCAAGACGGCGCGCCCAGGTGATATTGTTCTTCTCGTCAAAACGGGCTTTTAGTTCCACGACGGCCGTGACTTGCTTGCCATTTTCCGCCGCGTGGATCAGCGAATCGATGATCGGCGAGTCGCCGGATGTCCGGTACAGCGTTTGTTTGATGGCCAGGACATTCGGGTCATGGGCGGCCTGCTGCAAGAACTCGATCGTGGGATAGAAGGAGTCGAACGGATGATGAAGCAACAGGTCCTCTTCCGCGATCAGCGAAAAAATATCGTCCCGCGATTCCATCTGCTTGGGCAGGCGCGGGTTGAAAGGCGGATCCTTCAAATGGGGCAACGGTAAATGGTACAACGCCATCAAACCCTGAAGCATCAGGGGAGCTGGCTTCTGATAGATGTCCGATGGTCCGAGCCGCAGTTCGCGCTTCAGCATCCCGAGAACGTTCTCCGGAAGGTCGCCCGAATAGTCCAACCGCACGGCCTCCTGGTGTTCCCGGCTGGTCACTTCCCGTTGAACGGATTTCAGCAAGTCCACCACCTCGTTCTCGAGGAGGTTGTAGTCCAGATTGCGCGTGACGCGCATGGTGCTCGTGGCCGAGATCTCGAATCCCATGAAGAGAGAACCCAGGTTGTCGGCGACCAGATCCTCGAGCAACACATACGAGCGTTTGCCATCGACGAGGGGCTGGACGGGGATAAGGCGCGGCAGGACCGACGGGATCTCGACCAACCCGATGGCCAGCGTGTCGAATACGGCGTCCGGGTTGACCGGCCGGAACTGCACCAGCAAGTAAAGGGCAAGGTTGGTCAGGAACGGGAACGGATGGGCAGGGTCCACCGCCATCGGGGTCAGAACCGGGAAAACCTCCCGCTCAAAATAGCCCTGCGTGAATTCCCGTTGAGCCGCGTTCAATGACGCCATCGATACGATCTGGATATTCTGGTCGCGCAGCCCTGGAAGAACCACTTGATTGAGGCAACGGTACTTGCGCTCGACCAGTCCAAGCACGCGCCTGCGGATGGCCGCGAGGGTTTCCTCGCCACTGAGTTCATCGGTAGGCTCGCCGGTCAGGAAATCCTCCTCGACCATTTTCTTGAGGCCAGCGACGCGGACCATGAAGAACTCATCGAGGTTGCCCGAGAAAATCGCGATGAATTTCAATTTCTCAAGTAGCGGAGTCTCGGGTGTTTCCGCCTCGGTCAGGACCCGCTCATTGAACTCAAGCCAACTCAGGTCGCGGTCGAAATAGCGCGCTTGTGACATCGCCATGCCCCCGCTCAAATGATGATTTGCGGCGGCACCCAGGCCACCAGTTTTTGCCCGTCTTTCAACACCGCCAACCCGGCCTTTTTCAAGCCCACGTTGAAATCGATTCCGGAATGCCAGCACAGGATTTCATTGATCGAGGGGCCATGGCCCACCGCGACCACAACGTCATCCGGCTCAATTTGCTCCTGGATTTCCTGCCATGAATCACGCCAGTCACCCCAAGGGCGATCTTGATTCAGTTCGGGGATTACCACCAGGCGCGGGGATTTGACGCCGGGATTCTTTTCGACGGCAGACTCCGCCGCGCGCAGGACACAGTCAGCCGTCTGGCGGGCGCGGACATATTCGGATGTCAGGACCAGGGTGGGGGAGTAAATCTCCACGAGGCGCGTTGCAACAGCCCGCGTCAGGTCGACGCCCTCAGACGTCAAGGGGCGAGAACGGTCGGGCCCGCCAAAGTCGATCTTCTCGACGGCAGGACCGTGACGCATGAATATCAGGAACCGTGGAACGAAAGACACAGAGCCCCCTGGAACGACATCCAGGGGATCTATCGACCATTATTCAAGCAACTTGAAGGCGGTCGCGGCGAAGAATCCGAGAAGCGTCGCGAATCCAGTCGCGGTCGGTCCGCCTTCGTGCGCGGCCTCAGGCAACATCGTCGAGGCGACCATTGTCAACATGGCGCCCCCCGCGAGTCCCTCGATCCCGACGGCCAGGGTTGGATCCAGGGATGACCCGACAAAGACTCCGGCCCCCGATGCCGCCGCGCAAATCAAGGCCAGGATTGACCAGAGGAAAATGATCTTCTTTTTGGAAAATCCCTGATCGCGCATGGTCAGGGCCGCGGACAGCGCCTCCGGAAAATTCGACAGGAACATGCCGCCAACGAGAGTCATCGGGATGATATCCCAGAACCCGACGCCACCCGGTTCGTTCTGTTTGGCAAGAACCATCGCGAGGACTCCGGTTCCGATCACAAAGGATTCGGGGACACCATCGATGATGTTACCCAGCCAGATCGCCATGGGTGACCCTTTGAACTCCTCCTGGGCTTTTTTGATCTCAAGTTTTGTCGGAGCCGACGCGCCACGCGAGAGCGCGTCGATCGCGCGTTCAGACCAGTCAAGAACCCGCGTCGCGCTCTCCACATGCTTTGTCTTGATCTCCCCGAGGCGCTCGGCGGCCAGATCCCGGCATGCCTTGTCGAGCTCCGGGGACATGGCACGCAAACGGTCGAAATCCTCCTTTGACAGGACAAGGACCTCCGTCGGCGCCTCGGCCGTTGCCGTGGCGGTTCGCGGGCTGCCGGTGAGCAGGGCGATTTCCCCGATGACAGAGCCGGGACCCTGCGTCTTCAGGTGTTCCCCGTTGTGTTTCAAGCCCACGGACCCTGATCTCAAAAAGAGCATGAAATCGCCCTCGTCTCCCTGCTCGAAAATGACGTCGTCGGCTTGATAAACGCGTTCTTTGACTGCCTGTACCAGTTCCTGGACGGCACTGACCGGTACCGCGCGCAACAACTCCACCGTGCCGAGATGCCTGAGGATCTCCTCATTGCGACGCGTTTTCTGGCGGCTTAGGTAAGACATGGACGTCGCGTACTTGCGCAGGAAACCCCCGCGCGCGTTGAGCAACTGGTCAGCCACGATAAAAATGATCCCGCCGATGATGCCACCAACGATCAACGTCACGAAATTGGTCACCGGATCGCCCCCGTGCCCGCCCGACTCCGCGACCACCGAGGCAACTCCCTGAGAGCCCTGATGAGCTGACTGATGGGCTGCCTGATGAGCCGCGTGCTTTGCGGCCTCGAGGGCCTGCACATGGGGCGCGATCAGTTCAAGGGCCAGCGCGCAGACGAGAGCCCCGGACCCAAACCCCGCCATGGCACCGATGAAAACACGACTGGGAGACATGAAGAATGACGCCAGCGCGCCAGCGGGGAGTGCCACCGCGGCGGCAAAGCCAAGGCCGGAGGCCCACATGCAAATGGTCCAGATTGACTGATCCACGATACTCTCCTTCAGTCGATGATGTCTTCACCCGTGACGAGCGTATGCACGCTGCCTACGCTCAGGTCCATGCGTTCAGCGATTTTCTTGAACGACAGCCCCTCGGCCTTCAGGGATCTTGCTTCAATTTGCTTTTCGCGGGAAATCTTCTGCGGCGCGCCCAGCCTCGTCCCGCGTTTTTTCGCGGCCTCAAGGCCAGATCGCACGCGCTGCACAATGGTTTCCCGCTCGATCTCGGCGATTTCCGCGAAGGCTGCCAGCATCGTGCGGCGGAATGGATTCGCGTGACCGAGGTTCAGTACCGGTTGGGTCACCGAAATGAACCCGACACCGTACTCATCCATTTCGAGCAAAGTCTTGATCGCCACCGTCGCGTTACGGCTCAGACGGTCGAGGCGATAGACGACGATCGTGTCGATCTGGCGATTGACCGCCATGGTCATGAGCTGTTTGTAACCGGGACGATTCTCGTGCTTCCCGGAGATGCCTTCGTCCTCCAGGACGTGGACTTTTGACGGCTTCTTCGGCAACTCGGCCAGCCATTTTTCGACCGTGTTCTTTTGCGAGGCAAGGTCTTGCCTGTCGGTCGACACGCGGTAATAAATAGCGATTTTGTCCATGATTGAAGTTTAACAAAAACGAAGCCACCGTTCAAAGTCCGGCGGCCCCGTCCCGGGCCGCTCAAGTTGCCCTCCAACAGGCCGAAACCAGAGTGGAATACGGGGAACCGGTTCCCCATCAAAGTGAGAAGAAAAAGCGACATGAGCATGGATGCTCGTCAAAATTTCATTCGCGCCGCGGGTGCGACGGCCTTGTGCCTCGCGACTTTCAGCGAAACTGTTCCCGCCGCGGAGCCGTCATGGGAGCGCGGCAGCCTGACGTTGGGCGTTGGCATGGAAAACGGCAAGGTCCGGGTCGACTCGGCCATCCCCGCGGAACTGGACAAATCCGGTTCCGTCAAGGGCTACAAGGGTTTCATCGAGTATCACGCGGATCGTTATTCCCTCATGATTGGCGGCAGCCGCGAATCCGCCGAGGCCAAGGGCGAGGACACGGTTCGCGAGGTCGGGCAGAAGACGGCCCTGACCAGCGTCAACGTTGAAACGGGCGTCTTTTTCAATCTCGGGTACGAGATGCAGTGGGGATTCGACGCGCGATTCCACCGCGGACCAGGCGCGGATTACGGGGTTTACCGGGAACTCCAGCAGCGGGAAATGATCGACTTCGGTCCGGCCATTCGCCTGTACACACCGTTCCTCACCAAATGGCTGCTGCGCCTCGAAGGAGCGCTGCTGACTTCCACGACCAGTTCGCCAAGGCGCGTCTCGACGTTGACCGCCGGAATCTCGGCATCCGTTCCGGTGCCATTCGTCGAATACGCGTCGCTGCGCCTTGGCGCGAAGGCATTGCCGGCCAGGGATCACGAGGAGATTCTTTTCCCGTATGCCAGCGAGGAACTCGATGACAGGGCGCGCAAGGAAATCTACTTGTTCGCCCGAGCCCATTCTAACCAGGACCTCAGTGCCCGCAAGATTGTCGTTTCCGGCCACGGCAGCCGCGCCGGGTTTGACCGGACAAACCTGCGCCTTTCCCTGCGCCGCGCCTTGAACGTCGCCCGTGTCCTGGTGCAAAGCGGCATTCCTGAAACGGCCATCGAGCTGACTGGATTTGGCAAATCGAAAATCGATCCCTCGGCGTCGCCCGTGGCGCCGGAACAGCGTCGCGTCGAACTGCGCGTCGCCCCGCGGACCCCTGAAAACAAATCAACGATCCGTTCCAAGGTCCTTGACGAGGACCAGATCGCGCGTCTGGCAGCGAGCCTCAAGGGACGCGAACCCGCGAGCTACCAGGTGCGTATCTCGGTTCCGTCCGTGATGACGGCTGACGACGCGGCATGGGTGCGGGTCGAGCGTTACCTGGAGCTCATGGAGCAGCAGGGAATCCCTGGAGACCGGATCGTCACCAGGACGGAACTGAGGACTGGCGAAATCGCGTTCAATATCCACAGCGAAGACGGGGACACGAATGACCATCTTCCGTAAAGGCATCATCACACGCACGGGCAACAACGTCAGGGCGACCGTGATTGCCGCGATGACCTTGCCAGCGGCGACGGGCATGGCCGCTACGGGCGAGTTGAACCGCGAGATCGCGGCCCGTCCCGTGACCTCCAGCCCGTTGCGCATTGGCGCGGGCCTGGACGCAGGCGCCGTCAGCGTCAAATCCCAGACCCCGGCGGAACTGGACAAGACCGGGCCTGCCTATGGTGTCAAAGGCTTTGTCGAATTGCGCAGCCGGTACCTGTCCCTCATGGTCGGCGCCACGCAACAGTCGAGCAACCTTAAAGGCGAAGACGCGACGAGAGGCCTCGGACAACAGATGACGGTCAATTCCGCCATCGCTTCCGCGGGCCTTCTTCTGAACTTCACACCGCGCTTCAGCGTCGGCTTCGTGACCCGGACGCACAAGGGGCCGTCTGCCGATTACGGAGTTTACCCGGACAACGAGGTCAAGACCTACCGTGACACAGGCACAACCGTTCGCGCTGGCCTGCCATTCTTGAAAAACTACGATCTCTCCGCCGAGGTTTCTGCCTTCCGCGCGACGAAAACCGAGGACCGCAATGTAAACATGGTCATCGCTGGATTGTCCGCGTCGATCCCGGTGAAGATCCCGAACTTCGGGCGCATTGAACTGGCCGCGAAGAAAGGTCCCGAGGCCGGCAAGCCTGAGACCATCGATGACATCATACGATCGTTCCCGGCGCTGTATTTCAAGCACGCCAGCAACGAACTGGAAGCCGCGTCCGAGACAAAAGTCGCGGAAATCGTCAAGATTCTCAAGGGCAAGGACCTGGTCAAGGAACTCGGTGGTCGCCAGATTCAGATCGACGGGCACGGCACGCAAACTGGTGGCGAGCGTTGGACCATGAAGTTGTCTGTGGATCGCGCCGAAAAAATCGCGGCGATGCTGGTTGCAGGGGGAATCCCGCAAGAGAGCCTCGCGTTCACTGGTTACGGCAGCAGCATGCTGGACCCCAGGGTGGAACCGCGTGATGAGCGGCAGCGCCGTGTCGTTTTCGCCCTTGCAAGCAAGGATGACGGCACGCCGGCCAGCGATTCCGCGACATCGCAAATCAGTACAACGCGCGCGCCTGCCGGCGTTGTTTACAGGGTTGACGAACTCTGGACGATCCTTGAAATGTCGAAAAGCCTGTTCAAGTTCCGCGACAGCGACAAGAAAGTCATCGTCGACGTCCCATACCGGGTTACTCAATCTCCGGGAACATGGGAGAAAGTTCATCACGCCATCGCGAGTTTCCACGCTCACGGCATCAAATCGAACCAGCTGATCGTCAAGAGCATTGTGCGCAAGGGCGGAATCCTCTTGACCGTGGCGTCCCCGGATGAGCAACTGGTGGCCGAGGTGGAACGGACCCAGAGGATGCGCAAGAACCTGATCGTCTTGCCGGTATCCTCCGAAAAAGTCAGCCAGATGGCCATCCGTTTGCGTGACAACCAGAATTTGTGGACAAGAGTCGAAGCCCGTCCAGAAATCCGCGACCAGTTTATCGAGGCAGGACTCAAGAAATCACAGGCCGTCCGGCGAGTCGCGACGGACTTGTGGCCACGGACCACGGGCAGTTATGGTCTGATCGAGAACAGCGATTCCGTGATCATCATCCACGCGCGTCGCTCAAAAGATACGTTGGCCGCGGCTCTGGTCGGGGCGGGCGCAGCGCCCGTTGCGGCGCCGGCTGCGGCCCCCGTTGCGGCCCCCGCAGTCAAGGCCCCGGAGGGGAAAAAACCAGCCAGGACGGCTCCGGTAAAGGCCGCCCGCCAGAAACACGCTCCGGAGACACGTGATCCGTGGCAAGTTCCCGGGCTGGATCTGGGCAACCCGCTGGCGCACTGAAGGGCTCAAGGCAGAATGAATCCGTCGAGAGCCTTGTAGATATAAGCCGACTTCGTCCAATAAGTCCCGCTCGCGTCAGAGGACAGCGAGAAACTCAAGTTGCCCGCGATCGGAATGGTCGTGCCCGTCGTATACGGGGCTACCGTGTAATTCAAGGAGCCACTGGATGGGTTACTGCTGACCGAATAGGAAAACGTGTCCCCCGAAAGGCGCGTGATGCTGTATGTCCCGTTCGCGTTGGCGCTGCTTCCGTTTGTGAAGGTGACTTGCTGGCCACTCGAGAATCCGTGCGCGGAACTCGTCACGGTGACCGTGTACGGCCCGCTGCCGCTGCTCGTGTAGGTCGCGTCCTTGGGCAGGCCATAGACCGTGATGTACGAAGATCCGTTCGAGATGGCTGACACACCAGTGGTCGCCATCTGGACGCCGTAGAGGATGTTGACCACCTGATAGCAGTCCGACCATGCACTGCCGTTGTAACACTTGCCTGACGTCTGAGGCAGGACCTGGCCGTTAGTGCCCATGGCGAACATCTCGACCTTGATGTTCTGGGTCGTCGTGGACGCCTGGCCGTACTGGTAGCCCTCATAGGTCAGGCTGAACCGGCGAATGCCGTTCGGTACGTCGGTCGCGACATAAAGGAAGGTCATCATGTTATCCCGGGCGTTCATGTAGATCCCACGTCCCGGGGAGGCGGCGCTGAATCCATTGTACTGCGGGCTGCCAAAGCCAAAGTTGATGTAGTTGTTGGAACTCCAGTAAATGCCGCCATTCTGGCGGTTTCCGTAGTTCACGTTATTGAAGTAGAACGGAAACGGCACGCCGCAG
>RGVZ01000009.1 GCA_010029825.1 bacterium | reverse complement strand
ACTCGGCAGCCGTCTTTGACCGCCCGGGCATGACCCTGGCGGAGGCGTCGCGGGCGAAACTCGACCGCATCTGCGGCAAGTTGAGCCTGAAGCCATCCGACCATGTCGTGGAGATCGGGACCGGGTGGGGTGGTTTCGCGGTGCACGCGGCCGGCAAATATGGATGCCGCGTCACGACGACGACCATCTCCGAGGAGCAGTTCAAACTGGCGAACGAGCGCGTCCGCGCGGCGGGCCTTCAGGACAAGGTGACGATCGTTCAGGATGACTACCGGATGTTGCCGCGGCGCGGGGTGTTCGACAAGCTGGTCTCGATCGAGATGATCGAGGCCGTTGGCGCGCGTTACCTTGACCAATACATGAACGTATGTTCGACGCTGCTGAAGCCAGATGGGGAGGCGGTCATTCAGGCCATCACCATCGCGGACCAGGAGTATGACAGGGCCCTGAGCAGTGTCGACTTCATCCAGAAATACATATTCCCTGGCAGCTTCATCCCTTCGGTGACAGCGATTGTCTGTGCCATGACGCGCGCGTCCGACCTGCGTCTTGTGGACCTGGACGACATCACCCCGCACTACGTCGAAACGCTGCGCCACTGGCGCGCGGCGTTCACGGGCAACCTCGCGATGGTCCGGAAACTCGGCCTCAGCGAGGAGTTTATCCGGATGTGGGAGTTTTACTTCTGTTACTGCGAAGGTGGTTTCACCGAGCGCGCCATCGGTGACGTCCAACTGCATTTCAAGAAGCCCCTTTGCCGATGACGGACGCGACGACGATACAGTTGCAATCGGTCCTGACGATGGCGGGGCTCGCGATGTTCCTGGGCTGGCTGTACCAGGCGCGGCACCGCGAAGCCAGTGTCGTCGATGCCATTTGGGCCCTCGGCATCGGATCCGCGATCGCGTTTTATGGCCTGGAGGGCGCGGGTGACCCGGCCCGTCGCGCCCTCGTCGGAGCGACCGGTGGTTACTGGGGATTTCGCCTCGGTACGTATCTTTTGCGCCATCGCGTCATCGGAAAGCCAGAGGACGCGCGTTACCGGAAGTTGCGGGAAATGTGGGGCCCTGTCGCCAACCGGAATTTTTTCTTTTTCTTTCAATTCCAGGCGGTGCTGGTCTTGTTGTTTTCCCTGCCGGCGTGGGTCGCGTGCAACGACATGTCGCGGGGACTTTCCGTCACGGACTGGATCGGAGCCGCCGTGGCCATCGGAGCGATCGGCGGGGAGTCGCTGGCGGACCGTCAGTTGACGCGGTTTCGGGCGAATCCCGCGAACAAGGGCAAGACTTGCCGTGATGGCTTGTGGCGTTACTCGCGGCATCCGAATTATTTTTTCGAATGGCTCCACTGGTTCAGTTATGTGATCTACGGCATCGGGGCCGCCAACTGGTGGGTGACTCTTCTGGGACCTGTCTTGATGTTCTGGTTCCTTTACAAGATCACCGGGATTCCGTGGACCGAGGAACAAGCCATCAAATCGCGCGGTGACGATTACCGCGCTTATCAGCGCGAGACCAGCATGTTCATCCCCTGGTTCCCAAAGATCCCGCGCGCATAGGAGGACCGTTCCATGCAACTGGCCATTGATCTCGTCGAGCGCGGATTTGTCCCGGACTGGGCAACGCGCATGGGTATCCGTAACCTGCTGCTGCGTCGCCTTGGTGAAAAGCGCGACGATATTGAGCAGGACCGCAAGGCGCAGCAGGATTTCATCGCCAAACTGCGCGGGAGTCCCATCGCGATCGAGACTTCCAAGGCCAATGAACAGCACTACGAGGTCCCTCCGGAATTCTTCCTGATGACCCTCGGTAAACGCCTCAAGTACAGCAGTTGCTATTACCCCGAGGGATGCGACTCGCTGGACGCGGCCGAGGAACACATGTTGGCCCTGACTTGCCAGCGCGCCCAGATCGCGGATGGCATGGATATCCTCGAGCTCGGTTGCGGATGGGGATCGCTGACACTGTGGATGGCGGAAAAATATCCGAAATCCAGGATCACGGCTGTATCGAACTCCAGGCCCCAGCGTCTGTTCATCGAACAACGCTGTCGCGAGCGTGGATTCACCAATGTCACCGTCATCACTTGCGACATGAACCAGTTCTCGATCGACCAGAAGTTTGACCGTGTTGTCTCGGTTGAGATGTTCGAGCACATGCGCAATTACAAGGAACTCCTCGCGCGCATTTCGGGATGGCTCAAGGACGACGGCAAACTTTTCTTTCACATTTTCGTCCATGACCACTACGCTTACCCGTTCGCCGATGAGAAAGATGATGACTGGATGGCGCGCCATTTCTTCTCGGGCGGGATCATGCCGAGTGATGACTTGATGCTGTATTTCCAGGATGACTTGAAAGTGCAGGATCATTGGCGCGTCAGCGGGATCCACTACGCGCGGACTTCCGAGGACTGGTTGCGGAATCTTGATCGCCGGCGGCACGAAGTCATCGCGCTGTTTGAGAAAGACATGCCGCGCGCCGAGGCCATCCGGCAAACGAACCGGTGGCGGATGTTTTTCATGGCCTGCGCTGAGCTCTTCGGTTTCCGCGGCGGCCAGGAATGGTACGTTTCGCATTACCTGTATTCGAAGAGATAAGTTCGCAAGTAATAACGGGGCGTTAGGGGTCTTTATTTAACCCCCCCGCAGGCCGATACTACTTAAGTGTTGGTGAGGGATGCTCCGTGGGGTCGCGTCCGGGGCGCCATTTGTGCGACAATGGAGCTTGAGGGTATTGATGAGAACACTGATCCTCAACGCCGGTTATGAACCCCTTCAGCTTGTGAGCTGGCAGAAAGCCATCTGCCTGGTCCTGACGAGCAAGGCTGAAGTCGTCGCCGAATACGGCCAGGTTGTCCGCACCATCTCGACCATCTATCCATTGCCCAGTGTCGTCCGCCTCAAACGCTACGCGCGCGTTGTCCGGCGCCTCTCGCTGGCGCGGTGCACGCGCAAGAATGTTTTCCTGCGTGACAAGTTCCAGTGCCAGTATTGCGGCGCGCAATGCCGGTCTGGATCCATCACGATCGACCATGTGATCCCGAAGTCACGCGGTGGATCGACGTCGTGGGAAAATGTCGTGGCGGCGTGCCAGGACTGCAACCGGCGCAAAGGAAACCGGACGCCGGAAAGTGTTGGTTTGAAATTGCGGCGTTCACCACGCCGGCCTGGATGGCGTGAACTCCTCGAGGACACGCACCAGGACGTCGTCACCGACTGGTTGCCGTATCTCGACACCGCAGGTTAGCGACAGGAATCTGATGCCCGCAGACACCCACATCCTCGTGGCCTGCCGCACGGACGCGGCGCGTCTTGAGCCCTTCATTCCCGTTTCCGTCTTCGCAAGGCTGCGTGATAAGATCACATCCGGAATTCACGAATCGATTTTGTCTGATGACCCGTTTCTGTCGCTGACTCTTGACAGCCGCGAGGCTGCAGCCGTTGCCGGAGTGAAACATGCGGTTTTCGAGGCGAATGTTACGCTGGGACTTGGGCGGATTTCATCATCACGGGCGCGGGAAAAAATTTGTTTTTTTGACATGGACGCCACGGTTGTTGCGCAAGAGTCGATCGTGGAACTGGCGCGTGCTGCTGGGAAAGAAGAGGAAGTGGAAGCCATCACCCGCCAAGCGATGGCTGGTGCGACCGATTTTCGTGCCGCGCTTGAAAGGCGTCTCGAAATTCTGAAAGGCCTGCCGCAATCTTGCCTGCCGGATGTCGCCCGGCGCATCACGAAAAATCCAGGAATCGAGACGTTCGCGAAATGGGCCGGATCCCGCGGGATCCAGAGTTTCATCGTTTCGGGCGGGTTCACGGAATTCGCCGTGCCCCTGGCGCGCGAACTGGGATTTTCGGGCGCGTTCGCGCATGAGTTGATTTTCGAGAACGGCTTGTTCACCGGCAGGGTTTCCGGCGAGATCGTCGACTCGGCCGGCAAGGCCCGGATCGTCCAGCGCGAATCCGCGCGTCTTGGCGTGTCCGTGTCCGATGTCGTCGCCATCGGTGACGGCGCCAATGACCTCGCCATGATGCAGAACGCCGGCCTTGCCGTCGGTTACATGCCCAAGAAAATCCTGTTTCCCGCCCTTCACGCCGCCAACTTCCACGGCGACCACCGGTTCCTGATTCATTTGCTTCAGTGAGCGTCCACCACGGCAGCGGCCTTCTTTTTCAGGTTCAAAAAATACAGGGGCACAAACACCAGGGCCAGAATCGCCATGATGACGTGAACCAGTTGCAGGAAGCTCATCATGAATGCCTGGGTTTGCATGCGCATGGCAATGACCCGGACCGCGAATTCCGGACCCGAGGCAAGTCCGAGGTTTTTTGTGAACTTGTAGGCCGCCGCGCCCGCGGTCTGGGCGTAATTTTGCAATGTTGCGGGCTCAAGCATCGATACATGGGAGGCAAGGTCGAGATAGTTTTGCTTGGTGTTCACGGACAGCAGCGTTGCGATCAGGGCAATGCCGGCGCTGCCGCCGATTTGTCGCAGCAGGTTCAGAAGCCCCGCGACCTGTCCCACAGTCGCCCCGGTGAACTGGCTCAGGATGCTGGAGTTGATCGGGACGAAGAGGAATGCCATCGCGAACCCGCGCACATAGAGCATTTGCAATATTTCGGCCCGGGACGTTTGCGGGCTGAAATCGAGCATGAAGAAAAGGCACAACTCGCACGCGGCAAAGCCAGTGAAAATCAGCCATTTGGCATTCACCCCCGACTGCATGGACCTGCCGATGAATGGCATCATGAAAGCCGTGAGCAGGGAGCCCGGTATGAAAAGCTCTCCGGTTTGCGTTGCCGTATAGTGGAACATCCGGCCGACAAAAACAGGCAGCATGAACACGAGGCCATACAAGAAGAAACCGACGGCCGCCATCAGACAGACACCGGACGCGACTACCGGATTCAGGAACAACCGTACGTCAATGACCGGGTGCTCCACGCGACTCTCCCACCAGACAAACAGTGGCAGGCTGACTGCTGCGATCAACGCGCAAACGCAAATGGCCGTCGAGGCGAACCAGTCGTCGGCCTCACCGCGTTCGAGGACAAACTGCAAGCAACCAACCCCGGCCACCAGCAACGCAAGGCCTGTCGCGTCGAATTCGTAGCTGCCTTTGGCGGCGCGGGCTTCCTCGTCCGGTGTCTTGACCCGGTCAAAAATCACCATGGAACCGACAAAAAACGCGAGCAGTCCGAGAGGCAAGTTCACGTTGAAAATCGATCGCCATCCGTAATTGTCCGTCAAGTAACCGCCCAGGACGGGTCCCAGGGTCGGTCCGATCATGACGCTCATGCCAAAGATGGCACCCGCCATGCCGGCTTTTTCCCGGGGAAATTGCTCATAAATCAGCGCCTGGGATGTCGGCAGCAACGCGCCGCCCATCAGGCCCTGAATGATCCGGAAAACGGTAAGGCTCGCGATGTTGGGCGCGAGACCGCAGGCGACGGACGCCGCGACGAAGGCGAGGATGCAACCAAGATAATACTTGCGCCGGCCGATGCGCTCACTGAGCCATGCCGAAAGAGGCAGTACGATCGCGTTGGCGATCGCATACCCCGTGACGACCATGCTGATGTCCTCGAGGGTCGCTCCGAGATTTCCCATCATGGTTGGCAAGGCGACATTGACAATCGATGTATCAATGATCTCGAGCAGCGATGCCATGACGGCAACCGAAATGATGAGTACGGAATTACGTGGCATCCAGTCTCACCACCACTTCCTGCGATGGATGCGTACGTCGGCACTGAGTCCTGCTTTCAGCAAGCGCGCATCCTCGGCGCTGACCTCGTCGAGGGAAATCTTGACGGGGACACGCTGGACAACTTTAGTGAAATTTCCAGTCGCGTTGTCGGGCGGGATCAAAGTGAACGCGGCACCGGTGGACGCGCTGAGTTGCTTTACCGTACCCGGGTATGTCCGGCCAGGTATGGCGTCAACCCGCACATCCACGCGGGAACCAGACTCAACTCCGCTGATTTCCGTCTCTTTCAGGTTGGCGGTCACCCACCTTTCCGCGGAATCGACGAATCCAAAAAGCGGGGAACCAACGCCGACAAACTGACCTACTTCGGCGGATCGTTTCGCGACGAAGCCATCAAACGGTGCCCGGATGGTCGCGTATTCCAGATTGATTTTTGCCAGATCCAGCTGGGCCTTGGCCGCGCTGAAACGTCCCTTGAGCTCGTTCAGGGCGGACGTCCCCGCGTCGAACTGGGCCTTGGAGGCGGCGCCTTTTGAGAACAAGGAGGACAAACGTCCGTGATTTTTCTCGGCGTCAGTCAACCGCGCCGTCGATGAGTCCACGTCGGCTTTGGCCCGGTCAACGCTGGTTGAAAAATCACGGTCGTCGATCCTGGCCAGGATATCACCGGCCTTCACTTCCATTTCGCATGGTCGGCCTGGGCCTCGGCGGCCTTGACCTGGGACGAGTTGTCGAGGGCTTCCCGGACGGCCGCGCCCAGATCAAGGTGAACAAGGTGATCAGGGTGATCAGGGTGATCAGGGCTGGCTTCCTGCGCCAGGGCCCTTGTTTCGCTGCCCGGAAAGGCGCACACACTGGCCAACGCGAGAGCGGCCATTCGGGTCGGGATCTTGAGAAGACTCATGCGTGGCTCCGTTTCGACCGCGTGAAAATCATGTAAACGCATGGCACAACTACCAGCGTGAGAACCGTAGACACCAACACACCCCCGATCACCGCGATGGCCATCGGCATGCGGCTCTCGGCACCGGGTCCCAGCGCCAGAGCCGGTGGAATGGCCCCCGCGATCGTGGCAACAGACGTCATGAGAATCGGCCGGAGACGTACAGGGCAAGCCTCCAGCAGCGCCTCACGGACATCTTTCTTGCCGGCGTCGCGAACCTGGTTTGTGAAGTCGACGAGCAAGATGGAATTTTTCTTCACGATGCCCATGAGCAGGATGAGTCCGATCATGCTGTAGAGGTTCAGGGATTGCCCCGTAACGAGAAGTCCAGCGAAAGCTCCTGAAAGGCTGAAGGGCAAGGCGACAAGGACGGTAAACGGGTCGATGAAGCTGTTGAATTGCGAGGCAAGGACCATGTAGGCAACCAGCAGGCCGAGGACCAGCGCGAGGATCAGGCTGCGGAATGTTTGCTTGAAGTCCTCGGCGCTGCCCGTCAAGACGGCGCGATAACCATCAGGCAGGATGTTTGCCGCGATCTTCTGGACCTCGCCGAGGACTTGCTGTTGCGACTTTCCTTTCGCGATGTTGCCGAAAACCGACACGGCGCGTTCCCGGTCCTTCCGGGCGATCGATTGCAACGATTTCTTCTCTTCGATTTTGACGACGTCCTTGAGCGGGATCATTTCGCCGCGATTGTTGCGGACCATGAGACGCTGGATTTTTTCGAGCCGGCCATCGCCCTCGTCGAGCAGCTTCAACCGGATCTCATCGCGATGACCGGCCCGCGCGTAACGTCCGACGACTGTCCCGCCGATGAGGGCATTGATCGTCTGGCCGATTGTGGCGACGCTGACGCCCCTCCCGGAGGCCTTGTCGCGGTCCGGGATGACATTGATCTCGGGCATTCCTGCCTGGTAATCGGAGTCCATGTCAGACACGAGTCCGGATTTGTTTAGCTGATCAATCATTTGTTGCGAGTAGGCGCCGAGCTTGTCCCACTCTGGCCCCTGAACCGTGAACTCAACTGGAAATCCGCGCGAGGCCGTGAAACCGCGCATCGACAAGTCCATCATGTTGATTTGCGTATCAGGGATCTTCTTGAGTTCCTTGCGGCAAAAATCCATGAATCCGGCCTGGGAAAACTCCCTTCCAGTATCGGGATCCTTGCCGCGGATGCCCTTGTCCTTCATCGTCACGAACAAGATTCCGGCATTGACGTCCCCGCCACCAAAGCCACCCACCGCGGTATAGTAACGCGCGACTTCCGGGCGCGAGGCGAGGAATTTCTCGATTTCCTTGAACTTTCCATCGGTGAACTCGATGGAGGACCCGATCGGGGTCTTGACCCGCATGAGGAACCGGCTCTGGTCCTCGGCGGGGACGAACTCCTTGTTCAGCCCTTTGACCACAAAAAGGCTGGCGACAAAGAAAATCACCGAGGCACCGACGACCGCCTTCTTGTGATCGAGGCACCAGACAAGGACGCGACGGTAGGACGACGTGATCCAGTCCAGGACGCCTTCAATCGCAAGGCCAAGGCGCGTGTGACGCTCGGCCGTTGTCACGAACTGTGAACAACGCATCGGTGTGAGAGTCAGGGCTTCCACCAGAGACAACAAAACGGCGGTGGTCATCGTGACGCCGAACTGGAAGAAGAACTTGCCGATGATTCCCTGCATGAAGGCGACCGGCAGGAAGATGGCGACGATCGAGATCGTCGCAGCCAGGGCCGCGAACGTAATTTCCCGGGAACCGTCGATGGCGGCCTTGACGCGGTCCTTGCCCATCTCGCCGTGCCGGATGATGTTCTCCAGGACCATGATGGCATCGTCAACAACGATGCCGATCGCGAGGCTCAGTCCGAGCAGCGTGAAGGTATTCAGCGTGAACCTTGAGAAGTAAAGGACAATGAAGGAACCGACAATGGACGTCGGAATGGAAAGCAGGATGTTGAATGTCGATGACCACGAACCAAGGAACAAAAGACAGACAAATGCTGTCAGGATGGCCGACAGGACCAGGGTGAAATTCAATTCACCGACGGAGTCCTCAATGAACTTCGTGCTGTCATAGTTGACTCCGAGTTTCATGCCTTTCGGTAAAGTTGGCTCGAGTTTGGCCATTTTCTTGCGAATTTCCTTGGCGACCGCGACGGCATTTGATCCGCGCTGCTTGCGGATCCCGAGTCCGATGGCAGGCTTTCCAACTCCCCGGCTGATCCGGCGGATGTCGGCGAGGCCCTCCTCGATTTTCGCGACTTGCCGCAACTGGATCGGCGTAAAATTCGGGGCCCCGCCCCGCGTGTTGATCATGATCTTCCCGAACTCTTCGGGACTCGTGGCCTCGCCCAGGGTCCGGACGTTGAATTCCTTCTGGTTTTCATTGATGTACCCGGCGGGAGGCTCATTGTGCTCATTCTGGATCGCGTTGATGACGTCGGACACCGTGAGCTGGTACCTGGCGAGGGACTTGGCCGAAACCCACACGCGGAGGTTCGGGTCGACATAACCGCCGAGATTGATGTCGCCCACGTCCTCGGTGGTCGAAAACTGCTGCTGCAGGTTATCGCGCACGTACGACACCAGGTCGCGTATCGAGTGCTGGTCGCTCTCGACCGTGATCCACATGATGGGCTGGTCTTCCGGATTCACCTTCGAGATCACGGGCGGGTCAATCTCCCGCGGCAGGCGTCGTTGCGCCGCGGCGACCTTGGCTTGTACGTCCTGCAGCGCCAAATCAACGTTGCGATTGATGTCCAGTTGGACCGAGACATTGGCCGATCCGGTCTTGGAGGTCGACGTCACCTGGGTGACGCCCTCGATCGACATGACGGCGTCCTCGATGACGTCAACGACATCGGTTTCCATGATTTCGGGGGCCGCGCCCAGGTAGGAGAGGGAAATGTTGATGACCGGGAAATCAACGTCCGGCAACTGGCTGATTCCCATTCGCATGAATGAGACGCCGCCAAAGATGATCAATGCTGACATCAACATCCAGGCGAATACCGGGCGGCGAATCGAGAGATCCGAAAGTGACATCCTCAGTTTCCTTTGACGGCAGGGTTCCTGGACTCGTTGGATGACTGGCTTGCCAACAGGAGCTTGACCGAGTCGAACTTGTGGACGTAACGGGCCTTGTCGAGTGCGCGCGCGGTCTCAGCCTGGTTCGTGATTGCCTGAAGGACTTC
This sequence comes from bacterium, assembly GCA_010029825.1. Classification (GTDB taxonomy): domain Bacteria; phylum Bdellovibrionota_B; class Oligoflexia; order Oligoflexales; family RGVZ01; genus RGVZ01. The sequence goes on along the minus strand of RGVZ01000009.1, from coordinate 41,484 downwards.
AAGGTTGTTGGCGAGTCCCGTCTGATATTCCTTTTTCAGGCGTTCTACGTTGCGCGAACTGATCTCCAGTGCTTTTGACAGCAGCGTCACTTGCTCCGCGTCGGCGTTTACCGCAGCGTGCAGGGTACGAATTTCCTGCTCCGCCGCGCGCCTTGCCCGCGCCAGGGCCAGCCCCGCCTGGGCCTTCTGCGAGGCGGCTTCGCGGGTTTTCGAAACGGTCGTGCCGCCGGCAAAGACCGGCAATGTGACGGCGAGGGTCGCGTCCCATTTGACATCATTTTGGGGGCCGCTGCGGTCGAGGTAGTAATTTCCGTTCAAGTCAATCGTGGGCAAGTGAGCTTCCCGCGCCATGCGGACCCCTGTCGTCGCAGCCTCGTCGCGGAGGACATTGGCCTTGATTTCGGGGCGTTCGTCGATCTTCGACAACCACGACTGCACCGGACCAGTGGGCGTCCTGGGATTTTCCGTGTCGTTCAATGTCGAGTCCGGGGCAAGCCCGGTCAGGAAAGTGAAGAGTTCCCGGTTCGCCGCGAGGACGCCCCGTATTTGTGCCTGTTGTGCCTGCAACGCGACAGCGCTGCTCTCCACTGAAAGGACCTCAGTCTCACGTGAACGGCCGATGCGGATACGGTCGCGCAGGTCTTTGACGCGTTGTTCGCAGGCGCGGAGTTCGGCGCTTAAATTGGCGAGATCCTTCTCGTTGGAGAGGATCGCGAAGAAAGCCTGGGCGACATCAGAACGCAGGGCTTTTTTGGCTGCTTCGCTGGTCTCTGCTTGAGCCTCCTTCAAGTCACGGAGCTGGGAAATACCCTCGTACTCGCGGAAGCCACGAAAGAGTGGCTGGGTCAGGGTGAGTTTCGTCGTGTGCTGTTCCCGGGGGTAGGCGATGCCGGCGCTTTTGTCCTGCCTCGTGCGGGACGCGACCGCATTGATGGATGGCAGGACCGAACCGATCGCTTGACGGTAGCGTTCCCCGGCCTGCGCGACTTGTTCTTCCTGGTCGGCAATGGACTCGCTGCGCTGTTCCGCGGCCATCCAGGCTTGCTCCAGAGAGATACCCGGCGCAGCAAGGGAGGTGTATGAGGCGGTCAAGCCCGCGACGGGCAAGACGGCTGGCCATGCCATCCTGGCCCGGGACACAATTTGGCGCAGGCGCACGAAGAAAAGTGGAATCATGGTGAGGAACTTCCGGATGTTGGGCGCGCGTGGCTTGGCTTCGAACGGAATTATACCCCAAGTGGCATAAACTGCCCTCATTGGCGGTGTCAGGTTAGCGATTGGATGAAGTCAAGCGGTTGGGGGCAGTTCACATCGCCCAGTGTTCCGCCACCCGCTTAGACACTGATGACTAAATGCTGGTCGAACGCGACGAATCCGGTGCCGCGGATTGGGCCAGGACTATTCGGTTCCGATTTTTAAAATGAACATAAGTAGCCGTTTTTATTGATATAAGGCAAATGAACGCGGGGACGTCGTCCAGCCCTGGCCGTTTGGCCCGCTCCTTGCTCGTACCAGATCATCCAGCGCTTTTGTTTGTCAGGTAGGGGCACCCCCGGATGTGGGGACGCGTCTGGGAAGCAACGGGATAGAGGAGAGTGACTCATGAACCGCAACAACAACGAAATCAAAATGAAGAAGCCGTTTACGACCTTCTCGCGCCTTTCTGCCGGGTTGATCACGATCGCTCTCGCGGCCAGCGCGACCGGTTGCGGAGACATCGTCCTCAAAGTCGAGAAGAAGGGCAACAGTGCCAGCCTCGCGTCGACAGATGCCGCGAAGACCACCCTGACCTCCAGCGATGATTTCCTGAAGCAACTGGACAACCTCAAGGTTGTCGCCTCGGACATGCTTCTGAAAGAGATCGCATCCAAGGATTATATCGGCAACTTCCGCCAGTCGTTCCGTAAATACCGTCAGTTCATCATCGAACGTGGCGAAGGCTACCAGTTGCGCGCGGACTCGTTCTACACTGGCGACGCCAACTGCCGCGACACGGGCCTCAAGTTGAACATGAACGACATGGACGACGCCCTCGGCATGATCGCCAAGTCGGCTGTCCTCGCGAAGATCAGCGAAGCCAGCGCCTCGAAACTCAACCCCGGCATCAGCAAGGAAATGGCAGCCATCTCGCAACTGATCCTTCGCGAACTTGGCCTGGAAGTCGTCGGCCAGTCGCAAGTCGACAAGAGCGATGACGCCACCATCACCAGCAGCCAGGTCGTCATGCGCCTTAAGGAAATTCCTGACGAGAAGGTTGACGGCGAGGCAATCTCCGCCGACTTGAAGGCACGCGACGCAGCCGAGACGCTGACGATGAATTTCACGCGCAGCCTGAGCCCGGGAAGTGTCGGACACTTCGACGCGCGCATCACGGCGAAGCAATTGGTGAACGTTGCCACCGGCGAGACCAAAGATGTCCTCGGTACGATGACGGTGGACCGCTTCAAGGAAGACAACAAGTTCGTGCACACGGTGTTCATGACGGTGGCAAAGGTTGGCCAGACCGCCCACTTCTCGCGGATGCTGACCTTCCGCCAGGATGACTCGGCGAAAGCCGCGATCCAGGTTGTTGACACGCTGAACTCGGGCCTCAGCGGCCAGGTTTCCTACGCGACGGTGATCGACCTCGAGAAGGGAAGCCAGTGCAAGGTCTCAGGCTCTGATGGCCAGACGCTGATCCATGACATCGCCAACCCGCTGGACAAGACCCCGGTCTCAGACAGCGGCAGTGACTTGAACAAGATTGAAGACCAGGTCGGCAAGCCGATCGCAACCCCTGCGCCGTCGAGTGGAGGGACAACTCCCTCGCCCGTGCAGTCCTCAAAAACCCCGGTCCAGAAGTAATTCTCCTGACTTCTGGTTTGGCGGTTCCTCTACCCGGGGGATGAGTGGCCCACGCCGCTCATCCCTTGGGTCGACTCATTTGGGGGAGTTCAGGGTCCACTCACGTGCCGCGCCGCTGGACCAGGTGTCGTGGCCGGGCAGGTTGAATCCAGAGAGCCGGTCACTGGTCGCCGCGTACAATGGACGGTAGAAGAGGGGAATGAAAGGGACGTCGGCTGTCGCGAGATCCTCGATCTCACGCAGCATGTCGAGCCGCAACGCCGGATTCCACTCTTGCCGCAACTGTTCGAGGACTTCGTCGAGACCTTTGCTGGACCATCCCGCCGTGTTCTCGCCAGTGTATCCATTTTGCAGCGAGGGAATTTGCCGCGAGTCAAGGATCGCCTCCGGGACAACGCCCGATGGCATTTTCCATCCGTAGGCCGCCAGATACTTGAATCTCAGTTTCCGGATCGTCTCGCGCGCAAAGGCGTCAGGGCTGTGGTCGCGGACGTTGACTTTGATCCCCGCCTCGGAAAGCTGGCGCGAAATCTCGCGCACGATGGACGCGCGCGTCAGGTCAAGTTTGTTCGAGTCAAGGTCCAGTTCAAGGGCAACCCCTTCCTTGGTCCACCGGGCTGGCCCCGCGCCGGATTTTGGTGGTGACTCGCGTGTCCATCCGCTTTGCTGCAGAAGGGCGAACGCCTCCCCAGGAGCATGCGTCCAAACAGGGTGGGCGAAGGCCGCGGGATTCAGGTATTGGCCGCGATCAAGACGCGACGGGCGTCCTGCCATCGCTGGATGGAATAGACCCGTTGCCATCGGCAGGGACCCGGGGAATCCGACCGAACCGGCCAGGGTGTAGCGATTGATGATCAGGCTGATCGCCTTGCGCAGGTTGATATCCGTAAGCAACGGGTTGCGCGTGTTGAAGTCCAGGTGCTCGAGCTCGCTGCCGAGGGCGAATTTTACGTTGTTCTTGAGACTGATCGACTTCGCGCCTGCCGCCGTCAGGTCAGTCTCCGGGATGATGTCAACGGAGCCCGCTTGAAGTGCCGCCGCCGCCGCCCGGTCGTCACGGAAAAAATGGATGGAAACGGCCTCGGTCGTCACCTTCCCGGCAGCGAAACCCTTGTTCGCTTCCATGGATATCGGCGTGGATACTGGCGGACGGTTCGACTTCGGGAACCAGGGGCCGCTGTAGAGCCCTGGGTTCAGCGGATCTCTCACGTAGGTCGAGGCCTGCATGTAATCCTGGTAATTGCCCTCGCTGGCTGCCCAGATTCCAGCCTCCAGGTGAGCGGGGATTGGACGCATGCGCGATGCGAACCAGAAATCTCCGCGGGATTCCTTCAGGCGCACGCTGAATCGTTTCGCGTTTTTGGAGTCGACATTGAATTCCGCAATCGCCCGTGCCGCGTTTCCGGAGTCAGTGGTTGGCGGCAGTGTCGAGGCGATGTCGAACGCGAGCTTGAAGTCTTGAGCCGTCAACGGTGTTCCGTCCGCCCACGTCGCGTGGGCAGGGATCTCAAAATCAACATTGATGCCCCGTCGGGAACCTTTTGAGCCACCCCCCATGTCAGCGCGCAAAAGTCCGTTCGACGTTGAGGGCATGTTCGCGCAGAGCTGGCATTGCCAGGACCAGTCACGGTCGAGAGTGACGAGAGTTCCGTGAACGAGGTTGCGTAACCAGGATTCCTTCCGGTTCGCGTCGGCAAGGGGGTGCAAGACGACAGGCCAGGATGCCGGCGCAACTGTCGTGGCAATCGCAAGAGCGGGCGAAGTTCGCGTCACTCCGGGTTGGGACGGGAGCGGGGGCACGGCGGGCGCAGCAGTCGCTACTGGCGCGAACACGATCCACCACAACGACCGCATCCACCTGAACTGGTGCCTCAAACGACCCACTTTTTCTTTTCCCTCAATTTGATTTCCAGCACGGGGATCATAGCCGTTCCAGCTGGCTCCGGCCAGTCCGTGTGATGGGGGTTCACCTCGCGTCACGGTCGGGACTCACGTGCCGGTCGCAAGTGCCGATAACTCCAACATGAATCAGACACCAAACCTGAAAAGCGCGTCCGGTCTGGCGGGCAGGTTCCGGCGCCCCGGAATCAGCCGGGGCCGCAGTTTCGCCTACGTGGTCGCTGCCGTGATCATGGCCTCTGCCGCAGGTTCCGGTGCGCTCGGTGACTACTTGAGGACCCGGATCGAATTGCCGCTGCTCTACCGGGTGCGGGAAATGGCAGGCTCCGGCGCGACGGTCTCGCCAAGACTCAAGATGGTATTCTTCGATGACGCGGCGATGGCGTGGCTCGGCGCGGCGGAACCCTCACTCGCGCAGTGGATGACTGTCCTTGAAGCCATTGCGTCCCGGAAGCCTTCCGCGATAGTCATCAACAAGGTTTTCGGCGCTTTGCCCCCGGGCGCCACAGACGATGACGCGCGAAGTTTCGCGCGGGGTCTTCTCGGGATTCATCACCGCCTCAATGTTCCCGTGATCGCGGGCGCCTATTTCCAGCCTGCCGACAATTCCTTCAGGGAGAAGTTGACGCCAGGTTCCGCGCGCGCGACGTCCGCGCTTTCGTGGGGACTGGATCCAGGAATTCCTGTTGAGTCGCAGCTCGCGGCGCTGGGGTTTCCGGCCAATGACCGTTCACGCGATTTTCTTTATGGCCCGCATCCAGCGATTCTCGCTGGTTTTTCTGGAATCGGCGCCGTCAATTACCAGGCCAACATGATGGTGCCTCTCGTCGTGCGCGGACGCGACAACTCCCTGGTCCCGCACCTCGCGGTCGCCGGGTTCGCGAACCGCTCGCCCGGCGCCGGATTTTTGCTGGTCAATGGAACACGGGCTCCGGTCAACGGGGACGGAGAACTCTTGCCCGACATCGTTGCCCGCGCGCGACTCGCCCGTGCCGCGATCTCGATGAAACACTTTCTCGACCCGGCTTCCCGCGCGTCGGCCGCGTCCGCGTCGATCCAGCCGGGGGATCTTGTCTTTGTCGGCAACACGAGCAGCGCCGATCGCGCCGATTCTTCCTTGCTGACGCCTCTTGGCGAGATGCCTGCCTCTTTCGTGGTGGCTTCGCTCGTGAACAATTTTGCCCGGGGCGTTTACCTTCAGGAGGCTCCGGGAACCGCCGGTTGGTGGGGTGGCGGCGCGTTGGCCGGCTTTGCCGTGACGGCGATGCTGCCAGTGGCGGCGGGTATCCCCGCGCTGATGCTCGCGATCCTGGCGTGGGTTCTGGTGGCTCTTGGACTCTTCATCCATGGTGCCATCGCGATCCCGTGGCTGGCGCCAGTGGCGGCGGCCAGTGTCTCGGGGATTCTTGTTTTGAGTCGCAAGGCCTCGGTATCCCGTGCGAACGCGATCAAGGTCGTGGCCGCACTTGACGGACGCGTCACGCGCGAGTCCATGGATTCCCTGACGCGCCACCCGGAACGCATCACGCTGGAGTGTCGCGAAGTGCCAGTCAGCGTCATGTTTGTTGACATCGCTGGTTTCTCTTTGTTCGCGGAACGGCGTGGAGCCCAGGAGGTTTTCGATTACCTGCGTGAGGTCCTTTCTGACGCGTCGCGTCTCGTTCTCGAGCACAAGGGTGTGATTGACAAGAGCCTCGGTGACGGGTTGCTCGCTTATTTCGGCCAGGATCTAGCCTCGACCTCGGATCAAATGGATCATGCCGTCCGGGCTTTCGAGTGCGCGGAGAGGATCCAGCGCGCTCATTTGATCAGAAACCAGAGAGCGCTGGCCGATGGCCTGCCGGTTTTGCCTCTCCGCATTGGCGTCAATTCCGCGACCTGTTTGCTTGGCGATCTTGGTACCGAGCAGCGCATGGATGTGACCATCGTCGGCGGAGGTGTGAATTTCGCAAAAAGACTGGAAGACGCGTGTGATCCCGGGACGATACTTGTTAGCTCTACGACCTGTGCCCTCGCCGCGCCGGCCGGTCGCAGGTCGAAATTTGTCCGGAAATTTGTCCGCGTCAAACACATGAATGCCCTGGTCGAGGCATTTGAATTCGATCCGCTGGCATCAGAACCGCAATTGAAAGTACGCCTTGTCGAGGCCTTCCGGAAAACGATCGCGGTGGACCGGGTTGACCGTCGATGGATGGTGCCTGAGGGAAAGACCGTGATCATGAAGACTGAACTTGGGCCGTGTGAGCTGATAAACTTCTCAGGCCGGGGTTTCGCGGCGCGCCTTCCTGCCTTGTTCGCGCGCGGATCGCGGATCATGTTTGAGGTGGGCGACGAGCGCCTCGGTCATGATCTCGTCGCCAGTGGCATACGGACGATCGAGGCCGAGGTGCGCTGGAGTCATGATTCAGGCGGCAGGATCGTGCATGGATTCAGCATCCACGGTTTTTCCGAGGACCAGGCGGCGGCCTTCAACAAGGCGCTGATGGAATTTTGTTACGCGGACGATGAATTTAAATTGCCCCGGATCGGTTGAGGCAAGGGAGACGGTTCCATGGGAAGAGGAATCTGCAAAGTCGCTTTCGTCGTTGCCCAGATGATGTCGGCCGCGCCTGTATTTGCTGCGCCTGTATTGGCTGACGCGGATCCCGGCCCCGTGATGATTGACTGGGGCGAGTTGATGCACGGCCGCGCGGTGACTCCGGAGCTTCGCCCGGAAACGCCGGTTGAGTTCGAGGTGCTGCCGGAACGGACGGAGAGGCTTTCAGCCAAGTTGCGCGCGGATCCTGACCTTGCCCGCATCGCGGTACGCCGCGCCATCGAGAAGCCCACGGTTTTTGACCAGGGCGTCTACGGAAAACTCGGATCCTCGACCGTGTACCTGGCGCCTTCTGACCGGGTGGGCTCCAGCGACCGTCTTTACTGGACGATGGTGCGTGTGCTGTCGGAAAAATATGGTTGCTTCATCGTCGAGAAGAACCGCCAGGACGAGCGTTTCCAGTTTCGCTGCCGCGACGGACGCAGGGTTGTCATGCAGCGCAAGATCGACCGGAAGGTCGCGCATTTCTGGGGACGCCAGTATTCAGCCAACGGCGAGGAAGTCAAAGTCAAGCCCGGGTCTACGGGCAAGAAAGCCTTCGCGCGCATGATCTCTGATCGTCGCGAGACGGGCGCCAGTTCCTGGCACGACTCGTATTGAATTCAATTCTTGCGGTTCGCGCGGATTTGCTTGCGGTATTCCGCCGGTGACTGGCGCTCGCTGGCCGGCAGGCGCCAAATCCCTTTGGCGGCCGCCTTGGCGCGCGCCTCGGCCTTGACGTAGGCGTCCTGGTCAATCCGTTTCACGGGACCGCGATACGCCTCGGCCATGCCTTCCTCGACTATCGTCATGTTGACGTTCTTTGGGCCATTCCAGATGACGACGACGGGCCGGTTGTAGGCATCCAAGTCCACTTGTTCCAAATCGACGGTCTTACCGGCGACCTGGTCATTGACGAACTCGCGCGCCGCGTCACCCATGGGTTGGCCTTTGCTCTTGTTGTGGCGGTTGGCCCGCTCCGGGGCGTCAATTCCCGCCAGGCGCACGTTCATCCACATGTGGCCGGTCTCGGTGACAACGCGGCAGGTGTCCCCGTCGTGACAGTCTTTTACGGACGCTTTCATCCGGTCATCGGACTTCGCCGTGGATGCGGTCTCACTGATTGACGCGCTTTTCCCGTCTGCCGCGGACACCGTGCGCGCGTTTGACCAGTGGATCACCATGGTGACGACAACGGCGCCAATCACCGCCGCGAAAGATTCCCGTTGTTTGAGGCGTCGCATCATGACTCCTTTCGCAAGATTGCCCGGACCGGGCTTGCGTCAAATCCCTGCAGTTTCAGCGGTAGCGCGATCAGCTCGTATGGTCCCGGCTCGACGTCCATCAAGTCGAGGCCTTCCAGGTTCCTGATATTGTAACGCCCGAAAACTTGATGGGCGGGAAGGTCTTTTGAATCAAACGGATCGACCGAACTGGTGTCAATACCGGCCAGGAGCACTCCGGCCTCTCCCATGGCCAGGGCAGCCTCTGGCGTGAACGAAGCGAAGTCCGTTTCGAACTGTTTGCCCTCACGCCGCAGCCGCGTCTTGAACAGGATGCGTCTGGCCCCCGATTTGATGGCTGGATGGCAGTGATCCAGCGTCACTTGCGCACAGCCGCGCGCGTCCACGACGACACAGGGACCCAGGAAAGGCTCCAGGTCGACTTGCTCCATGGTCTGGGCACCCTTCGCGTAATGACTGGGGGCGTCGGCGTGGGCGCCGATGTGCACGGTGGTCGTCAGGGTCGACAGGTCAATGTTGGAACCATCTTGCAGCCGCGTCAGCCAACTGCGCGACAGTGGCGTATCCCCCGGCCAAACCGGAGTCGACTCACTCAGAACTGGCGAGATGTCGATAATGCGCATCACAAATCTCCGCGGATTCCCGTCCTGCGCATGATTTCGCGCACGGCCCCTTCGAACGCGTTCGTGAGGTCCTGTTCACTGGCGCCACAAAGCTCGCGTTTCCAAAGGCGCCACTTTCCGTTGATCATGACGTGCTCAACGCCGCTGGACCCTGCGGAGTAAATCAGATTCCGGACATCATTGAAAGCCGGGCGCATTGAGATGTCATCCCTGACAAATACGATGTCCGCGAGTGACCCGGCGGCCAGCGTCCCCAACTTTCCCGACATGCCGAGGGCGCGCGCGGGAACCGTGGTCACGCTCGCGAGAAGGGCGCGCGGGTCAAACGTGTCGTCGGCGATCCTGCGGTCCCGGGCCAAAAGGCCCAGCCATTTGCAATCGTTCAACAAGTCGGCGCCATCGTTGCTGGCAGCGCAGTCGGTGGCCGTTGCCCAGGGGACCCCGGTGGCAGCGATGTTCTCGAGTGGCGCGAGATGCTCGTAGATGATTTGTGACGCGGGGCAGATGACAGCCGTCGCGCCACTGGCACGGAGTTCCGCGTAATCGGCCTCCCGCGCCGAAACCATGTGCACGGCGAGGGTCCTGTCCCAGAGTGCCTCACACGTAAACGCCTTTTGCACAGGGGTCATGCCATCCTGTTGCCTGACGCGATGCAGTTCCCCGGTCGTCTGGCTGAGGTGCATGTGCAGGGTCAAATGACGCTGTTTCGCGAACTGCGCGGCCTCGCGCAGCATCTTCCCGGAAACGGTGTCGGCGGCGTGCGGGGCAATGACCGGCCGGACGAGGTCGCTGAACTGCCATGAGTCGATCGTCTCGCGCGCCCGTGTCCACGATTCCCACCCGGGAAAAGCCCCGCCCAGGTCGGCGATGGTCTCGCCGATGAAACCGCGCATTCCAAGGCGCTCAAGCGCCCGTCCCACGCCCGCGATCATGTAGTAGTGATCCGCGACGCATGTCACGCCAGCGCGCAGGCTCGTGATCAGGTAGGACCATGAAAGTGGCTCCAGAAGTTCCGGAGTCAGGGCTTTCTCTGCCGGGAAAAGAAAAGTCTCGATCATGTTGGTCCGGCCGTGGCCCAAACCCCGGAAGAAACCCATGGCGGCGTGCGTATGCGCGTTGATCAGACCCGGAATCGCGAGAAATCCGGTCCCGTCGATCTGGTAATCCGCCGCGATCGCGGCTTGTGCCGGCTGCTTGTCCCGGTCGATCACCGCCTCGATGTGGTTGCCCGAGATCAAGATATCCGCGTGGATCGCGTTCGCGGCGCCCGCTGTGATCACGCGCAGGCCGCGGATCAATGTCCGCGCGACCGTTGTTCCGCTTTCCGGTGCCACGGATTGTTTCAGGTTCGCGTTCATCGATTCATCCGTTTCTTGTCGTTTGTTACGGTTTGGCCGCCGCGCAGGCCGCGCGCAATTTCCGTCCCGTCGCGCCGTCCAGCAAATCCTTCGCGATCTGGCGCTGCTCGTCGAGTATTTCACCGAGGATTTGCCGCGTTGTCAGCGGATTTGCCAATACGACGCGGAACACGGTGCAGGGCTGGCTGTGGTGTTGCGGCAACTCAAATCTTGTTCGCGAGACGAACGTTTTTCCCCGGGCGCGTTCTGTCTTCTGGACTTGCTCCGTCAAGTCACTAAGCGCGTCATTGATCCTCGCCGCGGCATGCGGCGACGCCGATTTCAGGCAATCCCGCGCCCAATCAGGCACATACCGGTAAGTCAGCAGGTTCAGTTCCGGTTCGGTCGTGAGCTCGAAATCATCCGAGGCCTGGATTATTTTCGCGAATTGACCCGCCTTTCCGATGCCGAGGTCAATGAGCATCTCGTATCCCTTGCGGCCGAGAACATGCAGTCCCGAATGCACCAGCATCGCCATGCCGGGGCGCGTTCCCTCAAGAGTGTGCTTGCCAAGGTCGCGCGATCCCTTGCGGATGATGTACTGCGCCGTCTGCTCCACCGAGTCGAGGGCCAACGGGTCCTTGAACAGCGTCATTCCGGCCCCGACCGGGACATAGAGTTGCTTGTGCGCGTCGACGATAACGGAATCGGCGCGCTCAATGCCCTTAAGCAGGGGACGATAACGTTCGGAGAACAGGGTTGGAGCGCCCCACGCGCCGTCCACGTGGAAATGGATGCCGTGTTCGGTCGCGACATCCGCCATCTCGTCGAGCGGGTCAACGTGTCCGGTCTCTGTTGTGCCGGCAACACCGACCATGGCGATGATCCCGGCGCGCCGGGCTTTTTGCTCGGCGATCTTGCGGCGCAAGTCCGCGATGTCGATCCGGTGGTTGATCGTGTCAACGACCACGAGGTTGCGTTTTCCGAGGCCCAGCACGTCGCAGGATTTCTTCAGCGAATAATGGCCGCGCTTGCTGACCAGCACCACCAGATGATCGAATCCCCAGGCGCGCATGCCCGCGATGACGCCGTCCTCCGAGACGCCCGCGAATCCTTCGCGCGGCGCCAACATGCGATTGCGCGCGACCCACAGGCCGGTCAAGTTGGCGACGGTACCGCCAGAGCAAAAGACGCCAAGGGCGTGGTCACGGTTCTGGATCCATTTGCGATAAAAGCCATCGTTGAACCCCGGACTGCGTCCATAGACCAGGCGATGCAGTATTCCAAGGACCTGGGACTCAAGCGGTGTAAAGGCCTTGGACGTCTCGATCTTCACCGTGTTCTGGTTCAACGCGATCATGATTTTCGCCAGCGGCAGCATGAAGTAGGGGATCGCTGACGTCATGTGACCGATGAACGCGGGTGAGGCCGTGTGTACCGACTGGGCCACGACCTTCTCGAGAAGGAACCTGGCTTCTTCCGAAACAAAACATGGATCCTCGGGCATGGAGGATTCCATGAAGTCCCGCTCGAGCTTGGCGGGTTCCCGTTCTTCGCTGACGATGTGATCCTTGAGAAACCCGGCAAGATTTCGCGAGATCTCGCGGTCGATCCTGGCAAGGGTGGAGTCGTCGCCCTCCGGCACGGTAAATACCCGGCGCAGGTGCTCGAGCGACGCTTCGGCCCGCTTTTGAGTCACGGATTCAGGTCCTGGAGGAATTTCTGGAACTCACGCTCGACGGCAAGGTCGAGCAACCACTTGAAGCGCAACTGCAACGGGCCTGCGCCAGCAGGCACCTCTTTTTGCTCCAGCCGCGCCGTCATCAAGGGCAAGACCGCGGGGCCATCGATGGTCGCCGCTCCTCGCCTCGCCAAAGGCGCGTCATCCGGTTTGAAGTGGATCCGGTACAGGTCGCCCGGAGCCAGCAGTTGCTGCGCGTCCCCGGGAAGCCGGGAGAGGTCAATCTCCGCCCGCATTCCCGCCAGTGAAACGGAAGTGGCGACGATATCCAGACTGAGGGCCCATGGGTCGAAATCGACGATCAGACGGGCGGGGATCCGCGCTGAGCGCGCGTTGACGCCATACCGCTCGCGCGTCGCGTCTGCCAGTTTGTCCAGCCTCGCGAGGCGTGAGTCCCTGAATCGCGAGTCGACCGGCGTTTGATCCATGTTGGCGTCTGCATGCTTCATGACTGGCAAGAATGAACCCAAATCAGCGTTGTCGCAAGAGGGCATTTTCCCCTGTGGTTTCCGCTGCCTTGACTTCAACGACTCCAACCTGGACGCCCAGCAAAGACGCGATCCGGTCCGTCACCTGGCGCCTTGAAAGGAACTCGAAATGGGAAATATCGTTCATGGCGACCGGGTGGATCCGCCGTGACGGTGGTATCGGCTGGAACAGCCCGGTTGCGCCCCTCGCCACGCGGTCCTTGTCCGAATGGAAACAGTAGACGTCGACGTTGTCCGGGAGAGTCGACAAATGGAGGTTTTTGAGGAATGTGGATCCCGGCCGCATTTCCCACATGTCCTGCCACCACAGGCCAAGGGGCGTGACCAGGGCCAGCCAGGTCAGGTTCGATCCCTTGAACGGTGTACCAAGGGTGACGACCTTGTCACAATATTGGTGGCCACCCATCTTGAGCAGCCACCACAGCGCCACCAGGCCCCCTTTGGAGTGGGCGACGATGTGGACTTTTTTGAACCCGTGGCGCTCCATTTGCCGTTTCAATTTTCCGTCAATGAACAAGGAAGAGTCCAGGATGGATCGCGTGAAAAACGTCCCCATCAGTCCGCCAAGGTTGAAGGAGATGACGTCGAAACCCTTGTCTTGCAAGTGCTTTTCCAGGATCCCGAGGGCCCGCCGCGAGGAGAAGAACCCGTAAAGCAGCAGGATCGGGGTGCGGTCGGGATGGAAGTTAGTCCTGCGCGGGACCTTGTTGTTGTTGCGCACTTCGGCCAGAAGTTCCTTGTACGCAAGAATCGACTGTTGCCACATGCTGCGGCCGTTGCGCCGGGACAAGTACTCTCCCAGCAGCAGAGGCATGATCACGGCAACGGCGACCAGAGCCAATGTGTCGATGGCAGATCCTGTAAAAGTTGCCTCGGGCGAGCCCATGCGGGCGAACACCAATGCCTCTGGCAAGGTCCCGAGCATCATGGTCCAGATCAGGTGCCGCCAGCGACACCCGAACACACCGCAGAAGAAAGCGGTGATGTCGAACGGGATCAGGGGGACCAGCCACAGGAAAAAAGCGATTTTATAGTCTTGCTGGCGCAGGAACCGTGACGTCGCGGGCAGGTTCGCGTTCATCCACGGCGCCACGAGGTTTCTGCCGGCCGCGCGTCCGATGGTGGCAATGGCCAGGGCGGACAGCAGGCCGCCAACAAGGGTCAAAACCGTTCCCCAGGCAGCGCCGAAAGCCGGACCCGCGATCAGGGCCATGAAGAAAAATGGGGTGAAAACGAAGGGGCGCAAGGCAGACAGGGCAAGAAATGTAACGGGCCTGAGGTGGTCGTTGGCGGCTACGCAGGATTTCAGGCTGTCTGTACAAACATGGGTCCAGAACATGGTCGCCACGAGAATCAGGACAGCAATGATCAGGGCCTCGATGACGAGCACCCAGAAGACCTGTTCCCGGTAGCTTCGCGATTGTTCACGATTCATGGTTTACGCCGCGCCTACGATGTTTTGTAATAGTATCGGCAGCAATGCCGGATTTATTCTCCAACTGTGACCGGATTCTGTCCAATGCTAAAAAAGTTCCTGAGTTTCGCGTTGTTGTTGGTATTCTCGACCGCTGTTTTTGCGACCACGGATGGAGTCAGGAAAGATCAGGGCAGCAAGATCCACATCAGGGTCGGGCAACGCCTGTCCAGCAAACAAAGAGACCTGGTTCAATCGGCCCGAAGGCTGCTCGACGAGGCTCCAGTTTCTTATGTTTACGGGGGCAATCGCCTCGGGACTGCCGCCGATTGCGAGGCCTGCAACCAGTGCCTCGAATCGGAGCGCCCATCGTCAGACCGGCGTTTGCGGGTTTGCGCCGAATGCGCCAGGTGCAGCGTCGATTGCAGCCATTTTACCCAGCTTGTTTTCGAGCGCGCCGGGATCCAGCATCCCTACCTGACGTCGAAGGACATGGCCGCCCTTCCAGCGGTCCGTCTGGAGCGGGATTTCGGGTTTTTGTCCCTGCCCCCGGATCCGGCCAGCGCGACGCCGGGCGATCTTCTGGTCTACAAGGGTCACGTGGTCCTTCTGGAGCGAAGCCACGCCGGTGGGAAAGGGGATATCATCCACGCCACCGGCGGCCGGGACATCAAGGCGCCCGGACAAGGCATCCAGCGCGAAAGGTGGGCGGACCTCGGGCAATTCCGTGGACCACTCCTTCGGATCCTGCGGCACCAAAGTCTGACGCAAGACCGTTGAACTTATGAATGTTCGGGGTTAAAGTCGGTCGCTCGCATCAGAAGATAAACGAATCAGTTGGCATCAGATTTCAGGGGACCAGATGTACTCGACGACCGACTTCCGCAAAGGTTTGAAGATTGAATACAATTCCAAGGCCTGGGTCATTGTTGACTTCCAGCACGTGAGTCCCGGCAAGGGCTCGGCCTTTGTCCGCACCAAGCTCAGGAACCTGGAGACCGCGCAGGTTCTCGAAGTGACGTTCAAGTCCGGCGAGAAGGTCGCGATTCCGGACGTCGAGACGCGGACCATGCAGTATCTTTACAACGACGGCAGCACTTACACGTTCATGGACAGCGGTACGTACGACCAATACACCCTGACCTCCGAGGAACTTGGCGACAACAAGTTCTACATCATCGAGAACAGCAACGTGATGGTGACCTTCTACCGCGGCCGGCCTGTGGCGGTTGAGGTGGACAACTTCGTAAATCTCAAGGTCGCGCAGACCCAACCCAACATCAAGGGCGACACTTCGGGGGGCGGCGGCAAGCCTGCGACGATGGAAACCGGACTGGTGGTATCGGTACCGTTCCATATCAGCGAAGGCGATTTGCTCAAAATCGACACGCGCACCAACGCTTACATCGAAAAAGTGAAGTAACCAGCAAAGGACATGGCTGAAATGGATTTCGCAAAAATCGAGAAGTTGATGGAACTCATGCGCAAGCATGGGATGCAGGAAATCAGCGTCGCTGACGAACATCATGAAATCAGCATCAAGGCTCCGGCCCCGGCCGGGTTCCCGATGCCGATGATGAACATGCCAGCCTCCATGGCCGCGATGACGTCAATGGCCCCCGCTGGTGGACTGAGTCCGGCCGGCACCGCAGTACACGCGGCGGCAGCCCATGCCCCTGCCGCCCACACCGAGGGGACCCGTCCGGCCACCACGTCGGGCAAGACGATCAAGTCGCCGTTTGTCGGCACTTTCTACCGCTCGTCCCAGCCTGGATCCCAGCCGTTCGTCAGCGTCGGCCAGAGGGTCAAGAAGGGCGAAGTGCTCTGCATTGTCGAGGCCATGAAGCTCATGAACGAGATTGAGTCCGAGATGGACGGGGTTATCCGTGAAGTGCTCGTGGATAACGAACACCCGGTGGAGTTCGACCAGCCATTGTTTATCATCGAATAGGCTGAAACATGAAAAAAGTCCTGATTGCCAACCGCGGTGAGATTGCTGTCCGGGTTATCCGGGCGTGTCAGGAACTAGGTCTTCATACGGTGGCGGTCCATTCGACAGCCGACCGGGACAGCCTTCACGCGAAGCTGGCGGACGAGAGTATTTGTATCGGTCCGGGACCGAGCCCGAAATCGTATTTGTCCATCCCGAGCCTCATGAGCGCCGCGGAACTGGCCGGTGTGGACGCGATCCATCCCGGTTACGGCTTCCTGTCGGAAAACTTCGAGTTTGCCAACGTCTGTCGGGCATACGGCATCAAATTCATCGGACCGAAGCCTGAGCACATCCATGCCCTTGGCAATAAGGTCTCGGCGCGGGCCATTGCCGAGAAGGCCGACGTACCCATGCTGCCCGGCAGTCGCGGAGTGGTCCGGACCGAGGAAGAGGCGATCGAGATCGCGCGCGAGATTGGCTATCCGCTGATCATCAAGGCAGCCGCAGGTGGCGGCGGCCGCGGGATGAAGATCGTCCGGGAAGAAGGCGATTTGTTGCGACTGTTCCAGTTGGCGCAAGTCGAGGCTTTGAACGGGTTCGGCAATCCAGATTGCTTCATCGAGCGCTACTGCGCACAACCGCGTCACGTCGAGATCCAGCTGGTCGCTGACGAGCATGGCAACATCCGCCATCTGGGAGAGCGTGATTGCTCCATCCAGCGTCGTCACCAGAAGTTGATCGAGGAAGCTCCGTGCCCGGTTCTCTCCCAGTCTCAGCGAGATACCATTGGCCAGACTGCCGTCAACCTCGCCAAGGCTGTCGGTTACGAGTCTCTTGGCACCGCGGAATTCTTGCTGGATGAAGACGGCAGGTTTTACTTCATGGAGGTAAATACCCGGGTTCAAGTCGAGCATCCAGTCACGGAACTCGTGACCGGTGTGGACCTCGTGAAGGAACAGATCCGCATCGCCATGGGGCATGAATTGTCCCGGGCCGTTCGTGAGGCGAAGATCTCCGGTCACGCGATTGAATGCCGGATCAACGCTGAGGATCCGTCGACGTTTGCTCCCTGGCCTGGCAAGGTGACGGCGTATCACGAGCCGGGTGGACCGGGAATCCGCGTGGACAGCATGGTCTACGCTGGCTATACCGTGCCTTCACTCTACGATTCGATGATCGCCAAACTCATTGCTTTCGGACGCGACAGGGATGAGGCTCTTGTCCGGATGCGTCGCGCGTTGCGCGAGATGAAAGTGGACGGGATCCGCACGAACATCGCTTTCCATCTCAAGGTTCTTGACGACCCGAAGTTCATTGAAGGAGACGTCTCGACCAAGTTTCTCGAGACTTTCCTGCAGAATGACGCCCAAAAGGGCGGATGATCCTTGTACCCGGGACTGTCCAGCTTGCTCCAGCAGCTCGCCGCCGATCCGTCGGACGAGCTGTTGGCGTCGCGCATTGTTGCCCTTTTGCAAGACATTCCTGACGGTGAGTACAAAGTTGACCAGCTCCTGGCCGCGGCTCAATTGCTGCTTGGCGTATCGCCCCGTCTTGGTCTGATCTGCGCGCATGCCGCGTTTCGCAGTGCGCCAAACCGCCTGGAGTCGCTGGCGATCGCCGAGGAAGCCCTTGCCAAATTGGGGCGGCGTGCCAAGGTCCAGGTCCTGCGCCAGGAACGCAAAAAGCTTGAGGAAGCGTTGCTGCCGCAGCCGGCGATGAACGCTACGGTCAGCAAATTTCTTGCGGCAGAGGAGCAGGATTTCGCCGCTGTCGGCGTAAGTGCGGCTGAGACCGCGGCAGAACCCACGGCAGAACCTACGATGTTATTGACCGGGAATGAATCGCGGCGTGACACAAATCCCGCGTGGTGGGAACAGGCGAACGCTTCACCTGAAATAAAAAATGACCTGGACGCTTGGCGGGGGATTGTCCCGGCCGGGCAAGATCCGATCGCGCTATTCAAGGCTGCTGTTGAAAAGGCGGACGCGATCGCCAACCTCCCGGATGACGAATTGCTGGCTGCTGTCGAAAAAATATCTGACGACATTTTGTTCGCGCGCCTTGCCGGGTTGCTTGCGGTGGACGCCGTCTTGTTCGTAAAGGGCTCCGCAGGCAGTCATGCTGGCGACGTTGCCACGAATATCATGGCCCGCCTTCTCGCCTGGCATGAATCCGATCAATCAGCCATTGGCAACACGGTGCGGAATTCGGTTGCCGTGCGGTTGAAATTGTTGCCGCCTTCCCTGCAGGAAGGCCTTGCCCGCGTCCTGCGCGAGCAAGCCAAGACGGGACGTCCTGATCCCACTTTCTCGACGACTACGCTCTGAGCATCAACATCAAGATGACAAGCGCGATGGCGGTGAGCGTTCTTTTCTCGCTGCGGATCGCGGGTGCGAACGTCTCAGGCCACGGCAATGTGTCCATCGAAGGGATGCTGGACGGGATCCAGGCCGGGACTTTTTTCAGGTAGTCCTCGTATTCGCTGCCGAACTTCTTGATCAGGAGCGATTCCTCGTACTTCACGATGTAGTAATACTGGAAAGCGAATGCCGCGGCCGAGAGGACCACAATCCACACAACGCCGGAATAGATCGCGACACCAGCAGTGATCATGAAGTTGCCGACATAAAGCGGGTTGCGCACGATGCTGAACGCGCCTTCTGTGATCAGGCGCTGGTTGGTGCTGGTGGTCCGGGTCCGGGAAACGCCGCCGATGAAGGAGACGGCGTAGGTGCGGATCAGTTCGCCGAGCGCGATGACCAGAAGTCCGAGGGTCGCGGACACCACCGTTGGTTTCGCCGCAAGCAGCATCAACAGGATCAGCGGGACCGGCGTGAAGTCCCGGAGCTGAAAAAGTTTTTCGCCAATTTCCACCGGACTCATCTTTGCCCAGTCGGCGGTACCGTTTCCTTCGCTCGTGGCGGTTGCTTCGCGCTCAGGGGTTTCGGCGGTGGTTTTCGCGGTGTCATGGTCGTTAACGTTCACTGTCACAGTGGACTCCATTGTCGTCTTCATCCAGAAGAAGCCTGGTTATTCAGAGCGATTACACTCTCACGATGGACTTGGCGGATCAAGCGCCAGCAATGTCTTCCAGTCCGGTTACCCCGACTGAGGCCGGGATCGTTCCGGATAAAGCCTCAAGCCATTGGTCGACGCCTTCATCGCCAGTTTTCGAGCTGGTCCAGAATTCTGCCGGCGCGGCAGTCATCGGTGGCTGGATCCTGGTCAAGCTGACGTTGGCAGGACCGCCGAAAGTCCTCGCGAAAAGTTCCTCGAACGCTTTCAACGCTGGCTCTGAAGTCGTGAAGACCAGCATTTCCCCGGCGCCCTCGCGCCAGAACGCGTCAACATAGGAAAAAGAGGGTAGGGCGCGGGCCACAAGGCTGTCGCGCACGTGCTGCTTGAGTGCATCGCGTTCCGCCCTCGGCAGTCTTTTCCTGCGACCGCCCTTGACGGATTCCTCTGACAACAGTTTTTGCTTGTATACCGCGTTGACCAGTGCCGCCGGCACCCGGCGACGATCGAGCCTCATGCGCATCATGATGCCGTCGTTGACGGCGCCCATGGAGAAATCCCACGTCGATTCGCTGGAGGAGAGTTTGTCACCTTGAGAAGCCTCCTCAATCCCGTTGCGCCATTCGCGCACCACGGCAAGGCCTTCCGGAGCCACCCAGCCGGTCGCTACTTCCCGGGCGGCAAGGTTTTTTTTCTCTTCGAGCAGCGCGGTCAAGGGCGCGGCCTTCCATTCGGCCGCGGCTTCATTCAGGGTGGCGTGGGGAACGTGCCTTTTCTTGTCCGCGTCCGCGCGCATGACCTTGTAGCGGGTGACGTTGACTTGACCGGAATAAATGGTCATCGACTGGTCCTCAGGTGCAGCATTGCCGGTTGTTTGCGCTTGAAATCAGGAGAGACTTTAAGGCGCGTCCGGCCACCGGTCAAGGAATTGGTCAGATGGCAAATTTCACCGCTGAATCCGGGCCTTCCGGTATACCGTGGGTGCTTGTTTTTTGCGCACCACCAGACCCAAGTCCTCGTCCCGCGCCCTTTACCCAAAACCCCGGGCTAAGGTTCCGGCACGGACCTCCGAATTCCCCCTTGGATCCAGGAGGACCGCAGTGGACTCAAAAGGCAGCCACAACCAGCTCGACTACGCGACGTACCGCGAGATCATGGGGGATTTGCTCCAGCCGATCTCGTCCGAGGGACTTGATCTCGACACTTTGAAGCGCCTCTACGAAAGCAAGGTCGTCTACCTTGAGAACTTGCGGATCAAGTGCTTCGTGGAGATGAACAGCGACCGCGGATCTCACTTCACCGCGGAGGACCAGGCCCTGATCGTCAAGGCCGCTGCCGAGGCCAACCGGCAATTGCGCCAGGTTGTTTTACTGGCCATCACGGACAATCTCGCAAAACGCCAGGTATCCTGATATCTTGAAAAGTATGAATAGCCCTGCATCCATTGGCGCGGTGCCACGCGTTCTCGTCGCGGACGACTCGGAGACCATCCAGAAAGTCGTCAAGATCGCGCTCGCCCGGCATCCGGTGAAAATCGAGACATCGGCCAACTGGCAGGATGCCGCGCAGAAAATCGGCTCGGGGATCGCGTTGCTCATGTTGGACGTGAACCTGCCCGGCGTTGGCTCGGATCCCCAGAAAGTGAAAGAAGTTGTCGCCGCGGCCGCCGGATTGCCTGTGGTGGTCATGCAGGGCACGCATGACCGTTCCCTCGGCGAGGCAACACTTCGCGAATGCGGGGTAAACCATATCATCCAGAAGCCGTTCGACAGTGCCGAGCTGGTCGCGACGGTGACTCGACTGACCGGCGCGGTGGCGAAGGTCGCTTCGCCGGGACTTGCGAGACAAGCGCCGCCACCATCGTCGTCGACAGGGCCGTCATCTCCGTCATCTCCGTCTTCGTCGGCAGCCACGCCTGCCGATGAGTTCTCGTTGAGTCTCGAGGGTTTGCCCCCGCTCCCGTCGGATCTGGTCGACTCGTCGCGCAAAGGCAAAAAGGCTTTCGACGTTTCCGCACCCGCAGCCCCGGACCAGCTGGACCCATTTGCTCCCGGGCCCACGTCGATTGCCCCGGAAGACCTGTTCAAAATGGTGCCACCCCCGCCGCCATCGTCGCTACCGCCACCGCCACCGCCGCCACCGTCGGCCTTCAAAACTCCCCCGCCAGCCCCTGTTACGGCCCCGAGGGCAACCCTCTCGCCGGGCAACGAGGAAACGGCGAGGCAGATCCGCCTGGCGGTCGAGGCATATTGCGAGAAACACTTCCGCAGCCTCGCCATCGAGGTCATCAGCGCGGAACTCCGCCGCCTCGCGGAAGAGAAGGCCCGGCACCTCGTTGACATTTGACCCCGGGTGGGGGAATGTCCGGTCGTATGCACGATTTGCACGCCATACAAATTGACCCGATCATCACCCGTGCCCTCGAGGAAGACTGGGGTTTCGGTGATTGGACCACAGACATTTGCGTTCCAGCCGGGAAGCAATCGCTGGCGACCATCATCGCCAAGGAGCCTGCCCTCGTCGCTGGAGTGGACGTCGCGGCTGCCGTGTTCCGCAAGGTTGACCCCACCCTCTCGATCAAACTGGTCGCGAAAAACGGTGACCGGGTCGACAAGGGCGCGGTCCTGCTTGAGATCAGTGGTTGTGCCCGCTCCATTTTGAAAGCCGAGCGTGTCGCGCTGAATCTCTTCGCGCGCATGTGTGGCATCGCGACGATGACTCGCGCTTTTGTCGACCAGCTTGAGGGCACCAAGGGCCAGCTTCTCGACACCCGCAAGACGACCCCTGGCCTCCGGATCCTGGAAAAGTCCGCGACAGTGATCGGCGGCGCGCGCAATCACCGTTTCAGCCTTTGTGACGGTGTCATCGTGAAGGAGAACCACATCCGTGCTTCCGGCGGCATCAAAGCCGCGGTTTCCAGGTTGCTCGAGAGCCTGCCCCCGACCTTGAAGGTCGAAGTCGAGGTCACCAGCCTGGATGAGGTGCAGGAGGCTCTCGACGCGGGCGCGCATGTGCTCATGCTCGACAACATGACCGTCTCCGAGATGACCATGGCGGTCCGCACGGTCCGCGGGCGCGCTCTCGTTGAGGCGTCCGGCAACGTGCGCCTCGAGAATGTCCGTCGCGTGGCTGAGACTGGAGTTGATTTCATCTCAACCAGCGCGATTTTCCATTCGTCTCGCTGGGCCGACTTGAGTTTGCTTTTCAGCCTCGATCCAGTGGTCCAATGACAGAATCTCCCGCGCCGCTCGAAATTCCATTCGAAAGCCACGATGTCCTTGATTCCACGTCGTCGGAGGCGCAGCGCCTCGCGGCCACGGGTCGCCGGGCGCCGTTCGCGGTGATGGCGCGCATGCAGACCGCGGGGCGCGGACGGCGGGGCAGGGCCTGGAGCAGCACGCCGGGCAACCTGATGATGACCATCGTGGTCCCGTCCCGGATATGGACGGCAACGCCGAATCTCGAGTCAGCGCCAATCCGCGTCGCGGTTTTGATCGCGCGTCACCTGCAAGAGGCATTCGGCATCCGGGTAACCCTGAAATGGCCGAACGACATTTTGTTCGCAGGTCGCAAACTGGGCGGTGTCTTGTGCGAAACCAGTTCCAGCGGCGCCACCATTGGTGACCTGGTTGTTGGCATCGGCCTCAATATCACGACAGCCCCGGGCCTTGACGGTCCGGATGCGGTTTCGACCATATCGCTCATGGATATCATCGGCCGCCAGAATTCCCGTATTCCGGAGCTGCAGGTGATCGCCCATGATCTGGCTGCGGCGATTTGCAATCGATGGCCGGAGCTGGATGCGACGGACTTGCCGCGGGCTTTTGAGGCCTACGCGATCCAGGCGGGACACTTCCTGGTGAAGGACGTCACGGATGCGGAATCTGAGCCCGATGCCGGGCAGCAGGGGCTCGAGGCCGCTCTTGCCGGGCGCGACGCAGCCCTGTTGAAAGGGATCGATGACGCGGGCAGCCTCATCCTGGAAGGATTCAAGTTCGGCACCATGGCACGCCTGACGAGCGCGGATCATTCCTGGCGCTGGGTCTACCAGGAGAGACCCCAGTCGGGCGGTGCTCCACTGATGGTCGCGGACGTCGGGAATTCGCGGATCAAGATCGCTTTCTGGAAGTCAGCCCGGGATGCGGCTCCCGCTTTGGTTCAGGCATTTTCCCCGGACGAGATGGCCGCGGTTCCAACGCAGGAATTCCTGACGCGAATTGTAGCGGATGCCCGTGATTTCCAGGTGATTTGTCACGTGGTTTCGGTCAATGCAGACAACTTCGCCCTGCTGACCCGTGCGGCAGCGGTCGCGGGGATTCATGTTCTTTCTGTCTCAAAGCGTCCTGCGAGGTTGCGCAGTGACTATTCCTGGGAGGAGATCGGCGCCGATCGCGTCGCGGCGATGGAGGGGTTCCTCGCGCGCATTGAACCCGGCGCGCGCGGCAGCGAGAAGTCGATCGGCATGGTGGTGAGCGCGGGAACGGCGACAACAATCGATGTTCTGACATTCTCTGGCCGGCATCTTGGCGGAGTGATCATGCCGGGTGTGACAACGGCATTACGTTCCCTGCACGAAGTGGCTCCGGCTCTGCCGGATTTGTCCGGTCAGGCGGCGAAAATCGGTTCCGCCGGTGTCATGGCATCGGATACACGAGGCGCCATTCTTGGTGGTGACATCGCGATGACCGCCGGCGCCATTCAATTGCTGATCGAATCCGCGCAGCAAAGTTTGGGGCTTTCGTTGCAATCATCGGGCGATGCTGTCGCCAACGCGGTCAATACGCGCGTCGCTTTCACGGGTGGCCATGGCCGCGCCGTGATGTCGGGATTCAAGAGATTGACTTCGCAGCGTTGTGACCTTGAATGGATCGAGGCTCTGACGCTGGAGGGTATCCGGGCCATGGTCCTCGGCGGTTGACCTCGTCAACTGCTCTACTTGACTGCGCCTGACCCGGGAAGGGCTGGATCAAGTCCCTTGAATTGCCCTGTGAAGGGGTGGAGACTCCGTAAACCCCGGAAATGTTTCATACCGGTTCGCGACAAGCAGCCATCATGTCGCAAAAATGGACACTGTTTCGGGTACTTGGAAATCAGGCGCAGTCAAGTAGAGCAGTTCAAGACGAGCAGTTTGCCCGAGTCGGTGAAACCTTTTACCCGGTAAATCCCGCTCATCCCGGCCTCAAGCCCACCCGGGCCTCCCGTGCCGCTGGCCGAGACGACTTGCAGGTAGTTTCGCGTGAGCCCTGAGCGCCGACCTGCCGCGTCGACATCCTTTTCCCAGAGGACGTCAACCTGCTTGCCTGTGAAACGTGCCGCGTACCGTGCCGCCAACTTGTCCGAAAGGGCGCGCAAGCGCGCGGCGCGCTCCTTCACGATTTCCTGCGGCAGGTGCCCCGGCATTCGCGCGGCGGCGGTATTCGGCCGCAGGGAATACGGGAAGACATGCAGGTAGCTCAGTCCGACGCGTTCAATGAAGTCCATCGTCGAGGCAAACTCTTCCTCTGTCTCGCCCGGGAACCCCGGGATGACGTCCGCGCCAAAGCTGGCATCCGGGAAATGTTCGCGCGCGGCCGTGACCGCGGCCTCGTATCCGGCCGTGTCATAAGTCCTGCGCATGGCTTTCAGGAGCCGGTCGTGGCCGGATTGCAGCGGCAGGTGGAAGTGCTGGCAGAACTTGTCCTCGTGACGTTTCAGGACTTCCAGAAGCTCCCGCGTGAGCTCTCCTGGTTCAAGGGACGAGATCCGCAGACGCCCCAGTCCTGGAATCTGCATGATCGACTCGACAAAGCTCGCGAATGGCTCCGCGTCGCCTGCGAAACTGTCAAGATCACGACCGTAGTCGCCGATGTGGATCCCGGTCAGGACGACTTCTGGTGTGCCGGCGTCGATGAGGCGCTTGATCTCGTTGAACGCTTGCTCCGCCTGGACGCTGCGACTCGCGCCCCGGGCGTAAGGGATCAGGCAATAGGCGCAAAACCCGTTGCAGCCGTCTTGGATCTTCACGAAAGCGCGCGTCTGGGACGAAGAGGCGTCGTCAAAAAGCACGAGCGAGGATTTGAAGTGGGACTGGCGGTTCTCGCTGACGGTCTTGACCCCGTCAGGAACCTTGCGGCCCGTATCGGCTTGGCCCGTTTCGGCGCCGATAAAGTCAAGCAACCGGTCCTTGGCCTCGTTGGGGACGACAAAGTCGACTTCCTTCATGGCGGCCAGACGGGCGGAGTCCGTCTGGGCGTAACAGCCGGTCACGACCATGCGGGTGTCCGGGTTTTCGCGACGGTACCGCCGGATCAGGTAACGGGCTTCGCGGTCTGCGGCCGAGGTGACGCTGCAAGTGTTGAGGACGGTCACGTCCGCCTGTTCCGGCGAATCGACCACGGTGTAGCCTTTGGCCCGGAACTGGTTACCGATGGCGTGCCCGTCGAACGTGTTGACCTTGCATCCAAGCGTTTTGATAAACACTTTTTGGGTGCCAGTTGGAGTCCTGGTCGGCGTTGCAGGATTTTCAGTTTGCCCGGACATGGTCGTGCTTTATCCCCGTGGGGTATGAAATCGAGGCGTTTCTATTAGAAACGTTAAGAATTGTCCACCGTTAACGGAGGTGCTATGACCTCTTCCCATGAAACTGGAACTGGACCAAAAACAACGCCTTGAGGCGTTTCTCCAAGACGCCCGCGACCGCCTTGCGGCCCGGCTCGAATCCGTTGATGGCACAGGCACTTTCCAGCGGTCGTCGTGGCAACGTCCAGAGGGCGGCGGCGGCACCATGTCGGTTCTTCGCGGGCCTGTGGTTGAGAAGGCCGGTGTGAACATCTCGTCTGTCTGCGGCCCTGAATATCCGGCGATCGAGGGCGAGCATCGCGGCAAGCCGTTTGCCGCGGCCGGGATCTCGACCATCACGCACATGATGAATCCCCACGCGCCAATCGCCCACATGAACGTCCGGTTGCTGGAAGTTGGCGACAAGTTCTGGATCGGTGGTGGCGCCGACTTGACGCCTTTCATCGAGTATGAGGACGACACGCGCGAATTCCACGCCGCCATGGAAAAGGCGTGTCTTGCCTGGGGAACGGACTGTCACGAAAGATTCCGCGCCTGGTGCGACGAGTATTTCTACATTCCGCATCGCAAATCGATTCGCGGAGTCGGCGGGATCTTTTTTGATTACCTCGAAGGCGATTTTGATCGTTGCCTCGGGTTCATGAAGGCCGTGACGGATGCCTACACGGACATTTATCCGCGGATCCTCGATCGCCGCAAACGGACTTCGTGGACGGACGAAGAGAAAGACGGCCAGTTGTTCTGGCGCGGCCGTTACGCTGAATTCAACCTTGCCTGGGACCGTGGGACGCGGTTCGGGCTCATGACTGGCGGGAACACCGAGGCGATTTTTGTCTCGCTGCCGCCGGTCGTCAAATGGTGATCCATGCCCGCGAATCTTGGTTTCATTTTTCTTCTTCTGGCGCTGATCTTCTCTGTTTACGGACTGGTCGCGAACGTCACGGCGGCGTTCATGCGACATCGCCGCCTGTACCGTTCGGCGCGGATGGCGGCGACGATGACAGCCCTGTTCATCATCCTCGCCGCGACGGTGATGTGGCTCTCTCTCTTTTCGCGCGATTATTCCATCGCGTACATTTGGCGCAATTCCAGCAATGACTTGCCGGCCTTTTACACGTTCACGACCTTCTGGTCGGCCCTCGAAGGATCGCACTTCCTGTGGATGATGCTGCTTGCGGTCTTCACGGCCATCGCGTTGTGGACCGGCAACCGTGACAACGAGCACATCATGCCCTGGGTCGGGGCGGCGCTCCTGTGCGTGGTGAGTTGGATGCTTTACTTGTCCGTCAGTTACTCCGACCCGTTTGTCATGCAGTTGCCAGCGCCTCCGAACGGCCTCGGCAAGAACCCGTTGCTGCAGAATCCGTACATGGCCATCCATCCACCAACGCTGTTCACGGGATACACGGCACTCGCCATTCCTTTTGCCTATTCCATCGCGGCCATGGCCTACGGCGACATCACCGAAGGCTGGCTGAAAACGACGCGGCGCTGGACCCTGTTCGCGTGGTGCATGCTGACCGCGGGCATCGCCCTCGGGGGACACTGGGCCTATGTGGAACTCGGATGGGCCGGTTACTGGGCGTGGGACCCGGTCGAGAACTCGAGTTTCCTGCCCTGGCTCATGGCAACATCGTTGCTGCATTCGATGGTGGTCCAGGACAAGCTCGGGCATTTGAAACGTTCGGGAATCATCCTCGCGATCCTGGCTTTCTTTTTCAGTTTCTTCGGCACGTTCATCACGCGCTCGGGCATCATCACGTCAGTGCACAGTTTCGCTGACGGCAACATCGGGCCGAATTACCTCATTTTCATCGCGACGCTTCTTGTCGGCAGTTTCACGCTGTTCGCGTTCCGCGCCCAGTCAATCCTGCCGCCGGACGCCGGCAAGGTGTGGGGAGTTTCGAGGGAGTCGGCCCTGGTCGTAACGCAGTTTTTGCTGCTGACCCTGGCTGCGGTGGTGTTCATCGGGACTGTGTTCCCGATCGTGACGGAGGCTGTCAACGGGCAGCGCATTTCGATCCAGGCCCCGTATTTCAACGCGTTCGCGCCATGGATCGGACTGGCGATGATCGTCGCGATCGGGGTCGGAAACTTGCTTCGTTACCATTCGGGCAAGATCCCGGGAGGTCGCGGGGTGCCAATGCGGGCGGCGTTGGCGGCAGTCTTGCCGGCGGCGGCGTTTTGCTGGGCCGGTGACGTGTTCAAGACCACGCGTCCTTGGCCACTCGCGGCACAGGTTGTGGGTGTTTACCTGGTCATGGTTTCGATTCTCTGCCTCGGGGCGGAATTCGCCGAGCGCATGAAACCGTTCGCCAAGGCGGCGACGACCCTGCCAGGCAGGATCCTCGCGTTCGCCCGCCGCAACATGGCCTGGACCGGCGCCTTCATCGCCCACATCGGGGTCCTTCTCGCGATTCTTGGATTCCTCGGAAACTACCGCGGGGTTGACCGTGAAGTGACGTTGCGCGCCGGCGAGACCGCCTCGTTGTTTGGATACGATTTCACGCTCGGCACGTTCCGCCAGCGCGAGGAAGAAAACGCGATCCTGTTTGAGGCGCCGCTCGTGATCTCGCGCGGTGGCCGCGAAATTGGCACGGTTTACCCGGCGAAGAGCAAGTACCCGACCAAGCCGGAATTGATGAACGAGGTCGGCGTTCTTGGTGGATTCTGGCATGACTTGTACGCCGTCATGGTTGATTTCGAGAAAACGCGGGGTGAGACCGTTACCTTGCAACTCCACATCAATCCGACGGTGCGCCTCGTGTTCATCAGCGTTGTGATCATGGTCCTTGGTGGCCTGGTCGCGGCGCTTGACCGCTACCGCGGAGACCGCAGCCGCGACGTTGCCGGCGGCGCGTGGGAGCAGCAAGCATGAAACAGCGCGGAGTCCTTCGTTCCATTTCGTGTCTTGCGACTTTGCTGGCGGCGCTGATGTTCTCGTCCGCCGGGGGATTCGCCCAGACGGATGATTTCCAGGACCGCTTTCGTGATGTCGCCAGCGAGTTGCGCTGTCCTACGTGTGTCGGTTTGAGTGTCCTCGAATCGGACGCTCCGTTCTCAAAACAGATCAAGGACGAGGTGACGGCGCAGTTGAAGGCCGGCAAGTCCCACGATGAGATCCTCAATTTCTTCACGGAGCGTTACGGGCCGTGGATCCTTCGGGTACCCCCGAAGACAGGCATCAACGCCCTCGCGTGGGCGGTGCCACTTGGGGTGCTGCTGGCAGGGCCGCTGCTCGTCTGGTTCTTCGTCTGGCGGCGGCGCGAGACATGGTCCGGCGTCGAGGCGGTCAAGCCGTTGAATGAAATCCTTTCGGAGCTGGAAAAGGAACTGGCGGCGGCGCGAGCCGCGAGGCAGGGGGGCAACCCATGACCAGCATCATCATTGTTGCGGGGATTTTTGCCCTCGCCGGAATCAGCACTGTGATTTTGCCGTTTTTCAGGGGGCGCGGTGGATTTCTTGCCGCCGCCGGCACGATTGACGACCCGGCCCGCCTTGAGGCCATGAAGAGCGCGATCGTCTCGCGGATCGTCAAGGAAGAGTCGGCTCATGCCAACGGTGACCTGTCACAGCTGGAATGGTCCAGGCGCGAAGCTTACCTGCGTCGTCGTTATATCGATGTCGCGCGACGACTGGACTTCGTCAGGCGCTCGTTGCCCGGCAGCAGTGCGGTCAAGTCCTTGTTGCTCGGATTCCTCGTTCCGGCCGCGCTGGTTCCAGGCGCGATGATGGTCCCTTCACCATTGGCTGGCGAGGGGACAGGGTTGGCCGCGACGACCATTGGCGACCGTCACGCGATCATGTTGCGCGGGGGAGTGGACCAGGTCTGGGGTCATTACGTTTTCACCCTGCAGAACGACGGCAAGGTCGCGGCCGGGATTTCGACCCCGGTCATGCTGCCGGCGGGAGCGATTGATGTGCGGCCCCAGGAAGGTCTGGATCCCGAGGATGTCGTGGTCGGGCCTGGCGGGCAGGGCAGCGATGGCGGTCAGGTCTCGATACGGAAGACTGTGGAACCAGGAGTCCATCTGGTCAGTTTCGGATTTGTCGTCCCGGCGCGGACCGGGCATGCCAGCATCGCATTTGACGCCCCGTACAAGATCGGGGAACTCCAGGTCCTGACCCAGAGGGCCAGCGGGATGGCGGTCTCGGGGGAGCGTCTGGTTGCGCGCCGGCCCGCGATCTGGGCCCTCGAGGGCGGGATGGAGCCGGGGCAGAGGTTGGTTCTGGATGTCGACGGGGTCCCCGAGGGCCGCCAGCGACTTTGGGTCATGGGATTTTCCGTGGCGGCCTTGTTGACCGGACTGGGCGGTGGCCTGGCCTGGTGGAGTCGCCCGAAACGCAAAGAGGAGTCTTTGGATGAAGATACTTTGGGAACTTAAATTTCAGATAATGGCAGCGATATTGCTAGCGGCTGGAATCATGTCCCGCGGCGAGGGCGCGGCGGCAATGTCTGAACTGTTCCGGTCCATCGGTCCGGTGGTGCTGGGCGGCGCAGGGATCGTGTTCCTGTTCAAGGGAATCAAGCGTAAAGCATCGGGATTCCTGGACAAGGCGATGGAGGAAGCCCAGAAGCAGCAGGGCGGTTTCCCGGGGGCAAAGGCCGCGCGCGGCAAGTCTTGAAAGCCTTGGCGCTCATGGTCTTTACGGGATCTTAATTTTAACCAACCTTGACTTCCGGGGGGGCTCCGACTATACACGGGGGCGTTCTGAAAATTTAGCGATTACAAGCCTTTGTGCCTGTACCCAGTATAAGCCGGTAATTGGTCCGGCGTGTCTACCAAACACCGTAAATGTTTGTCTATGAGGGTGATCCATGCAAAGACTCGTCAGCACCAGTATGAGCAAGATCTTCGTCAAGGCAGCGGCCGCCACCGTCATGTCGGCGGCGTTATCGAGTCCCTGTTTCGCGTGGGGTTCGAAGGGACACTACATTGTGAACGAATCCGCGGCCGAGTTGACCAAGTCACCGGCCGCTGAGTTTTTCCGGGACAACAAGGTGACCCTTGGCAAGTTTGCCAACACGCCAGACGGCCTCTGGAAACGCCCCGGAACCTACGAAAAAGAGCGCGGCACGCACTTCTTCCACTGGGACATCTACAAGAAAGCCAACCTGCTCGGTTCCTTCGACAACCTGACCCTCGCATCCGTCATCAACAAGAAAGGCATGGCCTTTGTTGACGAGAACGGCTCGGCGATGTTCCGCATCACCAGCATTTACCGCCGCCTGGTAACTGCCCTCCAGAAGAAGAACTGGCACGAGGCGATCCAGATGGCAGGCGTCATGGGTCACTACGTAGGTGACATCTCCCAGCCGATGCACGTTTCGAGTGATTACGATGGCCAGTCGATTAGCCGTCCGGGTGTTCACAAGTACTTCGAGACAACCCTGGTCGATCAGGTTCCGCATGACCGGTTGACCAGCGAAGTCATCGAGGACGGCGAAAAGCGCAAGCCGGGATTCGATCGCCGCAACCAGGGTCGTCCGTCGCAGGGCGCGGTGCAGTCGCTGGCGATGCACGAAGGGGAAGTTTCCTTCGGTGAATTGTCGAGAGTTCTTGATCATTTCGACCGTCGTGGATCGCAGGACGATCGTGGCCTCAAGACCTATTATGCTCCCCGCATGGGCTTCGCCTCCGCGGTCCTGGCATCGATCTGGGACATGGCGGTGGAAGAATCCGGCGTGACCAGCGGATTTCCCATGAAGCCGCTGACGGTCGAGGAACCGAAGTGGTTCCCGCTCGACGGCGCTGCGGCGCACTGAGGCGCTGAGAGACCAGGCAAGAGCCCGCGATTCAGCAAATTAAAAAACCCGCGTCCTGTGAACTGGGCGCGGGTTTTTTGTTTTTGTTGGAGGCGTCGGCCGGAATCGAACCGGCGAATAACGCATTTGCAATGCGCTCCCTTAGCCACTTGGGTACGACGCCATGGGCGGCAAGTTTAAGCACGCATGAGAGACCCCCGCAACAACAATCTCCCGGTGGCCCCGATGATGCCGGCGGCCACAAAATTCCTTCTCCGGGGCGCAATCTAGGTATTGCCAATGTTGTCCAAGTTGGCCTAAAGCGAATTCCGGACTTCAGGAGATCCGCGCTCTGTGACGACGATGTTGTTTGTCATCCTTGCCACCACTCTTGCCTTCGCCAACACGGGCGCGCGCGAGGTTGGCAATTTTGTTCGCAGCCTGTTCCTGCTGTCGCGCGCTTGTGTCGCGGAGCGCCGCGTCATTGGCATCCTCGGAAGGGGCATCGCGCGCAGGCGAATCCTGCGTCGCGCGTTCGCCGCGGCGTTCTGGTCGATACCGAGCTACATCCGCGGTGATTACCGCCAGGCTGGTCGCCGCCTCGGACCTCTGGCCCGGCACCTTGAGACGCAGCTGGCAAATATCAGCGCGAAGCAGAAGGCAGATTTGCTCGAGTCGCCTGACACTTTGGAATTGATGGCGTCTGTGTTCAGTCATCAGATGCGTTGTTATTTGATGGGTGGCGCCATTGAGGAAGCCATGCAAACCCTGACGCGGGCCAGGTCATGTCTGGGCATCGAACGGCTTTCAGCGTTCCCGGAGATCGATTTCAAGGCAGCGCAACTGGTGAAGGCTGGACTTGCCGCGGGGCGTCTGATCGACGGTTCGGGCCTCTCAGCATTGCTGATCAACCCGCCGGAGGGTCGTGACCGGATGGGATCCCTGAGTCCAGTGGGACCCGCAGGCACGACTTCGCGCCGTTCGCGTCCCCGTCGCGTCAGCGACTTTGGAAGTCCCCGGCGTGGTGTCGTGATTCCTATCCGCCGTCCCGCGCCGGACACCACCGACAACCTGCCAACATGACATCCGGCCTGAAATCCGGCCCGGACCCGGGTCTGACATCCGCAGCGATCGCGGATCTCCGGTCCGACACTTTCACGCGCCCCTGCCGTGGGATGCGCGAGGCGATGGCCTCTGCCATTGTCGGCGATGACGTGTTCCAGGAGGATCCGACGATCCGCGAACTGGAAGAGGAAGTCGCGGGTCTTGTGGGATTCGAGGCAGCGTTGTTCACGCCCAGCGGCACCATGGCCAACCAGATCGCGATCAACCTGCATACGCGGCCCGGTGACTCTGTCCTGATCGAGGAAGAGAGCCACGTGTTTCTTTATGAGGCGGGGGCCGGTCCTGCCCTTTCCGGGATCCAATTTGATTGCGTCTCGACAGGGGATTTCACCCGGTGGACGCCTGTTGCGGCGTCGCTGGTCCGCGAGGACAGTCTGCATTCCGCCACGACCTCTCTGATTGTCGTCGAGAATACGCATAACCGCCATGGTGGCAGGGTATTCCCGTTGGCGGGGCTGGACCTGGTCCGGGATTTTCGCCGGTCGCGGGATGGCGTCGCGCTGCACTGTGACGGGGCGCGGATCTGGAACGCGGCTGTCGCGACGGGGACTTCCGTGTCCAGCCTGCTGCGAGGATTCGACTCGGTATCGGTGTGTTTTTCCAAGGGCCTCGGGGCGCCGGTCGGATCCGCCTTGTGCGGGTCGCGGGAATTCATCAACCGCGCGCGCAAGATCCGTAAACGTTGGGGCGGGGGCATGCGTCAGGCCGGGATCGTAGCCGCCGGAGCGCTGTTTGCATTGCGTCACAACCGGGAACGCCTGGCGGAGGACCATGAGCGGGCTGCCATTCTGGCGGACCTGTTCCGGGAACTTCGCGCGACCCGGCCCGAAAAGGTCCTGGGTGCCAAGACACCGGATCCCCAGACCAACATGGTTTATGTCCAGGTGCCGGCGAACCGCGACCGGATTGTGGTCGATGCCCTGGCCAAGGCGGGAGTGCTGGTGTTGCCGACCGGAAACGGATGGCTTCGCGCCGTTACCCACCTGGATGTGCCTGCCAGCGCGATGGCGCGGGTCCGTGAGGTTTTTGCCACTTGCCTGCTGGCCTGAGCGGACACGGCTGAAATGACTTGCTGAGAGCCGCCCCTCTGCTAGATTCACGGGATCAAGTGAATCAGGTGATTCAGGGGCTTTTTGTCGAAGGATTACGACATGACCATTCGCGTAGGCATCAATGGATTCGGAAGGATTGGCCGCACTGTTTTCCGTGCCGCCTGGGCCAAGGGCAACCAGGATTTTGAGATCGTTCACATCAATGACCTGACGGACACCAAGACCCTCGCGCACCTGCTCAAGTACGACAGCGTGCACGGCAGATTTGATCACAGTGTCGAGGCCGCTGACGGCGCGATCATTGTCGATGGCAAGAAGATCACCGTGTCCGCGATCAAGAATCCGGAAGAACTGCCCTGGAAGGCCAAGGAAGCGCAAATTGTTTTCGAGTGCTCCGGCGTTTTCACCAAGCGGGCCGCCGCGGAAGGTCACTTGAAGGCTGGCGCGAAGAAGGTGCTGATCTCGGCTCCGGCAACGGACGAGGACATCACGGTTGTTTACGGGGTCAATCACACGAAACTCGACAAGGCGAAGCACGCGATCGTGTCCAACGGCAGCTGCACGACCAACTGCCTGGCTCCCGTGGCGAAGGTCGTCAATGACCTGGCCGGGATCAAGCGCGGTTTGATGACAACGGTGCATTCCTATACCAACGACCAGAACATCCTCGACCTTCCGCACAAGGACATGCGTCGCGCGCGTGCCGCGGCGGTCTCGATGATCCCGACTTCGACGGGCGCGGCCAAGGCCATTGGCCTCGTGATGCCTGAACTCAAGGGCAAGATGCACGGGCTCGCGATCCGCGTGCCGACGCCGAATGTCTCGTTGGTGGATGTGACTTTTGAAGTCGCTCGCCCGGTGACCGTGGAGGAAGTGAACGAGGCGCTCAAGAAGGCTGCCAACGGTCCGCTGAAGGGTATCCTTGGTTACACGGAAGAACCGCTCGTGTCCGTGGACTTCAATGGCGACACGCACAGCAGCTTCGTTGATGGCGCCAGCACTTCTGTGATGGACGGCACGATGGTGAAGATCCTTTCGTGGTACGACAATGAAACTGGATTCAGCTGGCGCATGCTTGATGTCGCGCGCCTTCTCATGGGCTGAACCGTTGAATCTGGTATAGGTGGAATGCAAGATGACCAAGGAATCCGACAAGACTGTCACTCTGACCCGTAAAGAAGTTCTCGAGACCCTGGCGGTCTCGAAGGACCTGAGCGGGCTTGATATCCGCAAGGCAAACCTGATCAAGATTGATTTCACAGGTTGCAACTTGCAGAACACGAACTTCTCTTATTCAAATCTCAAGGACGCGAACTTCACGGACGCGGACATGCGCGGCGTGTCGCTGTGGAACGCCAATCTTGAGGGCGCGAATTTCACGAACGCGAATCTCGAAGACGCGGATCTTGACTACGCGAAGCTGCGTGGCGCGATCCTTTACCGGGCCAACTTGCGGCGCGCGTCGTTGCCCACGGAGCTGATTCCGCGCGATGACATCATCCGCAGCGTTGAGACTGGTTGCAAGGTTGGGTCTCATCACGGCGGTTGATCCGCCGGCGTATGGGGCTTTATCTCATTCACGTCACTGCTGGACGTATCCAGCCAGTTTGTCCCGGCTGCTGGCGCCCGACTGCGAGGTTATTCCAGAAACCATGGAACTGACCAGCTGGGCGGCGACATCGCCACCGGTGCTGGCTCCTGAACCGCCGCCGCCAAGGGCGCTCGCGGCGTTTTGCAGCCCCGTGATGATGGAATCCGCCATCGAGTCGCTCAAGGCCAGGAGCTCGAGCACCGAGAGCTGTCCGTTGCCATCGGTGTCCAGGATTTTCAGTTTCAATACGGTGGACGCCATCTGGAACAGGGAAAGTTTCAGTTTCTCGGCGTCATTCAAGTCGTCACCTGACAACGACGTCAGGAGACTGATCGCGTAATCAACGTCCGCGATGGCGCTGGTGGTTGCTGGCGGAGTGACCGAAAACAGCGCGGTGATGTCGTTGGTCAAGCCAGTGTTGGAGTTCTGCGCGGATCCCATGTTGTCGAGGAAATCGATTGGCGCGACGCCAGCGCGCTGGGCATAAGCGAGGGCCAGGATTGAGATGTACCGGGCCTCGCCTGGATTGTCCGCGAGCTTTTTCTCAAGCAGGTCGATCGCCTTTTGCGGCTTTCCGTCCTCGAGGTAACGGGCGGCCTGGTCCGCCGGGTCCTGGGACTGCAGAGGGGCATAGACGTTGGATCCGCAGGCCGCGATACCCGACAGGACCCCTGCCATCATCAGTGCCATGATGTTGGTTCGCCAGCTCATGACTTAGAACCCCGCCTTGATTCGAATGAAGTAGCGCATGTCAGAACGCAGTCCGGGTTTGTCACCGAGTTCTTCCGTGTAATAGCCGCCGTCGACCCGGAAAATCCAAAGGTCCGTGAACAAGCCGGCGCACGGGCCACCCTGGTTCAGTCCGGCCGTAGCGCCCAACCTTTGGCCGAGTTTGATCTCCCCGCCGATGTGAAGTTTCTTGTAAAAGTTTGTCGTGTAAACACCTGTCGCGTCGACATAGTCCACCAGGACGCGCGCGGTGGCTGCCTTGGAACTGGTCGAGCTCGCGTAACCGATATCGATCCGTTGTCTCAACTTGTCAACGCTGCCCGAGCCGCTGTCTTTCGAGACGGTCGCGTCGCCCAGGTTGTGGACCGTGATGCCGAGACTCTTGTCCCCTTTGCCCGTCAGGTCAAACATGGCGCCCAGTGTGACCGGTGACGCCGTCCCGTAACCGAACAGGTCGTCGGTGTTCCTGAGGCTCTGGGCCTCGAGCAAGCCAACGTCGAGTTTGGCCTGGGCGCGTTTGTAATAGGCAATCGTCGCGCCGAGCATCATCCTGTCGCCATAGAACCCGTCCGCGAGGGTGAACGTCACTCCAGATGTAGAGAAGAGGTTGGCGTTGACGGCCTCAAGGCCGCCCTGGTTTGGATCCTTGTAGACCAGAACGTTGGTTTCGTTGGATGTGACAAACCCGAGGGCCGCGCGTCGCAACAACAAGCCGGAGAAATTGCTGAACCCGATGTGCTGGTTGTCACCAATGTGTTTCGTGAGGGTCTTGATCATGTTGCTGTCTTGCTGGGGACTGGTCAGGTCCGAGATCAGGGACCTTGTATCGCTCGAGATTTCAAGGGCAGGAGAACCCAGCACGACTCCCTTGAAGATTCCTTTGCCTTGGGCGAGGCCTGCCGGGTTGTAGAAGATGGCGTCCTCGTCGTCGGCAACGGCGACACCGGTGTCCCCGCGCCCGAGGAAATAGGGAGAGCGGTAAACGCGTTGGAACTCATCCGCGAGCGCGATGTCAGCGCTGACCGGTTCGCCGAATGGCAAGAGGGCGGTGCCGCCGCAGAGCGCGGCCGCGGCCAGGACGTGCCTGACGCGGAATCTTGCGATCCATAAGTGGCGGATTCCCATGATTTCCCTCGAGACCGCCGGCCGGCCGGCGCGCTGGTATGGCGGTCGGGCTTGGCTGACGTCTGTTGGGGAGGAGATCGGCGGCGTTCTGGTTGATTTTACTATTTTTTATAATAATCCAATAAATTCATTTGCTTATAAATTAACTTACTAAATCATTTTTTATTTTAATAAAATGATGTTGTTATTAAAATGGATTTCCGCTAGATACGGTCAGTGATTTCGGACACCAAGGACGCTTGCCAACTTAGGATTCTCTTAGAATCCAGGGTGTACAAGGCCAGAGTGCAATCGAAACAAAAAGCTCGGACCGCTGCAGATTTGTGAGTCTTTCCCGTTTTGTTTATTTTTCTGCTAGTCCAGTCCAATCCTTTGATTTCCCATCAAACGAATTTCACCTTAAGTGGTCAGAGCTTGAACCCCCGGCGCGAAAGCGAAGGGGGTTTTTTCTTTGCCCGGCTCAGAACCGACGTGTGATCTCAATGGGCAGGTAGATGCGAGTTTGCTGGTAGGCGCCGGGCAACTCGCCGTCCTGGTCGATCCCGAGCGATGCCTTGCGGTATCCGATGCCAACGCCAAGGATCCAGCCGGTTGGTTCCTCGTTGGCCGGAGTCCCCGGGATGGCCGGATGGTTTTTCTTTTTGCCGTCTTTTTTACCGTCTTTTTTGTCATCCAAGTCGGCGTGGTCGCGTCTCGGTTCATTGAGCATGTAGAGCTTGATGCCGCCCATGAAAGAGTAAGCCGGTACCAGAGACGCCTGGCCGGTATAGATCTGAATGACATCGCCACTGCCAAAACCGGCCTTGCCGGTGTCGTTGACGCCGCTGCGTGACCCGGGCCCTTTGCTGGCGTTTTCAAGCGCGTAGCCGCCGACAACGGAGGCCGTCCGGCTGATCGACCATTCGCCCGTCAAGTGAAAGTCGACGCGCGCGTAACTGTCGACCGGTTTCTCCTTGAAATCCACCATCGAAAATTCTTTTGCGCCGGCACTGGAGGCGGCCTTGTAGTCAATATCGGCAGCGAGGAATCTTCGCGGAGAAAGCAACAACGAGCCGCCCGCGATGAATTGCGAGAATGTCCCTGAGGCTGTCGCGGCGCTCTGGCCGCGCCCGCCGTCCGTGCCAGAGTTATTCTGCGCGACAAATGCCGACTCAACGCTGGTCGATGAACTGGTCGATCCGAGCACCAGGGTGGACAAGCCAATCCGCAGGCGTCCCGGCAGCGGTTCCAGCAGGATTCCGCCAAGCACGTTGAAAGTGGTCATGTCCTGATGTTGGATCGCGAGCGGGTCTCCGCCGCCCTCGGGGACAACGTTGGCGTCGATCGTGACCGACCTGTAACTGGCCTTTACGCCGAGGGACAAGTTGTCCGAAAAGCGATACCCGATCACTCCGCCGAGCCCGCCGCGGACCTTGACGGTGGCGTCAATGTCGATTTGCTGCGTTGAATTGAGGATCACAATCGGGACGCCCGTGATTTTCTGGTTGAGCTTTATGGGCGGGAGGATTTCACTGACGCCGATGCCAAGGCGCGGACTCAGTTTATAGACGAAACCGGGGATGAATGAGCTGGCATCACCGAGGATTCCCATCTGCTTTTCGATGGTCCCGGAATCCGGATACCGCAGGAGCAGGCTATTCTGGATTGAGATCGTGGGTGACGCGGATATCTCGGTCCGTTCCAACGCGCCCGCGAGGGCCGGGTTGACTTGCGCGTTTTGCGCGTCCGGGATCGTGGTGGCGACACCCATGTTGAAGGCGCTCGCGAGGGCGGGCGGAGCAGCGAAAGGCATCGCGAGGCCGATCACGCTGACGGGACCGGCGAGGCCGATGATGACAGTCTTCCCGGGGAATCCCTTCCTGATCATCATCGCTCCAGGCGTCATTGCCTCAGAAGTTGGTTATTTCCTTCGCGTCCATGATAACGCGGATTTTACCGATCTGGGAAAGTGGCGAATTGGAATTGCCTCCCAGCAAGCTGGCAAGATCTGTGTCGAGGACCAGTCGCGGGATCTGGATCGGCTTTGTCCGCCAGTAGAAACCGATGCGGTCCAGCAACAGGGCCTGCACGTTCTGGGTCGATCCCGGGCCGGCGTTCTCAAGGGTCATTTCCCAGTGCAGGACATCAAATGGAGCCTGGGCGAACGTGGCGCCCGGGCGCGGAGAGTACTGTTCCGTCGCGTTGACGGTCTTGACGCGGATCGAGGCCTTGCCGGCGACTTGCGGGCCAGAGGTTCCCGGAATGGTTGTGAAAGCGATGTCAGGATAGAGCTTGTTGATGTCGGCAAATTGCCGGGGATTCTGGATGATCGGGCCCAGGATCAGTGGCCGGGGCGGGTCAAACCCTATGTTGCCGACGCGCTTTGTCATCACGACCCGGTTGTCGAGGTCGCTCGAGATATTGCCCGCCATGTTGTCTTGCGTCGCGTCAGGCGCGAACTTGTTGAGGCTGGCGCTGAGGTCAAGTGTCAGGGCAGGGTTGTTGAGCACGTTGACTTTTCCGCTGACGAAACGGATCGAGAAGTTGGACATGGTTTCCATCACAATTTCACCACCAGCGAGTACCAGCGCTCCGTTGTTCATCGAGTCAGGAACGCAGCCAGGGGTGGCTTCGCAGCCATGCACGTCGTTGAGCGGGAACACCCGGACTTCGTAACGGGCGCGTGAGATCAAGGTCGGAGCCTCGGTCTTTTTCGCGTCTTCTGGCTTGCCCACGGAGGGCTTGGACTTTGGCGGTTCGCCGCTGCAAGACAAGATGGTTGTCGCGCAGGTCAGGGCAAAGATGCTTCGCTCAAGGAGTTTAAGGTTCGCGCGGATGGAGGTCATGGTTTCACCTGCGCGAGGCCGCTGAATACAAGTCCGAATCCGCCGCCAAGGGCGCGGGAAACCTGGTCGAACATGGCTTTGTCTCCCGCGAGGATCTGATGGACGCTGGCATCGACGTAAAGATGCGCGAGGACATCGTTGTCATAGGGAACGAGCAGGATCAGGCCGCGGATTTTCTCGACGAGGGAAGTCTCAAAGGGCTTGCTGCCTGTGGTTTCGAAACGGACAGCGACCGAGTCCTCAAGGATCTTTCCGGCGATCTCCAGGTTGAGGTTGATGAGAGGCGTTGGCGATTTGTTGACGACGTCTATGGCGCCTGCGAAAGACTTGCCGGTATCGTCGAATTCCAGTTTGCGGCGCTCGATGGTTTTCATCTGCATCAGGTCCGCGAGCGTCCCGGTCAGGGGCGGTTGCTTGTCCGGGTCGAACAGCGGTTTGCCGTTTTTCTTGGCGTCTTCCATGGCCTTGCCGAGTTGCGCCGCGAACCGGGCGAAGGAAATCCCGAGCTGCACGGTCATGGACGTGCTGACATCCAGCACTTTATCGTCAGGGTTGGGACCGGATTGATGGGTCGAGCGGTCGAGCAGCGGCTCGTCCAGTTTCAGGGTCCGTGAAAGGTTTTGCTTGCGGTCCGCCGCCGAACCGCAGTTGACGGGCTGGAACTTTTTCAATCCGGCGACGAGTTTTGGCTCTGAATTCTGGAGCCTGACGCAAATCGTGCCAAGGCGCTCGTTGGCCGTGGCGCCGAGTCCATTCGACACGGATTCAGCCGACTTGGTCGGGGCTCCGCACGAAGTCAGCGCGAGCAGCGTGATGAC
Organism: bacterium; assembly: GCA_010029825.1. Taxonomy (GTDB): domain Bacteria; phylum Bdellovibrionota_B; class Oligoflexia; order Oligoflexales; family RGVZ01; genus RGVZ01. The sequence goes on along the minus strand of RGVZ01000009.1, from coordinate 802 downwards.
GGTAGTAAGGCGCGGTTTCATTGTTGCAACCCCACCTGGCTTTTAAGGGTCAGTGTGATCACGATCTCGCCGACCAGGAAGTCAGCGAGGCCGCCAATGCTGGAGCCGAGAAGCGCGTTCGCCATCTGGTTCATGGCGGCGGCGTCGTTGTTCGCCGCGCCGGCGAGGACGTTGCCAAGACGGGTTTTGATGACGATCTTCGGGATCGCGAGTGGCGCCATGTTCCACGATACTTCCATGCTGTTGAACAGCATCGCGGCCATGCGGTCGACGCCACCGAATCCGTCGTACTTGAGTTGCCAGCGGAAGACCCGCTGGAAGGGCTTGCTGAACCCGTCGAGACGGATGATCTCGTTTTTTCCGAGGACCGTGTAGGTCGCGGTTCCACTGCCTTCCCGCGCGGTCCGGATATTCGGGCGCAGGTCCCGCGCCGTGAATGTTTCCGTGACGCCCGGGCCGCCGACCTGGATTTTTGAGAGGTCCAGGTTGATCGCCGAGACAACCATGGGGCGCGCCGGATAGAACTCAAAACTGGGTAGTCGCGTCGTGCGTATGAAAGTCCCGTCGTTGCTGATGAATTTTCCCGGGTCGGGGAGAGATTCCAGGGCGCGTTTCGGATCCATGCCGGCCATGGAACTGGCAAGGTCCATTTTTCCGAAGAGGCCACAGTCGATGTTCGAATCAACCATCTTCATGACAAAGCGCGTTGTGACGTTGAATTTGGTGGTGCCCTTGCAGTTGACGATGATTCCGGATGAGGCTTTGACGTCGTAGAGCGCTTCGATGAAATTGCCGTCAGGAA
>RGVZ01000080.1 GCA_010029825.1 bacterium | reverse complement strand
CTGCAGCCGTACCGGGGAAAACCCAACGTACGGAATCGTCAAGAGGGTGGCGGAAACCTGGTGGTCCCGTGAGGGGTTGTCAGGCGACCACCACCCGAACTTGGTTCTCACATCTTTTTCTTCAAATCGAAATGCGCGAGGACGGACTCCAGGACGTGAGCGTCGTCATTCAAACCGCCCGGTTTGCTGAAATCCGGCGTGCTGTCTATTTCAGTGACCAAATAATCGATGGCCGCCAGGGCGTAGGGCACAAAGTGAGCGCCTGGCGTCGCGCGGCAAAGCGCCAGGAGGCGGTGGGATTTCGTCATCAAGTTGCGGGCCAACGCGGCATCTGGATGGCCCGTTCGTTCGGCCACCTTCAGGCGCGTCTCGAAAGCGGGCATGGCGTCCTCGATCCGGTGAAAAACATCGTCGAAATGAAGGATCCGTTTAAGGAGCTTCGAGTATCCAGCTGGAACTTCAGGATCATCGTGAACTGGCACGAAATGTTCATTGACCATCGGGGTGTTTTTCCTCCACGGTGTGGTTAAGCCAAAACGGGAATCATAATACAAGGGATCATACAAGGGGTGGCGATGCTCTCTCAATCCTCGTGGAAAATTGTCATGGCCAGCCTTTTTTTCGCGACGTCCGCAGGCGTCGTTACGTGCCCGTTGTTCGCCGCATCCGGGGGCGACGCGGGTGAACCGGTATTGCTGGCGGAAATGGATCCCATGGAACCTTACCCGGCGATGTTGCACCATGCCGGATACTTGTGGGTGGGGCAGTCGAGGAAAGATTTCGACCTCGGATACCGGGTCACGATCTTCAACCAGGAGGATCACCGGATTCACGAAATCCCGTTGAAGCATTCCGTCGGGACGATGCACGCCCATGGCCCCGACGCCATCGTCGTGACCGGCACTGCCGCCAACCCCAATTTGACGGCTTGGTCCGTGATCCGGGTCAAGAACGGCACTTTCTCGACGGAGCACCATTGGATTCCGGCGGAGGCGTGGGCATCGGGATGGCTGGGCGTCCTCGGCGGAAAAAATTATTTTCTCGACATCGGCGGAAACGTCAATGATCCGGACGGAGCATTCGATCCGAATTTGCCGGCGCAGACTGTTTTTACGATGGCACCGGGTGGCGGTCGTCCTTCTTATTCGAAACACAGGCTTCGCGGGCCGCTGAATGGTTTCCTGCTGGGTAACCAGTTCGTGATCCAGCGAAAAAACGACATTGGCAGTTCCGAAAGCATGGTTGTTTCCTTCGACCCGCTGACGGGCGCCAGCAAACCGTTGTTCAATCGCGCGCTGGAATACGCGGGCGAGCCGGTTTCGATGGGAGATGGCACGCGGGTGGCGGTTGCCGGGTCGGGCCAGGTTCACGTCGCCAACGTTGCCACGGGGGAAGTTGTTTCATTTGAGACGGGTGGCACGCCGCGTTCCGTTGTCGCTGCCGGGAATTGCGTGGTGGTTGGAATGGAGCAGGAAAAAAAGGGCCTGGTCTTGAGGGTAGTCCCGGGTGCCCCGATCGAGATGGTGGATACCTTCGATTTCAATTCCTTCGGTGACCGCCTGAGAGGTTTGCGCCGCGTCGCTTTCGACGCGAGTCGTGGACGGATTTACGGTCAGTCCGTGTACGCATGCAATCCGGTCATGACGGATTGCAGCAAGTCGTGGAACGCGGTTGTGGCAACGCCACGCGGAACCAGCGCGGCCATCGCGGAAAAGTGCCGGAACTGACCTGAAAAAAAAGACGCTTGACGAAAGCAGGCTCTGCCGGGGATAAAGTTGTCAGTTTTTCAGGGCTAAATCAACGCGTCGGACGCCAAGTCCGGTGGTAAACCATGGTGGAGGAACGTATGAAGTTCGTTCGTGTTCTTGCTACGGGCTTGTCAGTCGGTTTCGCTTTGTCGGCATGCGGCACGGCCGGCGACGATGTGTTCTCGGGTTCGAAGGTTCTTTCTGTCAGCACCACCACCGCGGACGATCTGAACGTCACGGTGAAGGAAGTTGAGACGCCGGCGGATGTGAAGGCCGCGATCGCTGCCCAGGTGAAGGCACGTGCCGATATCGAGGCCGTGAAGCCAGCCGGTGCGCTGAACGATGACCTGAGCGCTGTCGATGTGGCTCTCGACCAGATCATCAATATCGGCAAGAAAGTCTGGTCGGTTGTTGCCGCTGGCAAGCCGGTCATGAACGTGAAGTTCGACTTCGCGACCGCCTTCCCGAAAGGCGTGACGGTGGCTTCGGAACTTCATGGATTCTCGGATCTCCAGTACAAATCGTTTGACTACACCGGAACCAACGGGTTCGGCATGGAAGTTTTCAAGGTCCAGTACACGGTGGTCTACCAGTACGGCGGTTCCTACGCCGGCAAGGGCAGGTACATCGCCAGCGCCAGCATCGTTCCGCAGAATGTTTCTGTGGTCTGGGGTTACAGCCTCAACATGAACGTGGACAATGTGTCTGTGTCGAACCTTGGCACCTCCGAAAGCCCGGTTGCCGGCATGAACCTGATGGCAAACATCAAGGTCTCAACCGTGTTGAAATCCGAGGAATTTAACGAGCTGTTCGCGGTCCGTGGCGACAATGGCCTGCTGACCCGCGCGCACTGACCGTAATCGTTTCCTGGCGAATGAACAAAGGGTCCATCCTCCCGGATGGACCCTTTGCTTTTCCGCGGCAGACAGATTGACGGTTCCCTGTGAATCTCGATCAACCTGGCTGATCCATGGACAGATCAAGTGATCAGGTCGTCCCCGGAAGCACGTCGTCTGCCGCTTACGGATTCCTCTGCCTCGTGCTCACGCGACCTGGCAAGGGAATCAGACAAGTAGTTCAGTTCCTCCGCCACATCCTGGAAAGCGTCGCCCCTCTTGACGGTAATGCGTTTGGAGAGGTCACCATTCGCCATGGACCGGATGTGTTTGCGGAAGGTCACGGTTGATCCAACCATACGTTGAGTGATGCTCAGGGAGACCCCGATCGAGACGCCGACATAGCCGATCAAGATCAGCAGGGCCCAGACGCGAACGCCTTCGATGTGATGATAGACCTGACTGATGGTCGCGTCGTCGGCTTGCGTGTGGTCGATGAACGTGTTCGCGAACATCTGGAGGTTGTGGTAGAAAAGAAGGGACAACGCCAGCGAGAAGACCGCCGCTGCGAGAGCGTTGTAAGCAGCGATTTTCAATTGGATCACCGGCTGGAACATGATTCCGGCGACAGTCCGTTTGGTCGCTGACCGGCCTGACCTCGGTGGGCGCTGGATCGGCGTATCCGGACCCACTAACGTCAATCTTGACTTGTCCTTCACAGGGCACCTCCTTTTCCTACTTTAAAGACGTTCGGCAGGTTTGGAGGGAACTAAACAGAAAATGAAAAAAAATTTTAAGTATATGTATTGATTGAATAATTCAGGATATCCGGAATTCGCCCTGGCTATGGATGGGCAAAATTTCGATTTCGGGAAAGGCGTGTTCGAGGCGCGTTTTCAGAGCCTCGGACGATTCCTTGCTGCCGTGGTTCAGGAAGATTTTTTTTGGACGTCTCTGGATCCGGCCGACCCACCCGACCAGATCTTCCTGGTCCGCGTGCGCTGACAGGTTGTCGACGGATTCGACGTCGGCCTCGACCGGGACTTCCGCGTGGAAGATGCGGACGCGTCCCTCTTCTTTCCCCTTTTCGACCAAATAACGTCCCTTGGTGCCCTCTGCCTGGTATCCGACAAAAACAACAGAGTTTCTGGCATCGGGAAGGCGTGTCTTCAGATGATGGAGGACGCGGCCACCGTTGAGCATGCCAGAGGCCGATATGACGATCATCGGACCTTCGCGCATGCATGCCGCCATGGATTCGTCGCTGGAATGTGTCGTTTCAAAATAGCGGGGCAGAAATCCGTCTGGTCCGCCGTTGAAACCCGTCGCGATCTGGTGATCCTCGGAGTGTTGCAGGAACATCCGCGTCGCGGCAGAGGCCATCGGTGAATCGAGGACCACGGGAACTTGGGGGATCGCCTTCTTGTTCTCGAGGAGGCGGATCATGTACAGGATTTCCTGCGTCCTGCCGACCGCGAACGCGGGGATCACGACAACGCCATTTCGCGCGAGTGTGCGCGCGATGATGCCCCCGAGCATTTCCAGGGCGGGCTGGCGGCTCTGGATCCGCGATCCGTAGGTGGATTCAAGGACGAGGATGTCCGTTTCCACGAGGTCGACGGGCGGCCGCATGGTGAGCGACCGATCGTTGCCCAGATCGCCTGAGAAAGTAACAATTCTTGAGATATCGCCCGTCCCGATCGCGAACTGGACCAGGCTTGCCCCGGTGATATGCCCGCCCCGCAGGAACTGGAAACTGACGTTCTCACCGAGTTTTTGCCAAACGTTCCTCGGCACGACCTTGAACTGGTCGATCGCGAGGTTGGCGTCATGCTCGGTAAAAAGCGGAAGAGGATTCTTGTGGCGGGAGTAACCCGTGCGTCTGGCGTAAGCGGCCTGTTCTTCTTCCAGGAACGCGGCGTCAAGAAGAAGGATTTTTCCAAGACCGGCGGTTCCATCCGTACAGTAAATCGGTCCCCCGTACCCTTCGTGACAATAGCGCGGGAGCCGCCCTGAGTGATCCAGATGCGCGTGAGTCAACACGATGGCCGAGATGTCTGCCGGGCGTGGCAGGGTTGGCTCCCAGTTCTGGGCGCGCGAATCGCTGCTGCCCTGGAAGAGCCCGCAGTCCACCATGATCCGCAGGGGCACCTGGCTATTTGCGTCGCCCGCGCCAATCCGCAAGACGCTGCGGCTTCCCGTGACCTCCCCGGCGGCGCCGTGGAACTCGAGGAAAACATTTGTTGGTTGATTGGCGTTCTTCATTGATTCAATACTAATCCAATGAGCCCTGTCCTCAAAACAGCATTGCTTCTCGTCGCGTCGAACGTCTTCATGACGTTCGCGTGGTATGCCCACTTGCGTGACCTGAAATCCTGGCCGCTGTGGCTGGCAATACTCTTCAGCTGGGGCATTGCATTTTTCGAGTACGCGATCCAGGTTCCGGCCAACCGTATAGGATACGGTGGATCACTTTCGGTCGCGCAATTGAAGATTTTGCAAGAAGTAGTCACTTTGTGTGTGTTTGTCCCGTTTTCCATTTATTACATGAACGAACGGATCGGATGGAATTACGCGCTCGCCGGACTTTTCATGGTTGGCGCCGTTTACAGCGCCTTCTTCCTCAAGGCTTGATCCAGTTCTCCGATCAGACAGGCATGAAGTTCCGTTTTTTCTCATTCACGCCGGCCCGTGTGCCAGCGATCGGCCTGGCGATTGCTGTGGCGATCGCTGCTGCGTCGCTCGCGCTCGTCTCCTGCAAGAACAAGACCTCGACGCACGCCAGCTCAAAGTCCGGAACTTGGTCCGCCAACAGCCAGGGAGTCGGACTTGTTGCAAGTGATTCCAGCAGCAGTGAAGGCAGGTCAATCCTGCGCGCCGCGCTTCGCGACAAGGCTGCCTTGGTAGCTTTCTGTCCCGATGACATCGAGCGTTGCGCGCATCGTGACGCGGCGTTTGTTCCCGCGGGTTTCGTCTCGACCGGCGCCGAGGGAATCGTTTTCGCCAGCCTGGCCGCGTTGGACCTGAGGCTGACGAAGCATGTCACCGTGTTCGTCAGGATGGCTGGTGGCGGCCTCGTGTGCGCGGAATTCCAGACGACGGACAGCGCGGCCGGGCCAGTTTTGATCGCGAGTGGTGGTGGACCAGCCCTGTGTAACGGCGCGGATCCGGCGGCACTGGGTAACGGCCAGTTGCGGGAATTCCTGGTTGGCCCCGGAATGGACAAGGGCGCCCCGGTTCCTGAAATCGTCAGTCCCGACAGGTGGGTTCCGAATCCGGAGCAGCTCAACTTGACGGAAGGCGAACGCGACATGGTGCGCCGGACCAACGAGCTGCGCGCGACGGCAGGACTGCCTCCGCTGATCGTGTCGAGCCAGTTGATGGTTCTCGCCCGCAGCTGGTCACAAAGTGTCGCCTCGCGCATGATCGCCAATGACCACAGTCCTTACGGCGTACCCGAAAACGCCTGCTGTTCGCCCCCGGGGCCATTTTCCGCGGCCGAGGCGCTGGGTATCTGGAAGTATCACGTCGAAGCCAGTCAACGGATGAATTCACGCGATTTCAGGTTCATCGGCGTTGGTGGCGCGATGGATGCCTACGGGAATTACCACTGGTACCAGCAATTTCTGTGAGTCGCGACCGTGTCGCGAGAAGCCTCAGGGAATCCAATCGGCGACCGGCAAGCTGGTGTTGCCTGAGTCTGTCCGTCCGGGCCGGTTGGGTCCGGGGGGCGGCAGGTCGCCGGGCACGACCTCGAATGTCGCCGCCGGTTTGTCCCCGCCATCGCACCAGTTCCAGACCAGGCGCGCGTTGAAAGTCCTGCCTTTGACCGAGGTTTCTGTCTCGCGCCAGATTGCCGGGACTTCGATGTTGTGCGGCTTGTGCGCGCGCTCGTCATAGAAAACAGGCCACCACACTGGATTGTAACGCGCGTAAACACCGTCGAGCAGGTTCGTGTCGTCCGCGCGGTAATCGAAGAAAGAGACAAAAGATGGGCGGATGGTGGATGGCGCGACCGGCAAGAATTTGTGCTCGGACTGAAGCATGACTTTGCCGCGTTGGCCCTTGCGTGACTGGTTTTGTGTCCAGGCCTGGCGCTCCACGGCGTAACGTTCGCGGAACTCACGGTTCGACTCCCCGGATCTCTGTGTGATTTCCGGAAATCCCCACGCGCCGCGCGCCAAAGTGGAGTCAAAGGATCCCATGCTGAAGTAACGCCAGCCGGGGCGTGTCGCCTCGCGCAGCGGGCGCAGCGTGTCGTTTTCCAGTTGCAATTCATCCAGGTACCAGAATTCCTCGTGGTCACGGTGCAGCATCGATCCTGACTGGCAGTCGTTGAGTTCCCAGACGACAGACCGGCGTGACACGATGGAGGCTTGTTGACCCGGGGAACTTTTCAGGAATTGTTCCTCGTCGGATGAGAGTCCCCGCCAGATTCCCCAGTAGAACGAGAATTGATTCCCGTAAACGGAAAGCTGCGGAAGCTTGTTCACGGTTTCGTAGGGAGCCTGCGCCGTGAAAGTCCCCGCGGGTTGCCCCGCGTCCCTGGTGATGGCTCCGGGGGATCTCGATTTGCAGCCCGCGACGAGGATGGCGACGCAGGACGCGACCGCAAACAGTTTTTTGTTCAGGATGTCGTTGGGGTTCATTTGCGTCTCCCGCCGGCTCCGTTCAGGAATGCGGTTGTCTTCAGGATCATCGCGCGCGGCAGGAAGCGGTTCATGAAGGTGGCGCCAGCCAGGAGCCATGAGTCGACGACGACCGGTTGCCCGCGCAGCATGGCCAGATAGCCGATTCGCGCGACTTGCTCGCTGGTCATGGGCTTGATGACCTGGAAAAGGCGCGATGAATCCATTTTGGCGGCAGGCGCGAACTCGGTTTTTACCGGTCCTGGACAGAGCGCGCTGATTTTGACGCCGGAATGCCGGACCTCGTACGAAAGGGCCTCGGAAAGAGATGTGACGTAGGCCTTGGTCGCGTAATAGACGGCCATCTTCGGGCCGGGCATGAAGCCGGCCGTCGACGAGACGTTGCAGATCCAGCCCCTGTTGGCCGCGGCCATTGGTGGCAACGCGAGGCTGGCGAAGTGAGTCAGGGCGGAAACGTTGACATCAATCATCTCGGCCTTGCGCGACCAGTCTTGCTTCACAAACCAGGTGGACTCACCGAGGCCGGCGTTGTTGATCAGGCAGTCGATTTCAAGACCCGATGTGGTGGCGGCTTTCTGTGCCTGTTCCCAGGCGCCCGCGCGAGATTCCGCGGTCCGGATATCACATGGCACAACGGCGACTTTTACCCGGTGCGCGGGTTCGAGTTCCCGGCGCAGGGCCTCGAGCCGGTCCGCGCGACGCGCCATCAACACAAGGTTGATGCCTTCTGCCGCCATGACGCGGGCGAAGGCCTCGCCAATTCCCGACGAAGCGCCGGTGATCAACGCGCAGATGGGTTTGCCCACAGGATTCTCCTCACTTCAGATGGTGTCAGGAACAGGGCCAGGGATGAGACGAGCGTCCACTCAAAGAGCTGGATGTTCATCGAGTACTCGATACCAAGATGAAGGATCAACAATCCGGCGATGACAATCAGGCGCGTATCGCGGAACCAAACCAGCAAAGGAAACGCGCCCTCGACGAGCAAGGTGCCCCACGTCTGGACTTTGCCCATGAATGGCGTGCGCAGGAATCCCGGCACGGGGAAATGCTGGAACTCGGTCAATTGCTGCACGATATAGACGGCACTGCCGTTGAGCCACGCGTCGCCGCGGAGCTTGAAAACGAGGGCAGCGGCGTAGAGGACGCAGACCTGGAACTGCATGGCCCTGAATGCCGCGGGATTGATTGATTTGAGGGAATAGCCGCGGATTTTGCACTCGATCGAGAGGGCGGCCCCCGTTGGCGCGAAGATCATGAGGAAGCTCATGACCCGGATGAATGTATCGCCACTGTGGAGGATATAAATGTTCCGGTGCGAGAAACTCGCCAGCGCGATGAAAACGAGCAGCGCCATCCTCCGGGGGAAAAGCCCGATGGTCAGCAGCGCGCTGGCCGCCATGTAAGTCCAGAAGACCGTGGCGACAACTTGCGGACTGTCGCCCAGCCACAGGAATACGTTCAGCCTGTCGGACCCGATCATGGAGCGGGCGGACGACAGCGGGAAGATTCCCCCGGTCGCGAACCACAGGCCGAGGTCGTCATAAAGAAGCATCCCGTTGAGGATGAGGATGACCCCGAAAAGAATCCGGAAAAGCGCGAGCGGGAGCGGATTGACGGGTTCGGTCAGCCACAGCCAGAAGTTCTTGCAAACCTGGCGCAGCGTCATTTTTGGGCCTTCAATGCATCGAATGTATGAAACACGAACCGGTTGTAAGGACGCTGGTCGTTCATCACATTTCCCGGTTCGTGCGGCAAAAGGGACTTGCGCCAATGGCGCGCGAGTTCGACGCGCGCGACAACGCGGCCGGTGTTTGTCGCCGCGTCGCGCGCGATCCACGCGGCGCCCGGTTCCCACATCACCTTGCTCGAGTCGAGTCGCAGGTTGTCGTTGAAAAACTTGCGCCACCGCTCCTTGCGGTAGCGTTCGAGGTAAGGCATCTCGATCATTCGCGTCAATTTCCGGGTTTCGCTGGTACCGTCCGCGTACCAGATCTCAGCGCTGACGAAGATGTCCTCGTCACGGGGCTGGGGCGCGAACATGTCCCAGCCCTGCCAAAGGCCGCTCCACTGGAAAAATGGACGGAATCTGGCGTCGATGACGTTTTTCAGCGGAAAACCATCTGGCATGCTCCAGCTGGTCGCGCCGATCATGTAGGTCATCGCGAGGATCGCCAGCGCAGAGCGGAACATCAACGTTCCCCCGTAGCGCGCGCCATCACCGGGCAAACCGGGCCCTCTTCAGGTTCCTCGCCGCGCTGGATGCGGGAGCCGTCGGTTGCCTTGAAGAACGCGTCGCCGATGGAGTCATCGAGACACTGCATTTCCACCACATACTGGACACTGTCCATGGTGGCAGGATTGAGCAAAGTCTTGATGAAGACATTCCACGCCTTGGCATCTTGAAGGCGGACGCTCCTGGACGCTACTTTCAGGAAATCCTTCGGGTCGAGCTTGACCGTGGATTCCAGCGTTCCGACATCATCGATGGGTCGCGTCCCGAGAAACGCGTCGAGCGCGCGCCCCGCGTTCATGAGTAGCTCGTCCTTTGGCGCGCAGTGATTTTCCGGATCGGGCTTCAGGTAGAATCCGGCGGCACGTGAACTGTCGTCTTTGCTGCCCGAGTCATAGGAGATCCCGATCTCGACTGTGACGGACTTTGGACAGGCCGGCTCCCCGGACGGGTACATGTTGATGGTGCCGAGCTGGGGTTCCTTGCCGCCGGCGTTGCTGACGGCCGCCAGCGCGCGCGTGCGGGCGGCGGACAGTTGCTTTATGGCCGGGAAGTCAAGTTGTTCAGCCGGAAGGCTCGCCGCGCGCAGGGCAGCCGCGTCATTGCGCCGCCCGGTGGACTTGCAACCTGACATCGCCCCCGCGGTGATCAATGCGGATGCCGCGAGCACCGGGAAAAAATTCGAGCGGCAACGGGATGGATCGTTGATGGAGGCGTGGTTGATGGTCATGTCGGGAACTCCTGAAGGATGCCTTGTTGATCCCAACATTTTACCACTTTTTGGGATAGAATTGGCCCCCGGGGGGTACGTGTTCAACACCCGTCAGGCGCAAGGTCACGTCATGCGAACCGTCGCGATCAGACCCAGATTCCGTCTCGCCTTTTACGCGCTTTACGCGCTGCTGGCCGGTTGCGTCACTGCCGGGGCCGAGCGGGTCGACGGACCGCAGGGCATCGAGGGCACGTTCGGCCTGTTGCCAAAAGTCGAATCGAAGTTGCTTTATGTGTGCTTGAACACGAATCACCCGATGGCGCTTGAGGGTGTGCGCGACGCTGTCCTTGACTGGGTTGATTCCCTGCGCGGACATTCGGCGGTTCCATTGGTCGCGGATGTGCGCGAAGGATGCCCGGGTGACTTTCGCGTCAACTTTTTCTCGACATCCCGCGCGCACACGTTTCCCGCGCCGTATCCGGTGATCAATCTGGGCGCGCCCGGCGACTATCCATCCTTGTTGCACGAGACGGGGCACGCTCTCGGACTCGGCGACAGTTACGTCGAGGGGTTGTGGAAGTGCGAGGGCGTCAACGCGGATTCCGTGATGTGCAGTCCCGGGCTCGAGGAGTTGTCCCAAGTCGACCGCGACGGGCTGCGCGCCGTCTGGCGCGAATACAAGTCACGCCCCGTTTTTGTCTGGGGAAACCACAAGTTCCGTTGTCCTGACAGGATGCGACTTTACGGTGCCGGAAACTGGATTTTTTGCGCGCGCGGCCCCGGGTAATCAGCGCGTTGAACTGAACACTGGCCCCGGCCCGTAGAGCAGTTCGTGGTTTTCCTTCATCCGCCAAAGCGCCGCCAGGATTCCCTGTTCCCCGGCCAGGGCGCCTGGCCGTTGACGGTTCGAGGAACCGGGATCGAGAGCCGCGCGAAAGGTTGTGAGCATTCTAGTCGCGGCAGGGTGAAGCAACCCCTCGTTCATCTCATCGATGGCGCCATCCCGGTCGATCGAGTCTTCGCCCTCGGGGGCGAACATGCGCGGGACGCTGGTCGCGATGATCGACTCGGGGAAAGTCCTTGCCGGGTCCATGGCAGCGGTTTCGTCCATCCATTTCGCTTCGAGACTCGCTGATACCACGGTGATCAGGCGCTTGAATCCCGGGGTCGGGCGGACCGCCAGGATCATCGATGCCCAGGTGAACGCGCTGCCGTCATCCATGGCGATCTCACCACGTTCGTTGGCGTACCCTGCAAACAACACAAGCAACGTTCCGTCGCGTGCCGTACGAGTGGCAGCCCTTTGGATGGTCTCGCTGACCATCGCGCCGCTCTCAGGCGCGACGACGCGCACTTGAAATCTCTCGGCGCAGTTTTCCAGGGCGGACTTCATCCCTTGAACGTCAAAACGGACCCACGGTCCATCCGGGGCGTTCGCGTCCCGGTTGCCATTTCCCGACCTGGCGACGATCACGGCCTGATTGAGGGCGGCTGGCGCGACAATCACATCGCGCAGGGAGTTATTCGATGCGCTGGCTTTGCGGGCGGGTTCGATCGCGCAAGATTGCGTGATCTGCGCGATGGCCATCAAGACGGCCGGTAAGATCAAGTTCTTCATGGCGGCCCTGTCCTCTTGGGATCCCTTTAGGCGTTGATCAACGGTGGCTCCATCGATTATCTGATGTCGCAAGTGATTTCGCCAGAGACGCGGGTCCGCGCGCGCATTTACGGACGTGAAATTCCAGAAAGGTTACCGGCAGACATGGCCTCCAGATCCATCGCCACCATGGCAACATCCCGTAAATTGGCAACCTTCGCGTGGCTATGCCTTGTTTACATTGTGTTCGTGATTGTCTGGGGCGCGTTTGTGAGGGCGTCCGGATCTGGTGCCGGATGCGGCAGTCATTGGCCCCTTTGCAACGGTGAGGTGCTGCCGACGGCGCCATCGGCGAAGACCCTGGTCGAGTTCTCCCACCGCATCACCAGCGGCCTTTCCCTGTTGCTGGTCGCAGGACTTTTTTTCTGGGCCCGGAGGTCCAGTGTCAAGGGTTCGGATCTGCGCCGCGCAGCCGGGTGGTCGTTTGTGTTCATCCTGGGTGAGGCGGCCGTGGGTGCCATTCTCGTATTGCAGCACCTTGTCGCCGGAGATTCGTCCGCGGCGCGCGCGGTGGTCATTGCCCTGCACCTGGTCAATACGATGTTCCTGGTCGCGGCCCTGACCTGGACCGCGCTCCTTTTGACGGTCCGCGAGGGGGCCGTCCTGGGGTCTTCCGCAGCGGTCGCCATGCAGTCCCGGGTCCGGATGGTGGCGGGGCTGCTTTTGATGGTCGCGGCGTCGGGAGCGATTGTGGCTCTGGGCGACACCCTGTTCCCGGCCAAGGACCTGGTTTCTGGCATGGTCGAGGATTTGTCACCGACGGCGCACTTTCTCGTGCGTTTGCGGGTTCTGCACCCGGTTCTCGCCATCGGTACGGCGGTGACTTTGTGGTGGGTGCTCGAAGGCATCGAAAAACTCAATCATAACAGTGGATTATTGTCTCAATTGGCGATGGTCTCGCGGTTTTTACTGATTTGCCAGGTGACGATCGGTGTCCTGAACTGGCTTTTAATGGCGCCTCACTGGCTGCAGCTGGTTCACCTCGGCGTCTCCAATGGCTTGTGGGTCGCGGTGATCGGGGTGATTTTCACCTTGAATCGAATTGCCAAGGCCACCCCCGTGGGCTAAACGGTTTCGAGTCTTAATCCCAACCTTGATCAAGGATAGGAGGCCGGATCGTGATCACGAACCCAGTCATGAGCCTTGCCCGGAAACTGCCCGCCATTGGCGTTCGGTCCATCGTGGTGCTTCTGTCTGTCCCGGCACTGGCCGTTCCGGCTGTCGCGGCCGCAGGCGCAGGACCACGCGCAACCGAACTGGATGACACGGACTCCTGTCCCGCGTTCGAGCGAATCCTGGACGATGTCGGGCGCAACAAAGCCTCTGGCGGTTTACCGGCCGGCAATGAATTCGATCCTGGCGCGATGGCGGCCATGGCCGATTGCATGGTTCGCGGCGCGCTGAAAAGTGACGCGATCCAGTCGGAGTTGCGGGCCTCTTTGCAAAACCTCTGGGTCCGCGATCTTGCCGGGCGCCAGGAAGTCGACGCGTTGACCAGGCTCCTCAATCAGGCGGGCGCGCAGCCGGCCCACGCGGCCGCGGCCTTTTTCGCCGCGAATTCGATGCTGCAAGTGGCCGAGGCATCGCGATTGCTGGATACCCCGTTGGCGAAACTCCGGGTCACCGAGGCGCGTGGCGCTGTGGTCGAATTCGCCCGTTCGGCAGCACCTGGCGGAGAACCGGGGCCAGGTTTGCAGGAAAGCGCCGCGCGTGTGGCGGGTCAGGTCGATGAGATCGCGAAACTCGGCGCCGTGACTGCCCGCCGGGACATGGCGGCCAGTGTCGCCGTGCGCCTGAAGACCTTTTCTCGCCGAAACCAGGGCAAATTCGACGCGGAAGCGCGGGAATCAGACAGCCTTTTCGCGGAAGCGAACGCGAAGTCAAACATGGTTGAAGCCGCCGGCCTGCGCGGGCAGGAGCAGCGAGAGGAAATTTCCACATGGACCACCGGGTTCGACAGCCGTTTGATGTCCGTTGTTCGCAGGGTCTCCCCGCAGGCGCAGACGCCGGCGGAGGCCGTTGAAATCTGGCATGCGGCGATGCGTCGCGAAGGCGTCAACGCGCGGGAGGCGGAGTCTCTGGTCGAGTTGGCTCCTGACCAGATGCGTTCCGAGATTTACGAGACAGCGCAGGCCATCCGGTTGGCAATTCCGGAAGTCCGCAAGAGTGTCGAGCAGTCAAGCGGCTTGATTGACCGGTCGATGATCGGGTTCACGGCCGGGGCGCTCGCGGCACTGCGTCAGGTTGAGTTGGTCCTTGACGGTGCGGCTTTCAGGGCGCGTCGTACGACCAGTCCGGACGAACTGGTTCAGGCCTGGAAGGCCAGGGACCAGTTCAGGTTGCTCGCGACATGGACTCTGGAGGCCGCCGCGGCGAAATCAAGGACATCTGGTCGCCTTGCCTCGGTGTTTGCGGGCGCGGTCGCGCGCATGTGGCAACCAGGTGTGATGGTCTTGCGCATGGAAGACCTGCATGAGGTCCATGGCATCATCGAGGACCAGAATTCCGAGAACTGGGTGCGCGCTTTCGTGAACCGTCGCATGGCGGTGGTTTACGCGCAATCGGCCCTGCTTCTTGGCGAGGCGATCTCAGTGCCGTTCACGTGGGGGGCGTCCGGCGCGGCGATGCCGGTGACTGTGAACGCGATCGTGGTCGGGCTGCAGGTTGCCGGGAAGGCGACCCTGGTTGTGACCTCGTCGATGAATATCGCGGACCGTTTTGTCCAGCAGGGTGTGAAGAGCCTCGTCAACCCGGCCTCGGCGCTGGACGCGTTGACGATTGTGATGCTGTTGCCGCGCCCTGTCCCGGGCCCGGTTGACGCGCAAACGTGGTTCGGGCGGGCATTGCAGACCGGGCGCAATTCAGTCGCTGGTTGGATGCATGAGGCGGGGCGTTTCGCGGTCGTGGGACATACTGCGTTCGGCGCGTATCAGTTGGCGTTCGCCGATCACATTGCCGCGACATTGAGGCTGCAAGGGTATCAATCATCGGCGGCGGAGGTCCGTCGTCAGGCGATCGGACATTTCGCCCAGGCGTTCCTGCTCGGAATCGTGGAGTGGGGTGAGTACCGTCGCGGCCAGGCCCTGGGGGGCGATCATCACACGCAAGTCGTCGCGGCCAGCAATCCAGTGACGATTTTTCTGAAACGCCTCCGGAACATGGTTTTTCCGCACAAGGCGGCGATCGACGCGTATCAAGGCCTTGCCCCCGTCCTCGGCGCGCCACTGGCTGGCGTGGTCTCGGTTCTGCCGGCGGCAGGTTATCTGGCCTACGATTATGTCATCGCCAGCGAGGCGATGATGTATTTTTACGCGGGAACGGATTTCGGTTACTTCGCGCACAACCGCAAGCAGCAGGAATATCCAGAACTCGCGGCGGGTGAGACGGCCGTGTCGTTCATCGGGTTCGATGAGGCCGACATGCTCTATGCCGGTGCGCGCGCGATCGACGCGCATCGCGTCGAGATGGAAAAATACGGCAAGAATTATTTCATTTACGATTATCACTCGCGCGAGGAATTCCTGCGCAAGTTGGCGGATCACGCGCGCGATCACGGGCCGGTGAAGTATTTGCGCGTGATGACCCATGGCCTGCCGGGGAAACTTTACACGGCGGACGTGCAAGTTTCGGCCGGCGAGGGCGAGGACACCGCGCAGCGTGATGGCTGGATCGACGCGCAGTGGTTGCGCCGGAATGGTGACAGGATCCGCGGTATCGCGGCGGGCGCGATGGCGCCGGGCGCCCGTGCCGTCCTGTTCGCGTGTCTCGTTGGTGCCAACATGGATTCCGCTGCGCCGGGGCTGGCCGGGGACGCGGGAGACGATTTCCTGCGCGCCATGGGCGAGACGATCATGCACAAGGGTGGTCTCGTGGATGCCTCGGTGCGGTTCTTGATCGGTCTCGACACGGTTTATGGCAGCATGCTCAACTGGGCCGCGCGCGATGAAGCGGTCCGCGCGGGCGCGGTGAAGCACCAACCCGTTTTGCCACTGAATCTTTATCGCGAGGGCAAGCCGGGGATTTTGGAGGCCGACGAGAAATTGCGCCAACAGATGGCGTCGGCGGTTGTTGCCGCGGCGACTGGTGACGGCATGGTGATCGCGGGCGACGACTGGGCGCAGGGCGCTGAAATGTTGCAGTACGCGGTTTCGCGCATGTGGCGCATGTTGACGCAGTTGCACAAGCTGGGCATCCGGTATGGGATCCAGCTGGAAGGCCCGTGGTGGTCCACGCCGCGGTATAAACACGCGCATGTTGAGCCTGCCGCCGATTCGGGGACGGGCGTCAATGTCCGCATCACGCAATTCTAGGAGCCGCAAAAGTGGCTGAGTTGACCGGAAAGCAAAGCAAGTTTCTGCGCGGACTGGCCCACGACCTGAAGCCGGTCGTGCAGGTCGGGCAAAATGGCGTCACTGAGGCCGGCGTGAAGGAGATAAGCCGATGCCTCGCGGACCATGAACTCATCAAGATCAAAGTCGCGTGCGATGATCAGGCAACCTTCCAGGGACTGGTCGCGGAAATCGAAAGTGCCTGCGGAGCCGTAACCGTTCAAACCATTGGCCACACGGTGGTCCTCTACAAGGCGGCCAGGAAGCCAAAGATCCAGTTGCCGTAAGAGAGGATTCTTCGGGCTTCGCCCTCAGAATGACGGGGGGAGAGGATTCTTCGCCTTCGGCTCAGAATGACGGAGGGAGAGGATTCTTCGCCTTCGGCTCAGAATGACGGGGGGAGAGGATTCTTCGCCTTCGGCTCAGAATGACGGAGGGAGAGGATTCTTCGCCTTCGGCTCAG
>RGVZ01000079.1 GCA_010029825.1 bacterium | reverse complement strand
TTGTATCTCGAGATACAAAACGAAACTCACCAATCGTCTCGTTTTTCAGTTCAGAAATCCGATATGATTCTGCGTTTTTTTTTAGTCCAAGAGATAAAATGCAGCAACAGAAAAAACGACAACGACAGACGTGGACGACAATCGACTGGCAAGACAGCCAAGCCGTCCGCCGGCTCTTGGAGAATGGTCGTGATCCCAACGAGCGGTTATCAGGAAACCAGACGCCGCTGCATAGAGCAGTCCTTCGTTCGAGCGAAGCCGTTCGTCTCCTCTTGGACGCCGGCGCCGATCTGTATCTCCGAGATGACTACCAGAGGACGCCGCTCCAGCTCGCGGCGCTATTGAATTCGGTGGAACCGGCTCGTATCATCCTCAGGAGGAATCCCCATCTTGCGAACGACACGCTCCGCTTGGCGGCGTACAGCTGGAGCAACGACATGATCCTGCTCTCGTTAGAGTACGAAGCGGACGTCAACCATCATTTTCTGGAGTCTCAGGAGACAACTCCGCTCCACATCAGCATCGGAGGGTATGGCGGCGGCGTGGAGACCATCCGCCTCCTCCTCGGACGCGGCGCCAACATCGAGGCTGGAGATGTACGCAATCATAGGCCGCTCCATTATGCGGTTACTCAACAAAATACGGACATCCTGCGGGAGCTGCTCGATCGGGGAGCCGATCCGAACGCTCAGAGCAATACCGACCGAACGCCGCTCCACGAGGCGGCGATACACAATAATCGGGATAATATCCGCCTGCTGCTGGAGCGTGGAGCCAATCCGGACGCTCGAAGCGATACCGGCCGAACGCCGCTCCACGAGGCGGTGATCCACAGCAAGCCGGATAACATCCGCCTGCTGCTGGAGCGTGGAGCAGATCCGGACGCTCAGGACGATACCGGCCGGACGCCGCTCCACGAGGCGACGACATCGCCCGACCCGGAGGAGAGCATCCGCTTGCTGCTCGAAAGCGGAGCCGACCCGTACCTCCGAGACCAAGACGGACATACGGCATTCCGGAAAGCCATAGGGAAAAACAACATCCAGCGCATTTTCCTCGAGCACGGGTACATCCCCCTGCCCGGAGAGTATTTGTACATCCCCCTGCCCGGAGAGTATTTTGGGACGCCCGCCGATGCCAATGCTCGGATCCGAGAGATCCGGCAGGCGCAACAGCGGTTCCGGATGTTGATACGGCAGAGCGAGCAACTCCAACAAGGGCAACAAAAACAGGAACATACTGTTGCTCGCGATATCGGAACCATGACCCCAGATTTATTCGGGCAGCTCATGAGCTACACCGCACCGAGCATCCCTCGACGCCAAGAGAGAAATAGGTTCAGAGAGTGGTGCCAAAAACACATGCTGGATATACAACATGCGGCACCCCAGAGACGGGCTCGATGGCTGGAACAGATGCGCTACGAACAGAAACGATCATCCCGGAAAGGATAGCCGCTTGGAAAATACCATGTCTCGGAGGCGGCCAGCCTCCGAGTCGCCCGTCAGGAGCAACAGACCATGTCCCGGAAAGAATTGCTCAAAAACCTGTTTGCCGTTACGACGGAGAAGTGTACTACGAAAAGTACAGACTATTTCTGGGTGTAGACCGATGGACACAGTCCTAAAGACACCACGCTCATTTTCAAAGTCCGCGAGCGCTCGGACTGATCGATGTGGACTCCGCAATCAAGGGTCATCTCGGAGAAATTGTGGTTACCCACAAAGATCGATTGTGTCGATTCGGTTTTGACCTGTTTGAACGACTCTTCTCTCAATACTCCAATGGGAAAATCGTGGTTCTCCATCAACCAGAACCCGTCTCAACGGTCTCCGAAGCCACTCCATCAAAAAAGACATCCAAGAAAAAATCCTACAAAACATTCAAGGGCAGACTCTTCCCGACACCGCAGGAGCGACGTGACGCAGTGGGAGCCGCCGTTCAATAGCGATAATATCGTGCTGAAAAAAGATCCGGAGGTGGTCAACATCCTCCCCGCGATCTAGAACAGGATCATGGGCGAGACAAAGATCCTGGCACCGAGCCGGAAATGGGCGTGGAAATGGAAATACCGGTGCTCACAGTCGTGAAGCGTAAACATGCGGAGCGGAGCGCCGCCGTTGGCGCGCGAGTTCCTGGCGAGATCGTCTTGGCTCAGGAAGCGCATGCTCTTACGGATGTCCCATTCGTACCGGCTGCGGAGGAACATTGAGGCCCGATAGACGGCAAACCCGTTGAACGCGGAGAGAACCGGGAGCAGACACGTTGTCGTGCCCGCCAGACGAGCCGTGATCTCTTTCTTGATCCGGGTCTTGTCGGGCGGCTGGAAATGGTACAGGCTGAGGAAAAAAGGATCAAAAGACAGTGCCCAGAGGTCGTAGTAGTCGTCCTTATTAAAAGAGACGGCGTCCCAGTGCGCGGCCATGCGCATGACGGAGTGAAAAGCCTCCAGGCGGATGTTTCCCGCACAGACGTTGTCCATGTCCATCATGACAAAGTGCTCGAAGCGCCGCCTGCGGTAGAGCCTGCGGATGTGGCACAGAACCTCGTTCCTGGCAGCCGCCAGGTTTCTGGTCCTCGTAAAGCCTTTCGGTTCCGGGAGATCTCCTTTCTCCATCAACAGGAGGAGGAGGCGATCGCCCACGCGAGCACGCCACGGCTCGAGCACCCGCGTGTCGTCACCACCGGGCGCCACCACCAGGACGATAAAGAAATCGGTATAATGAGCAGTCATCTCGAGGATGTTTGTCATGACCCGATCCAGGAAAGGCTCGCACCGGCTCACACAACCACCAATCACAATGGTGTGCGAGACCGGGACGGGACGCCAGGTCCACCGCAGAGCGAGCAGCACGGCACACACAAGGATGATCATGACGGGGATGACAAAAAACATTTATCGTAGCCTATTTTTCAAAATTGATCTTAGGATTCAGAATCATGCCGGATAAAAAAAATGTTTAGCGATTTCCCTCTTTTCCACACGCTGCTCCAGCGGGTGAAATCGGATCAGGAGCTGTCGGCCGAGCAGGTCGGCGTGCTGCACGGCAAGATTGCCGGCATGGACGATGAGGGTCTCACACTCATCTACGTAATCATCCAGTATTACTCCATCCTGGAGGACAAAAGGGATACGGAGCTCCTCCCGTACAAGGGCAAGTGGAACAAGAACAGCCTGAGATTCGACATGTCGAATTTCCCGCCGAGGCTGGTCGCCATCATCAAGGATTTTGTGGATCTCCATCTGGAGAAACAGCTGGAGGAAAGAGAGCTCCGGAAAACCTAGAGCGGCGGCGACGGGCGAGGGCGCGGTCGAGGAGGTTATTCCTCCAGATTTTCCAGAGCTCGTAGCTGCAGAGCTCGATGGCCTCGGGCAGAGACACAGTGATATCCTCTTTCTGGGCACCGTAAGAAAGGAATCCAGGAAGGAGCTCCGAGCCGTTCTGGTAATCGATGTGGGCACCGAGGGCATGATCGGTTTCGAGGACACCGATGATACGAGCCATGAGGACAACCAGGAGATCGGAGCGCTCCTCCCGGAAGATCCGATGGAGGATCACGGAAAGATCAGGAAAAGCACTTTCCACCGCCGCAAAGATGGCATCCATGGTGAGAAATCTACAGATGGTCAACATTATTTTTCCTGTACAGCAACAGGTAGGCCTGATCCACGATCTTGGCCAGCGGCTCGTGCTCCGCGCAGCGGACGTTGTCGTCGTCGCACACAAAAATCCGGTTTTCACCACGGATGATGCTCGTGTAGTGGCCGTACTGGAGCGTCCCGTGATGGACGATGGCACCCACAAAGACGTAGTCACGGAAAGCGACGGGCACGTCGATGGGCTCCGTGATCTTGTTCATGCGGGCGTCGTACCGGCTGAGGTGGACGACGAGGTATGCCGGCCAGCCAGAGACGCGCGTCTCCACATCGATGCTCAATTTCTTTCCGTCGAACCAGCCATCCACACGACTCTGCGTCTCAAAAAGGCTCACCGACTCGTCAAAAGACTTGGACCAGGGGAGTGTAAGGATCGTGTTTTCCTCATGCCTTATTTCGGAGGGACGGAAGCACGTCTTGGTGCGGACGAGAAACATGTCTCGGATTGATCCGTATTTCTCAAAAAACACGTCAAGGAGGAACAAGAAAATCTCGTGCGCGTCGTGCTGAGCCCTCTCGAGAAACAGTCCCCTCGCATGGAACATGGCGAGGATGACCGTCGCGTCGCACGGCCGTGTCTTGTCCTCGTAGGCCTCGAGAAAGAGAAAAAAGGGATCGGACCGATCCGCCCGCTCACGGATGATCCGGACGGCGGCGTCGCACCGCAGGAACAGCTGGAGTACGGCATTGAAAGAACAGGTGTTTCCCATATTTTGGAGGCCGCGCAGATGATTCATCCGGTTTTATTGCGGGCATCTTTTTTTTGTGAGCACAAAAGAAAAGCCGCTCAGATCATGGAGAGGTCGATTTCGGTCGAGTCCGGTTCGTGCTCCTCGACAAGCAGGTTATCCAGATCCATGGCACGGGTTCCGTCCGAACGGACGAGCCTCGCGGGATCGAACTCGCCGTGTGCCTTGAGCAGCTCCGCCTCGATCGCGTTGTACTTGTGGATGACGTCGGCTTTCCCGTCCTCGAACTCCCGGAGCGAGATCAGAACCGTGTCGCCCATGTTAATCCAAACCCGGCGTTTGAATTTCCCGCGGATGTGGCAGACGCGGACCGTCGAGTCCGAGCACAGGACGGAGCACCGCATGTCGCCGAGCATCTTCTCGACGACGCCGTACTCCTGCATGTCTTCCTTGAACTGGAGCGCACGCTTCGAATCCGCTGAATACGCGGATCGCTTGCCGCGCTTGCTCTTGTTTCCGCCGTGTACGTTCTTGACCATCTTTCCTGTTAGACAATAGAAAAAAAATCAGTGCTCTGTGTGTCTGATCAGGACAGAACCAAGGATTGCTCTGGATCAGTTTTTGTAAAAACTCACGCGGCTCATGGGGAGCCGCTTCGACGGGCTGACAAAGACGCGCCCGTGCGGGAGGAGGTCGCCGCAGGAGGCGGCGTCCACGGACTCGACCGTCTTGTCGGCGGGCACGTGGTCGGGATGGACGATCCGGGCATGTGGAACCAGGCAGTACATGGCCGCGTTGTCCCGCTCCAGCACCCGGCCGTCCTGATGGACCAGGGCGGCATCCACGGAAGTGCGCCGCACGGCCGGGTAGGTGCGCGACGGGCTGAACACGCCGGAATCGTGGATCAGGACGTAGTTCTGCTGCTCCCACAGCGGGTGGAGGTAGAGCTCGGCCGCGTGGCCGCCGCTCACCCACGCGATGCCCGACCGGAAGACGGTGTTCTGGTACGGAGAGCTCCTCACCCTGGATCGCTGACAACCGCAAGGCATCGATCTATCTTTCTACACATACCAAACATAAAAATGAACGGTTTTTCAGCCATCTCGTCCGAAAAGGAAACAAAGAGATGAAACACCTGATCCTGCGACTCCGAGGATGCCGCAACACGGAAGCGCTCAAGAGCGCCGAGCGGCTCCGCTCGGTCTCGGACGACATCATGACCCTGCTTGGCGTCACGGTGGTGGGCACGCTCGACCACCAGTTCCAGCCGTCTGGCGCCACCATGATCTACCTGCTCGCGGAATCACACTGCGCTATCCACACGTTCTGGGCGGAGGCGGAGTGTTTTATCGATCTTTTCTGCTGCAGGGATTTTGACGCGATCCTTGCACGGAACCTGTTTGCCGATGCCCTGGAAAGCGAGGACTACGACGAAGAGCTGCTGGATCGATCCTGAGCCGTCAGCCCGTTGCGGCGGGGAGACAGTTCAGCGGGTTGTTTGGATCCGCGTTCAGCGCGCCGATCCCGGCGGGCTCGGGTGCGACCGGCGGATCCGGGCAGGCCGGTGGTGCCGGCGAGCCATTGGTATAACAGGAATTCAGCCGCGAGACCTCGGCGAGCGTGGAATACCCGCCCCTGCTCCGGACGTAAGAGGTCGTATCAACGATATTCATTTTGATCCT
Organism: bacterium; assembly: GCA_010029825.1. GTDB lineage: Bacteria > Bdellovibrionota_B > Oligoflexia > Oligoflexales > RGVZ01 > RGVZ01. Next base: position 10,616 of record RGVZ01000079.1, on the reverse strand, counting down.
TGTGACGACTATTTTTTTTTCAATGAAAAAAAAAAAGCCACGGATGTCTCACGGACAGAACCGGACGCGATAGGTCCTGTCCTGAGCCAGCCGATCCGGCCAGCCCCCGCCCGGCGCAACGAGGAGGACGACCAGGTACACGTCGTCCTCCCGTCCAAACGGCCGAGGCGGCACCGCGAGCGATACGGCCGCTTCCCCGGACGCTCCGCTCACGCGCGTCTTGTTGGTTGTAATGACCTCCTCGGTGAACGCGTGCGCGAGCGTCGCAATCACCTCGGCCCCGGTTGTGTTTACGAGTCCGAAAGACGCACGGACGAGCCGGGTCGTCCCGGTCGTCCACACCGGTGGGTCGTTCGCGTTTTCCAGAACGACGTAGTCGCCGCGACCGGGCTCGATCGTGCCCCTCGGTGCCACGTAGGGACAGTCGCCGACGACGCGGTCGCCCACCACGGCCAGGAAACCGGACTCGCCGAGCATGTTCGGGAACGGTTCCATGTAGGGCGTCACAAACACCTTCCAGAGGATGGGATCGCCGCCGCGCTCCAGGATCATGGTCAGCGTGAGGTTGGCTCGCGACCAGTTCGTCGAGAACCGTGTCCCGCCGAACCACTCTTTTGTGACGGCTCCGACGGCATCCAGGTGGACGTCGACGGGCCGGGGACGATCCAGGACATACCACACCGAGACGTTGAACGGCACGCCCTGCGCGACCATGGCTGGGTGGCAGGCCACGCCGACGCTCGCGCCGCCGAGGCCGAGGGCACGAGCGTCGGCGGCCAGCCATGCCGCGCCGAAAAGAGAGAGCCATGATCGTATCATAGTATTTGCGGTTCCTCGGCTCCGCTCACGACCGGATTCAATTTTTCAGCAAAATCTGCGGGGTAGAGCGTCTTCTTGTCGAGCAGGAGCGTGGCGAGCCCGAGCAGGCGCTCTTTGTTGTTCAGCATGATCCGCTGGGTCTCCTTGTAGGCCGAGACAATCAGGCGGTGGATCTGCTGGTCGATCTCTTTCCGGTACGTCTCGCTGAAGTGCGGGTAGATGATGTGCGTGCCCATGCCGTACTCCATGACCATTTTCTTGGCCACCCCGAACGCCGTCTCCAGATCCGAAAAAGCCCCGGAGGACACGCTGGCACCGTAAATGATCTCCTCGGCAACGCGTCCGCCCAGCAAGACTTTCAGATGATCCACGAGGTACTCGCGCAGGAAAAACCCGTTCTCGGCCTCGGACTGCTCAAACACCGTGTAGCCGAGCGAGCTAAAGACCGAAGAATCGATGGTGACTTTCGAAGGCCGGTCAAAATGTGCGGACTCGAGTGCCATCAGCAGGTGGCCCGTCTCGTGGATCGCGATCCGACGGAGCGTCTCGTCCGAGAGATTCCTCTGACCGATGGACTGCCCGAGGATCATGGCGTTCCGCGTCTCCTCCAGCCGCTTCAGTTCCACGGGGAGGCTCTTGCCGCGGATCGCGGTCAGCGTGGCCTCGTTCAGCATGTTCTCGATCTGCGCCCCGTTCATACCGCTCGTCAGCCGCACAATGTCTTCCGTCGTCGCGTTGATCGGCTTTCGGAGCCGATGGATGTTGACAATCTCGCGGCGCGTCTCCATGTCGGGGTTCGGCACGTGGATGATCTTGTCCATCCGGCCCGGCCGGATCACGGCCGGATCCAGGATGTCGATCCGGTTCGTCGCGGCCATCACAATGATCCCGTTGTGCGCCTGGAATCCGTCCAGCGCCACCAGGAGCTGGTTGAGTGTCTGGCAGCGTTCGTCGCCCGAGCCGTCGTCCCGAGCCTGGCGCTTGCGCGCCAGCGCGTCGATCTCGTCGATAAAGATGATACACGGGCAGTTCTCACCGGCAAACTCAAACAGCTCGCGCACCCTCGACGCGCCGACCCCGACATATTTCTCGTTAAACTCGGCACCAGAGGTGGCGATGAGCGGGAAATCGATCTCGCCCGAAAAAGCCCGGGCCAGCAGCGTCTTGCCGTTCCCGGTCGGGCCCTCCAGGAGGATGCCCTTGGGGAGCCGGACGCCGTACTCCTCGTAGACCGCCGAGTTCTTGAGCATGTCCATGATCTGGAGGAGCTCCTCCTTGACGCCCTGGTAGCCGCCGACGCGGTCAAAAGTCGTGTTGTGCGTTGTGGGCTCGATCCGGAAATTACCCTCTTTCGAAGCCTTGGTCTCGTCTTTTCGCCGATCCGTAAACCAGGACGCAAAGGTCTGGTTGTGAGAGTTCTCCGACGGCACCACCAGCGGCACCTTGACGCGCACCGGGACACGCGACCTGACCCGCGGGCTCTCCAGCGAGCCCAGGTATCCGTTCCCGTGACGCACCCTGTCCAGGGACTTGAGATACGAGTTATCCGGCCCGAGGACGATCCGCTCCGGGCTCTTGGCCACGAACGACAGCAAGAAAAACGGAGAAAACATGAATCTCATTGTGCGTCTTTTATTCCTTGTCAGAAAAAAAACCTCGTCTTTAGATCGCGTCGTCGTGTCGGTGCCATTCGTCGCGGCACATGGCGTGCGGAAACCACCGGCATCGCGGGCTGAAAAGGTAATCCGTGTCGTCGATCTCCTCGTCCACCCAGATACAGTACGTGTGCGGACACTCCGTCCACAGCTCGTAGAGCCACGCGTCGTCGTCGATCTCGTCGACATCCGTGCCGCTGTCGTACTCACTGTCTGTCGTACTCATCTTTGATGGAGACGATTCTTTATCTTTCCCGGATCAGTTTTACTTGCCGATAAAAGCCGAAAACTGACGCAGCTGGGAGAAGAGGCTCACGCGGGGGGTGTTCTGGGTGAAAGACTGCGGCGGGTAGTAATCCAGCGCCGTCTTGGAGACGAGACCCGTCCCGGTCAGCTGGGTCGGGAAATAATTCAGGACGAACGGGATGGTGTTGTTGCTGAACGTGCCCTTGGTGGGCAGCGAGATCTGAGGAACGATGGCGTTCACGAGCAAAAGTCCGGACATTTCCTGCTATAATCCGGCAAGAAAAAAAAAAGCCAAAATATAGAACGGATGTCCCTGAAAGCCGAGATCCTGCGTCAGGAGCTCTACGGCTTTGTCACCAACACGAACCCGCGGCTGTCGCGGAACAACGGACCGTTCCCCAACACCGCGCTCCAGTATGTCGCCGCCCTCGCCGTCATTGCGTCCCGAAAGCCCGTCCCTTACGCGCTCCCCGCCGGCGTGAATGCCGCCTACGTCCCGCCGTTTCTCTGCGAGAGCGGCAGCCGGTTATAGGCCTCGGGGTTGTACGAAGGAAAATACCGCCCCGGGCTATTGAACGACTGGAAATAATTGAAATCACTCGTATTGATCTTGGACGACTGGAGGTTCATGAGATCCTCCCGGAACGCGCACTGATCCTGGTCGAACGAGTACTCGAACTGGTTCGTGTTTTTCGCCAGCAGCGGGACGCGCGTATAGTACGGCCGGAGCGCGCCCATCGGATCCTGGAGGATCGAGGGCACCACGTATGCCGGGATGACGTACGGTGGCGTCCCGAGCACGAGGTCGCTGTCAAGATCCGTGTAGTAGGAAAGGTCGCCGCCACGGATGGTCTCGTATCCTCCCGGGTAGAAGCCCGCACGGTTGCCGGGCGTCGCATACAGATCGGCCTGCGGCTGCGTGCCCGAGGATACGCGCGGCGGCGAATCGAGGACGAGGCGCTCGTCCCTGGCCGAATCCAGCAGACGAGGATCTGCCGACGCGTACCCACCCGGCACACGGATAAAATCCGGGGAGACGTCCGTGCGAACCGACGTATCAACATTCAGGCGGTGAACCGCCCGGTCGGCCGGATAGAAATGGTTGGGCATGAGCTGCGCGTTCTCCATCTTTGGTATCTTGCCCGAAAAAAAAATTCTAGGCAACGGTCTAAAAAAAAACCCCCACAATAAAAATGGAGGTCTCATCGCCCGACAAGGTATTTTCAAGGATCCTCTCCGAGGTCATGATTTTCAAGCACGACGATCCCGAGAACAGGGTCGTCCCTTCGGACGAGCCGATCCTCCGCGAGGATCCGAACCGTTTCTGTCTTTTTCCGATCGTGTACCACGATATTTGGCGGGCGTACAAGAATCACAAGAATTCTTTCTGGACGGCGGAGGAGCTGGATTTCGGGGGCGACCGGGACGACTGGGAGAAGCTGACGCCCGACGAAAAGTTTTTTGTCGAGAACGTCCTCGCCTTTTTTGCCGGCTCGGACGGGATCGTCCTCGAGAACCTGCTCAAGAACTTTTGTTCCGAGGTGACCCTCCCCGAGGCAAGGTGCTTCTACGGCTTCCAGGCCATGATGGAGAACATCCACAGCGAGGTCTACTCGCTCATGATCGACACGCTCGTCAAGGACGCCGTGAGGAAGGAGCGGCTCTTCCGGGCGGTCACGGAGATCCCGTGCGTCGAGAAGAAAGCGCGGTGGGCCCTCCACTGGATGGACAAGGACAAGAACTCGTTCGCGACGCGCATCTTTGCGTTCGGGATCGTGGAGGGTCTCTTTTTCAGCGGCAGCTTCTGCGCCATCTTCTGGCTGAAAGAGCGCGGCCTCATGATCAACGCGCTCGGCAAGAGCAACGAGTGGATCGCGCGGGACGAGAGCCTCCACACCGAGTTTGCCGTCCTCATCTACCACCACCTCAAGAACAAGCTGGAGGAGACGGACGCCCACAAGATCATGCACCAGGCGGTCATGATCGAGGAGGAGTTCATCTGCGAGAGCCTGCCGGTCAGCCTCATCGGCATGAACGCGGAACTCATGCGGCGGTACATCCGGTTCTGCGCCGACCGGCTCCTCCAGCAGTTCGGCTTCCACAAGAGCTACAACGAGCGGAACCCGTTCCCGTTCATGGACAAGATCAGCATCGACGGCAAGACGAATTTCTTTGAGCAGGATGTCAGCGAGTACTCGCAGCAGGTCGGGCACGTCGACGACTCGTCGTTCCTTTTCTGCGAGGATTTCTAACGTGTGTTCCGGCGCTTCCACCGCCGGAACTGATCCAGCCGCCTGGCCAGCAACGGCCTGTCTTGGATCGGCTCGTGATCTTCTCGGCGCAGCCATGCCTGGAATTGCCGTTTCTCCGCGGCATCCTCGAACGTTCCGGGGATGAATTTTCTCGCCTGCACGATCGGATCCGTTCCTCGGCGTCTCTTTACCGGCATCGTCAGGAGCCGTTGGTCTTTCTGCTGTGTCGACAGCTCCTGTATATTCACCATCCCTGGGAGGCGGTGCTCGGCGCAGACACGAGCCTCTGCCGTCCCGAAGACGGCCGGTGCCTGGCAGTGCTGGCATTTCGGACGCGTCTGGAGGAGAAGATCAAAGCGCTGGTGTGCCCTCTGGATCTGTCGGAGCGTTTCGCGGATACGGTGTGCCGTGCGCGGCCTGCGATCGGCCGGATACTCACCCTGCCGCGGGATGTACCCGGCCTGGAGCAGGCGCGTCGCGTTCTGATCAACGGCCGTGCCGAACGGCGTGCGCTCGTCGGTGTTCTGCGCATAGAGATCCGTGTCTGGTGAGGCAAGGAAAGCAGCCACCACCGCCTCGTTTCCCGGGATTGCGGTAGCGTAATGGAATGCCGTATTGCCACGCTCGTCCTCGGCGTTCGGGTCGCCTCCGTGACCGAGGAGGAGCGACACGATCCCCGCCTCGCCGTTCACCGCGGCGAGGTGGAGTGCCGTGCGTCCTCGCCGATCCGTGGCTCTGGGGTCGGCACCGCCACGCAGCAGAGCCAAGACCGTATCCGGGGATCGTGATCGGACGGCAAGATGGAGCGGTGGGTCGCCATAGAGACGGAGCGAGGATCTGGCACCGCTTTCCAGGAGCGCGGCTACCGCACGGTCGTGTCCTCGCTCCGCGGCCACGTGGAGCGGCGTCTGCGAGAATCTATCTCTGCGATCGAGATTGATCCCTGGAGCCGCGGAGAGCGCCGCGATGACGTCCGCGTGTCCATCGCGTGCGGCTCGGTGTAGAGCCGTCATGCCATCAGCGGCCACTGCGTTCGGATCCGAGTGCGCGTTGAGGAGTGCTCTCACCGCCCCGGCTCTCCCGCGCTCCGCCGCGACGTGCAGCGCGGTATCCCCGGCGTCGTTCACCAGACGGGGATCGGCGCCGTATCGCAGCAGCAGAGGCACCAGCTCGGTGTCTGCCGTCCCAAGCACGGCCGTGTGGAGCAGCGTCTGATCAAGATTCGGATCTGCGCCCGCGCGGAGCAGCAGATCAACGGCATGGGCATCGCCGTCAGAGACCGACCTGTACAGCGGCGTCCGACCCCGATCATCTACGAGCCCGCTCTGGAGGAGCCCACGGATTTTCTGGATGTCTTGAGACCGGAGCGCCTGAGCCAGTTGTCTCATCTTTATTTCTTGATTTTTATTTCATACTCGGATGATGGATGCGCGGCTCGTCAGCACCGTGCCTGGCACGGCCGTCTTGGACACGTCTCGGACGCGTGCAAAGAGGATTTCCAGGTTCGGCACGCTCTTGTACCGCGAGTGCTGCTTGCAGAGCAGCGCCCCGCGCGTAATGACGCGGCGGAGCGCTTTCTTGCGAGCCGTCGGCTCGTTCATGGCAATGACGTGGCAGGAAGAATGATTGGCCACGTGGAACCACAGGTGGTGCGGCTCGGCCGCGTCCAAGGCGTGGAAATTATCGGTCGCGCTCGTCCCAATCAGGAACGTCGTGCCGTCGTGGATCTCGGTTTTCATGCTCTCTCTGTGACCCGCCATGAAAATCATAAAAAATCTCATTTTTTTTTTTTACGGATCCAACCGCGGGCTGAGCGGCCACCGGATGGATGGTCTCCACCCGGCTCGTTCCAGCTCGAAATAGGTTTCGATGTAGGAATCCAGCGGCTCGCCGTGCTCGCGATCCTCGTGGTATCGGGCATTGGCACAGGCCTCGTAGACGTACCGGATCTCTTCCTGTCGTTTGTGGAGCAGGGAATCGATACGGTGCAGGCTCTCGTTGTCTCGCGCGAGTACCGAACGATGGTTTTGATAGAGCGTGCCGAGGAAAACCAGGATCTCGTCGTAGGAAAGGAGCGTGCGCCGTGCCACGACACGGACATTACGACAGAAAGAATCCTCCTCCATTTTTTTTTTTGGCGCTCACCACGATGGATGGTGTGTCATTTTTTTAGCGGATCCGGAGCTCTTCCACGTCCACAATGTCGTCCCCATAAAAGACGACCTGGAACACGGCATCCGGCGGGTACGACCGTCCGGCGGACGGCCGCACGGGCGTCCGCACGAAAAACACGCGGTACTCCAGTTTGTTCCTGGTGAGCGCGACCATGAAGCACCCGCCCGGTTGTTCCCGGAGGAGGCCGTGAAACATATCCCGTGTCTTTGCGGCCACGCGCGGCACCGGCACGCGCGACAGAAAAAACGGCTCGCGGAGCAGCGCGTCGAGCCGGTTCAGGACGGCTCGGCGGCTCAGGACGCGACGGGACGGGTGCGCGACCTCTTCGAGGAGTCGGTCGAGCTCGGGGAGCTCTTTTTTCTTCCGGAGGAAGCGGGCGTGCTCGATGGCCTCCTTGTCCGGCATGACCCAGGCCGCCCTGGCGGCCTGCCAGTCTTTTTGCTGGACGCGGCTCCCCGCCAGCAGCCGCAGCGACGGGATCATATCTTTTATTTACGCAAAATTTTTCTTACGACGATCGTGCCGCGGAGTAGGCTTCAGGGTATCGTCAGGAACCACAGGTAGCAGATCCCCTGACGGCCCACACCGCCGTTCGTGTTTCCCGGGCTTGCGGTGGTGGCTTTCTTTCCCCCACCGCCTCCCGATCCATAAGAATCCGATGGGACCACCCGAACCGTAGCTTCCGCTGTTTCCTGTAAATTGTTTGTAATTCGCTGAATTGGTACCGGAATAACCTGCCCCGGCGGCTCCGCCCCCGTACGAGGATCGGATCCCGAGCTCGGCTGGTATATTGGAAAAACTAATCCCCGATCCTGTTCCGCTCTGTCCTTGTGCTGGCGGGGTCTGAGTCGTGTTGGCGCCTGAACCACCCGTATTCCGATTGATTTCTGGATATTCTGGAACAGGCTGCCGGATACGCTGACCGTGCTGGATTGAGGCACCGCTCCGGAATACTGACCTCCACCGCAGCTGAGTACCGATGTTCCGATTGTTGCCACGGATGCGGCTCCGCTGCTCCCGTTCGTGGAAACTCCCCCGCCGTTACCCACAACTATATCGATCGAAACTCCCGGAGTGGCGCTGAAAGACGTCATGGCCGAAGCACCACCGCTACCACCATTGGAGATGAAATTGCTGCTCCCTGATATCCCTGATGCCCCGCCGCCTACAAGGATGATATAGATTGTCTTTGTGTTCGGGAACGTTATCGTAAATGTCTGAGTCGTATCCGTTAATGTCATGAGAGTATACTGAGTCGTGTACGTCGTGGTAAAGCCGGTCGAGGCACTGATGTAATAACCATTGCCGGCAAAAATACTGCTGATATCCTGTCCGTTGTATAGATAACCGGTGGATGGAGCCGTGCTCAGATTATCGCTCTTGGCGCTGAAAGCCGAGGTCAGATCCGGGTATCCGATATCAGAGGATACAGGCGCTGAACCCGTATTGCCTAAAGAATACAAGATGGTATCGAGCGATATGCCCTTAGAAAAATAATATCCAGCCATGTCTTTTTTTTCTAAAGCGTGATGAAAAAATCCGCTACACTATCGGATCTTTTCCAACAGTATCCACTGCTGCTCGTCATTCAGCACGTACCGGACAGAGACCGCCCGTCGCTCCAACACCCAGCACAGGTAGAGGAGGAGGATGATGTACATGTTCAGACAAACAATCAGGACAATCATCAGACCAAACGCGTCGAGGGCGATCTGCCGGGACGCTGCCAGATCCGGCACGACGGCCACCGGCCGCCGACAGAGCGGGCACGTGATCCGATACCGGAGCCAGGTAAGGATGCAGGTGGCATGGAAGCCGTGGCCGCAGCGGAGGACGGTGGCCTCCTCCCGGACGGGAGAAAGACAGATGGAACAGACCATTTTCATCATGGTGATCCGTTATTCCATAAATAAAAGAGCGACCCGATCAGTAGTCGTCGAGGTCGTACCTGGCCGTCCTGGCCTTTTCTCCCTTACGGAAATACATCCACTTGCACGGATCCGTCTTTCCGCCCGTGCACCGGCTGCGCTCCAGCACCACGCCCGTCGGCGTCGTGAACCGCTTAAAATCCCGCCTGGAATGATTCGTCCCCTTCCAGGCGAGCGTGCGGAAACCAACGGTCTCTTCACAACCGTCCTCCAAGATGTTGACGAGCACCTTGCCGCGGATCCGTCCGACGCGTCGCATCCCTGTTTATCGAGAGACAAGAAAAAAAGTTTAGCACCGGAGCCGCCACTCAACGGACTGAGTGGATCTTTATTTATCATTTTTTGGAAACCGCTCGCACCAGCGGAGGCTTACCGTCCGCGGATCACCGATCGTCACCTCGACACGTCTTGTGCCAAAACTGGGGATCTGCGACGTGGATGGTTGGAGCGTGTCATCAGCAGAAAAAAAAAAATCAAGATATAAAATGGATCGACAGAAACTCCAGGCGATCCGTCGAGCGGACAAGCATCTCGCTCGGTGGATCGAGACGCATCAGAGCCGGCGCGCAGCCGAGCTCGTTCAACTGATTTCCATCCGGTCGGACGGCCGGCTTCATTTCCGTCTCGGCTTTCCATCCCAGCAGTGGAACGCCGTACGGCCGCGGGAAAGGCGGAGACGCGGCATCCGGGACGCGTCGCAGGACACCATGTCCGCCACGCTCCCTAACCTCCGGCTCCGGCAGAGAGGCCGGCTCTCTGTGACGACGAGAGACGCGTTCGGAATCGACCGCGGATCGCTCCACCGGCGGCACATGCAACAGCGGATCGACCAGGCTTTCAAACCGCACCAGCAGGAAAAAAAAAACGATCCTCATGATTATGACCGTAAAAGGACAATCTTGCTGACGACGGCTCGAGAACTTTTCAGCCTGGATCCGAAGAATCGTCTGGAGATCGTCCGATACATTATTGGTCGGATCGCGGATATGGCATCTGTTACCGACCGTGCCAACCTGATGGCGCGTTTTCTTTACGACCTGTCCGTCCAGGATCCTCGACCGGACGCGAATTTCTATCGAGCCGTGCTCGAGATCTTTCGAGACGAGCCGCGGCTTGCCCGCCGGCGGCCGCGCTTCATGGAGCTTACGAGGCAGGGTGGAGAACTGAATTTCAGGGATCTCCTCAGGCCTTCTCCGTTTGATCTCTCCTCCTCGAATTTTTTCCAGGTCTTGGCCGGACGGTTGGGATCTGAGGAGGCAAAACGCCTCGTGTACGTGCTTTTCCCGCAACGGGAGGCGGTAAAAGAACCGAGCAGACAGCAGATCGATCGTGAGATCACACGGCTGATCACAGAACGCGGGCTTGACCAGAGTGACGACCTGACCCGGGGTTTGCTGCGAGAGCAGGCTCTCCATCCCTACCGAACTCAACAGGAGGCACGATCACGGCAACAGGCAGATCGGGATGCCATCCTCCGGATGCTCGGTGGCAGCGGTGGCGGTGACCTGACCTGGTGGAAAAATGAGGTTCAACAGCAACAG
>RGVZ01000078.1 GCA_010029825.1 bacterium | reverse complement strand
AGGTTCTGGCGCTCGCTGATCACATAGGCCAGCATGCTCTCTTCCATGGCGCGCAAGCCGCGAACCTTGTGCTCAAGGCCGCGCAATACCACCTGGCTCTCGATGGCCGGGCTCTGCGCGCACAACTTGACCACTTCCGTCGGGTCGCCGGCCAGGAGCGCCTTCGCGAGTTTCGCCGAGAATTCCGGGAAATCCAGGTCTGACTTCCGGAAGTAAAGAAACCGCTCGATCATGATCGCGACCGACAGGATGCTGAGCCCGATCAGCAACCACAGGACCCACGCGCTGCCGAACAACGTGATGCCGAGAAGTTTGTGCACAATGTCAAATTGCATGATGTTCCCTTGTGTCGAGAGTCCGCCTCAGTCAAAAAATCCGCCGAAGACGCCGCCTTCCCATGACTGCTTGTTGAAAGCATTGTAAGCCCAGACGACGCCGACGCCAAACGCGCTGATCGCCCTTTTCTCGATTTCCGCGTCCGCGGCCTGCCGGCCCGACACCCATGCGCGTTCCGTATACACTTGCAGGCGCACCGTGCTCTCTTCCGCGCCCTTGGGCTGTCCCAGAACGCCCCCGATCGTCAGGCCGACGGAAGGACCGGTAAAAACACCTTTGACGATGTTGTCGGGACCTTCGCGTCGCAATCCGTTGTAGTACCCCGTGCCTCCGTAGATCCCCATGTAGGCTTGTTTCCAGATGGTCGCGCCCAGCATGCCACCAAACATCGACAAACCGGCATCTTCTTTGGAAAACCGCGCCGCGCCAAGACTTCCCGGCGTGTACTGGGCCAGGAGGGCCAGGTCCAACTTGCGGTCGATCGAGTATCCGGTGGCCAGCTCGAACCCGTAGCCCTCGTAATTCGGGGTTGTCTCGTCGGTTTTGGGGTCGAACGAGAAGAAACGCCAGGTCGGCCCGGCCTGAACGAGGAACCCGGCCTCGGCAACGGGACAGGCGCACAAAAGAATCCCCGTCGCAAGGAAAGGGGACAGGAATAGGGCAAGGAACGGGGCATGGAAGGAACCTAGACGGCGCATCTCACGGCCTCCAGCAAGCGCCGGCGGTATTCCGAGAAGGGCATCGACTGGTCCTCGAACCGGCGGGACACCACTTTGGGCATGGCCGCCTCAAGCTGGTTGACCACGTTGACAACGTCCCACGCCTCGCCCATGCGGACGAAGGTATCGCTGGCCACAATCTTGTCGGCCCGGCCGATGACCCACCCGGTGCTGGCCCGCTCGAACAGGAATCCGCGCTGGTTGAGGGGCTGCAAGTACACGTAAGGACGGTCGGAATCCAGCATCCCCGACTCGATCAGGTACCGGCTGTTGCCGAGCTCGAACGGCGCCGGGCCAAATTCCAGGACGAACAATTCGCGCAGGCGGCCAAACCAGGTCTCGGCGGCCTCTTCGGGGGTCATCACCGGCTCGACGACCGGCTTGGCGACTGGCTGGGCCCCACGGGCCACGGCCTTGGTCCATCTCAACTTTAGGTCTCTGAGGTCAAAGATAGACATAATGGTTGACACCTGATTGGGTTTTAAATCATATTCCGTTCCGCATTCGACCGCGGGAGTAGCTCAGTTGGCTAGAGCGTCGCGTTGCCATCGCGAAGGTCGAGGGTTCGAGTCCCTTTTCCCGCTCCATTCTCTCTCTTACACAACATCGTCATTCTGACTACGCCACCCCGTCATTCTGAGGGCGCAGCCCCGTCATTCTGAGGGCGCAGCCCGAAGAATCCTCTCTCCCACGTCATTCTGAGGGCGCAGCCCGAAGAATCCTCTCTTCCTCATCGGAAAAGATCCTTCGCCTCCGGCTCAGGATGACGTGTCGCCCCGTCATTCTGAGTACGCCACCCCGTCATTCTGAGGGCGCAGCCCGAAGAATCCTCTCTCCCCCGTCATTCTGAGGGCGCAGCCCGAAGAATCCTCTCTTCCTCATCGGAAAAGATCCTTCGCCTAACTGTCGATGTTGATCCCCTTGGACGCCAACCAGTGCCCGACGTCCCCGACCACACCCGGTTTGTCGTGGTTCTCGACCATGATCAATGTTCCACTGGGATCCGTCTCGAACTGGAAATCATTGAGTGTCGAGATCCTCAGGTAACTCTCGTCAAACACAATGCCGCCGACCATGAGCGACTTCCCGCCCGCCCCGGTCAACGTCACGCGCAGCGCCGACTTGTAACTGCGCGCCTCGGAATCCTCGACCTCGGCGACTTGCAACCCGAGTTTCTCGACGTGCGCCGTCACGTTGACAAAGGACACGTAATCATCGACCACATGCGAGACAAACCCCTTCAACCAACTCAGCCGGATGAGGCTGTGATCCAGTTTCGCCAGATCGCCACGGTATCCGAGTTCGACGCGCGATGGATTGAAATCGACCAGCTGTCCCATGAGCGCGCCGATCTTCTCGGCCAGCAACGCGTAACTACGCAAGAGCGCGTGGTCAATGACGCCCACTTCCGGCAGGTTGACCGGGTAGTCGACAACGCCGCCCTCGATCGCCTTGAACACCTGCTCGACAATCGTTTCACCGATGGCCAGTTGCGCCTCATCCGTTGACGCGCCGATGTGCGGCGTCCCCCAGACGCGCGGATGTTGCGCCAGGGCGGCCAGCGGTTTCGGTTCTTTCTCCCACGTGTCGATCCCGGCACCGGCGATCTGGCCCGACTCGAGGCGCTTCAACAAGTCCGCCTCGACAATGACGCCGCCGCGCGCCGCGTTCAACACACGGCCGCCACGCGGCATCAGGTCCAGGATCTCGCCGTTGACCATGCCTTTTGTTTCCTGGTTCAACGGAACATGCACCGTCAGGACATCCACGTTTTGCGCCAGTTCGCGCAGGCTGGCGCACGGTTTCGCCCCGTGGCGCTCGAACACGTGCGGCGCGATGTACGGATCGTACGCGAACACCTGCATGTCCAGTCCATGCGCGAATTTCGCGACGCGGTGGCCGACGTTGCCAAGGCCGACGATGCCGATGCGCAGTCCACGCGCCTCGTGTCCCGTGAACCGGTGCCGGTCCCACCCGCCTTTTTTGATCGTCTCCTGCGCCTGCGGGATGTTGCGCAGCATCGCCAGAAGAAGTCCCAAGGTCAGTTCCGCCGCGGAATTGGTGTTTTTTCCCGGGCAGTTGATCACCAGGATTCCACGCGTCGTCGCGTAGTCGATGTCGATGTTGCCGACCCCGACCGCCGCGCGCGCGATGACGCGCAACTGCGGCGCCGCGTCGATGACTTCCTTGTCGACATCGGTTTCGCTGCGGGTGACCAGGACATGCGCGTCTTTCACGAGCGTCATCAACTCGGCACGCGCGCAGTCGGGATGATAATGGATGGCGTGCCCGCGCCCGCCGCCGTGGGACTTGAACGCGGCCAGCGCCCGTTCATGCAAGGCGCCGGTGATGACAATGTTGGTTTTCATGGGCGGGCGACCTTTTTGGCGTTGCGATCGTGACTCAGGGCGCTAAAGCCGCGCTGGCTCCATCTTGACGCTGCCCTTGTGGTTCTCCGCGCGTTTCTGCCCGGGCTTGCCGATCTGGAACGATTTCGACGCGGTCAGGTCACGCACCACGCCGTCCGATTTCTTGCCCGCGGAATATGCAAGGGAATTGACCGCGAAATTCCGCGGGAGTTTCTTGCGGAAACTGAACCGGGCCTCCGACCCCGCCGGCAATTTCAAGTTGCGGCGCCACGTGCCAAAGCTGTCGGTAACGCCCACTTGTTGCGCGGGACCTTGCGCGGTTTCCATCCACACTTCCGCGCCCGCCACCGGGTGCCCTTGCGCGTCGATGGCGCGCACGTCGAACATGGCGGAATTCACCGGACCTGGCCGCGTGAACGCCGCCCAAGCCCCGGCCGATGCCAGCAGTGTCGCTAGCGCGATGACGATTGAATTGCGGAGTTGGCTTGTCATGATATTTTCATGCTAGCCAGCGCCGCGATCACAAAAAATGGGCAGAAAAATGCCGGTCAGAATTTGCCCGGCGCGGTCAAGACAGGATCCTTCGGGCTGCGCCCTCAGGATGACGACACCCGTCATCCTGAGCCGAAGGCTATCGTCATCCTGAGCGGAGCGAAGGATCCTCTCCCCCCGTCATCCTGAGCCGAAGGCTATCGTCATCCTGAGCGGAGCGAAGGATCCTCTCCTCAAAACACGCTGGAACAGTTCCGCGCCGGGCGCAGGGCCTCACAGCGCGTCCGCGCCGCCTCGACGCTTCAGGCGAAACCGGTTCTTCGTGGTGACCACGACGTCCGCCTCGACCATGTACAACTGGTCCGTCTGGGTCCACGCGTTCTCGCGCCCGATCAGGACAACCCGCAACGCCTCGCCCTTTGATACCATGTTGGCCCAGGTCTTTGTCCGCGCGTCGTTGTCGCGTAAATCAACCGAGAATCCCACATCCGACTCGCCCAAAGACGGAATCTCCCAGAACTGGACGATAAACGGTGTGTAAGCGCCGACCAGGGATTCCATCGGGATCCCGAATTCCTTGTGCGCCAATTCCTTGAGGCTCTGGGAGTCAGGCGGACCCATCGGGCAATCGTTGGCTACGATGAGTTGCACCAGTTTCGGGCGCAAGTAATTCGTCCCCTTCCAGTCCACCCGGCCGTCACCGCCCGAGCACGGGATTCCCATGGCCAGCCATGGCGAAGTCAGTTCCATGCCGGGAGTGTTGTCGCGCGTCGTGCAGGTCCGGAATATTTTCGTGATGACGTAGTTGCCCGCGGCGCTGGAAAACGGCGGCGCGATCGCGACGGAGCCATCGGCACCGGGAGTAAACTTGAGCGGCACGCAGGTGTTCCCCGCCTGGACCACTTCCGGGGCCGGACGGTCCGGCAGTTTCTTGGAGTCCGGCTTGGCGTCGGACTTGGCCGCATCCCCTGTTCCGTCATTGCTGGCGACTTTGGCGCCCGCCGCGACGGGAGTCGCCGAAGCCGGGCCGGGGTACTGGCTTTTTGCCGGGGTGACGTCCCCGCGGTGGGGTCCGCCCGCACTGCGTTCCTCGATCCACCGGGACTTGGCCCTCTGGATGGTCGTGCATCCCGAAAATACGGGCAACATGGCGCCCAGGATGATCCACCGGGCTCTGGCAATTCGTGATGTAAAAGTCTGTTTCATGGGCGGTCGATCGGAAAATCCCCGGGGGACTGTAGGCCATAAAATGAATTCATTAAAGATTACAGCATGATATGGGCTCCCACAACACCCCTCTCCAAGCCCATTTCCCACGTGGAATATTATTAAATTTGACCTTATCAGTGATTGACAAACTAAGAGCCATTTAATATTCCCAACTGGCTTTGCTGAATCGCAAGAAAGCATTAGATTAGTTATTCGTCGCCATGCCGGGCCTGGTAAAGGAACCGGATGCGGCCGTGAAGTTTTAGTGTGACGTTTCAGGAGGAATCATGGCATCGGTTCAACTTCGTCCAGGTGACACTCTCAATATCGTGTGGACTTCGGTCCAGGAAACTCCACTCGGCATGAAAGAAGTCGAGTCGAATTTCGCGTTCACCTACGAAGAACTGCTTGCCCGCCTCAAGGCCAAGGGCCGCACCGGCAAATCCCGCCGCTCCGGCACCGATGGCGCGCGTTTCAGCCGCATTGTCGCCCTCGCCACCAACGCCATGCGCAAGGGCAAGTGGTCGACCGGCGCTGACATCGACCGCGACGTCGTCTTCAACAAACTGATGCGCAAGTTCAACGAACTTGAAAACCACGAATACGCGAACATCACCTCCAACGCCCGCGAGGCGCTGTCCGAACTGCACGACAGCAAGTACCTGAAGCCGAACCAGAAGAAAGAACTCAAGTCCGCGCTCGACGCCGCCAGCATTCCGGTGGGTTGATACCATGACGGAGCAGCCAGGTCGTTCATTCCGCATCCTTGGAATCAACCACCTCGGCCTGGCACCCAAAGATGCCGCAAAGGCCCGGTCGTTCTTCACGAACGCGCTGGGCCTTGGCTTTTTGGGCGAGGAACTCGTCAAGGAACAGATGACCAATACCGTCATGATTGATTCCGTCATGATTGATTCAGGTGCGACTGGCAGTTCGCCCGGCGCGCCCGTAACCATCCCGACGGGCCGCCCGATGCTTGAGATCCTCGAGAACGAGACTGGGCCCGACGGCCCGATGCCTGGCCCCATTGCCGCCTTCCTGGCAAAAAAGGGATCCGGCATCCATCACGTTGCCCTGCAAGTCGATCACATCGAAAACGCCATCGCCTGGATGAAACAATCCGGCGTCCACTTGATCGACGACGCCCCGCGCCGCGGTTCGCACAACACCCGCATCGCTTTCATCCACCCCGAATCGACCGGCGGCCTCCTCGTCGAACTCGTCCAGCAGCTCTGAACCCCGACAAGAGACAGGATCCTTCGGGCTGCGCCCTCAGGACGACGCGTGCTGTCATGCGCCCCGTCAAGACAAGAACCTTCGGGCTGCGCCCTCAGGATGACGCGTGCTGTCACGCGCCCCGTCAAGACAGGATCCTTCGGGCTGCGCCCTCAGGATGACGCGTGCTGTCACGCGCCCCGTCAAGACAAGAACCTTCGGGCTGCGCCCTCAGGACGACGCGTGCTGTCACGCGCCCCGTCAAGACAAGAACCTTCGGGCTGCGCCCTCAGGATGACGCGTGCTGTCACGCGCCCCGTCATTCTGAGGCCCTGAGCGTAGCGAAGGGCCGAAGAATCCTCTCTTCCCCCGCCCACGGACTCTGTTAATCTAGACTCGATATGCGTGAACACAGTGACAAAGTCGTGGATTATGTCGTCAAGGCCGCCGCGCGCCATCCGGCCATCCGGCGAATATACCTGTTCGGCTCTCGCGCGAAGAACACTGGCACGGAGCGTTCCGACTACGATTTCGCCGTTGAATGGGACACCGGCAAAGTTGGTTCCTGGGGTGAATTTACCGGCGCGGTCCGCGAGGGCATACCGACCTTGCACCAGTTGGATCTGGTACGGCTGGACCTTTGCGACGACGACCTGAAAGAAAAGATCCTCAAAGAAGGTGTGGTGATCCATGAGCGCCAAGATTGAAAAAAGCTTTCAAAATTTCGAGAAGGCCCTGGCTGCCCTGCAGGAATCCGTCGCCACTCCGCCCGTTGAGAACCGCGACTTCGCCGGCATCATCCAGTCGTTTGAGTTCACCTATGAATTGTGTTGGAAGACCCTCAAACTCGTGCTCGAGGCCAACGGCATCGAAGCCCCGTTCCCGCGCGTGGTTTTTGAGGAGGCCTGGAAAGCCAAGCTGATCGAAGGCAACGAGGTCTGGAAAGACATCATCGAGGCACGCAACCTGTCCACCCATACCTACAACCAGGCCCTGGCGCGCAAACTGTACCCGGCGATCAAAGACGGCTTTTTGCCCGTCTTTGAAAAAACCGCAACCAAGCTCAAGCCCTTTCTCAAGTAGACCTGTTTTGTGACGATATCACCGGGAGCAATTCCGGAGACCGCACATGCACGGCAAAAGAATCCCGGCCAACTTCCGCGTGCTTGTCATCGCGAGCAGCGCCTTCGTTTTCGCGTTTGCCTGCAAGCAACCCGGCGCGCGCCGCGCCAGTTTAGTTTCGTCCGCCAGCGATCCGGCGTCGGCCCTGATCTCGGGCCCCCTGGTCGAAACGCGATCCGAAGATGAACTCAGGGCCTTGTTTCAAGACACCCTGCGGAAAACCCGCGCCATCGCCGGCCAGGGACCGGCCGCGAAAACCTCGCAAAAATCCGCGCCATCGCCCCTTCAGGCATTCGCCGCCGCCCACGCCCCACATGCCCTGAACGTGAAATTGCGCGCGCCATCGAGTCCCGCGCCGATTGTGGATCTGGCCTCGTCCCGCGCCGGCATCGTGGTCCGCGCCGCCGGCGGAGTCGTCCGCCGCTATCTGGACACGTCCGGACTCGTCACCATCGATTTCAAGGACGCCATCAACTCCGCCGACGCCGACGCGGACATCTGGCTGGCCGCCGCGCTGACGTTTTTGAAAAACGAGGGCACCGTGGCCGACGTCGAACCCGACTACCTGATTCCTCTCGTTGCCGTGCCGGACGATCCCCGGTTCAAGGACCAGCGCAGCTTCCGCAACGATGACGGCGGCAAGGACGTCGCGATCACGCCGGCATGGAACCTGACAACCGGCAACAAGGCGATTGTCGTCGCGACGATCGACTCCGGGATCGACTGCAACCACGAGGACCTCACGGCCAATTGCTGGGTGAATCCCGGCGAGTCCGGTAACGACAGCGCCGGTCAGGACAAAAGAACCAACGGCGTCGACGATGACGGCAATGGACTCGTCGACGACTGGCAGGGCTGGAACTTTTTTTCAAACAACAACAGGCCTTTCGACGACAACGGCCACGGGACCCACGTGGCCGGGATCATCGGCGCCGTCGGCAACAACGGCAAAGGCGTTGCCGGCATCAACTGGAATGTCTCGCTTGTTCCCCTGAAGGCATTTGACGCGAATGGCATGGGGACCGTCAGCGCGATCATCGCCTCCCTCGACTATGCCGCCAAAATGGGGATCACCCTGACGAACAACAGTTACGGCCAGTTCGATCCGCCGAGGATTCTCGAGCAAGCCGTCATCGCCGCCCGCGACAAGGGCGTCTTCATGTCCTGCGCCGCCGGCAACGCCGGGAAGTCGCTGAATAACCTCATGTTCGGACCAGCCACCTATCCCTATGACAACATCATTGCCGTGACCGCGGTGGACGACAAAGGCGCCTGGCCCAAATTCGCCAACTCTGGCTACACGTCCATTGACCTCGCGGCTCCCGGCGTCGACGTCTTGTCGACAACGCCCGACAACCATTACGAGCGCATGACGGGGACATCGATGGCGACGCCTCACGTGACCGGCGCCCTCGCCCTGATGAAGGCCGCCTTTCCGGACGCGACTTACCAGGACCTCGCCGCGCGCGTCATCAAGGGCGTCACCGTTATCCCGGAAAACAAGTACCAGTGCGCCAGTGGCGGCATGCTGAACGTGTTCAACGCGATGAAAACCCCTTCTGACACGGTCGCCCCGTCGCCGCCCCGCGACATCACCGTCACCGACCGCGACGCCATCGCCGCCAAAATCTCGTTCACACCTGGCCTCGACGACAACGACAACCCGGCCTCGCAAGAGGCCCCCGGCCACGAGATCCGTTTTTCCCGTTCCCGCGTCGCGTCCGAAAAAGACTGGGCAGATGCCGCGCCTCTGGCCGGGACGTTCGCGAGGTCGCAAGGCACCGTCTCATTCACGGCGACCAACCTGCCGGCCACGATTGGCGCGGACTCCGGTTTCGTCACCGTGCGGGCCACCGATCGTGGCGGCAACATGTCGCCTCTGGTCGCCGCGGCATCTGTCGACGCCAGGCCCATCCCGTTCCGCCGCGCGCAATTTTACGACGGCACGGCCCTGGATGACCTTGCCGGCGCGACACCGTGGGTCATCGAGTCCGACCCGGTCCGCGGACCCGTGTTCAGCGACGGTCCCGGCAATTACACGGGCAACTCCACCCGGCGCATGACGCTCCGCGGAATTCCCCTGGCCGGGGTCCAGCGCCTTGTCCTGCAATTCATGACCTCCTATGCCCTCGAGGACAGTTATGACTTCGGAGACATCCTGGTCCGGCGCCGCGGCCCCTCGGGCGACCAGTGGAAACGCGTCGAGCGCGTGACGGGAACGCGTCCCTGGCACCTGCGCACAGTCGACCTGACCGCGCAGGCATTCGAGGCGGTTGCCGCCGGAGATGACACGCTGCAAGTCGCGTTTGAACTCGTGACCGACGCGCAGATTGAGTTCAGCGGCTGGTTGGTGGACGACATCTCCGTTCTGGTCAACGACTCGCTGGTCACGTTGGCCGGAGTCCCCGCGAGCCCATCCGACACGGCAAGCCTCAATGTCAATGTCGGCGCTCCGGCGAATTCCAAATACACGTTCCGCCTCGCGCAGTCGGCGGCCCCGGTCGCGGTCGACTGTTACCGCGACGAGACTTACGACGTCCCGGCGCCGGAGACACCGGTGACGCGCGCCCTGGTGTTTGCGCCCCTCGATGACCAGCCCTTCAAATTCCTGTGCGTCCGCGTCGAGGCACCCGGATACGCGGGATACACGACGACCTGGGCAAAATGGACGCGCGACAACGGCGCTGCCCGCGTGACCGCCGCGGGACAACCCACGGGACGATCCAACGCCGACTCGTTCACCCTGCGCGTCACGCCGTCGACCCCGGCGGTCGCGTGGAGTTCGGCCCTGATCATGGCGCCCGGGCAAAGTCCGGGACTCGCGTGCGAAGGCCCCGCCGCCGCGTGGTCTGAATGGCGCGCCATCACGGACAGCGCGCGCATCGCGATCCCGGCGCCACTGCCGTCAAATGACGCCGGACTTCCAGTGGTCCTGTGCGTGCGCGGTAAAGACAGCGCGGGACGCGTCCAGGTCCCTGCGACCTATTACGAATGGGTCGCCGATTACGCGCACTCATCACCGGTCCTCGGCGGCCTGCCGCCTGCCTTGAACAACGCGCGCGTGTTTGACGTGCAAATCAACGGCGCGCGCGATCTCGGCGAATGCGCGGCGACTCTCGTCCCCGGCGCGTCCGCCTGCCCGGACGCGTGGACGTCATACGCGCGCTGCACCCGGTCACCCGGGGGGCATCAAGTATCGGTCCCGGCCGAGGGTCCGTGGAAACTCTGCGTCCTGACGCGGGACATTGCCGGCAACCAGGCGCCCGTTCCGGTTTCGTACTCGTGGACCTCGGACTTCACCCAGGCGCCCGCCGAACTGCAAGGCACACCGCCTGTATCGGCAAAATTCCCCGGTACGCCCATCGTCGTGTCCGGCAAGGACGTCGTGAGTTTCCGTTACGCGCGCGGCAAATCCGTCACCGACTGCGCGTCGATCGCGCCGTGGTCCGCGGTGTTGCCGGTCGCGACTCCGGTCAACCTGTCGCTCGTTC
Source organism: bacterium (assembly GCA_010029825.1). Lineage (GTDB taxonomy): Bacteria > Bdellovibrionota_B > Oligoflexia > Oligoflexales > RGVZ01 > RGVZ01. The sequence goes on along the minus strand of RGVZ01000078.1, from coordinate 5,942 downwards.
CGGGGGCCGATGGCCCGCAGGTTCTTTGCGTGCGCGGGATCGATGCCGCCGGCAACGAACAGGATCCGCCGGCCACTTTGACGTGGAGGCAGGACACCATCGCGCTGCCGATCAAATTCGGCCGGGGTTTGCCCGCGACATTCTCCAACGCGAAATCCATCGAGGTCACGATGGACCCGGCGGAACCTGGCGCCTACCGGGCGACTGTCGTACCAGGGACCTCGTGTTTCCTGGACTCCATGAGGGGACTGCCCCCGGTGCCGGTCAGCCAGAAATTCACCGCGGATTTGCCCACCGACGACGGCAGCTATGCCCTGTGCGCGCAAATGTTGGACGAAGCAGGAAACGTCCAGGCCGAACCCACGAAATTCATCTGGTCCAAGGACACGACTCCGCCTGCGTATAACGTCACCGGCGCGCCGTCTGGATACTGGTCCGTGCCATCCATGTCGGTCCGCGTCCTCGGCGCGGACATCGCCACCTGGCAGTGGGCCGTGGTCAACACGGCTTACGATGGGTACCCCCTTGTGGACCCGGGGTGTGCCGGCGCTGCTTACAGCCCGCCCATGTCAGCGCTTCAAGTCCTGAGCACGCCGCTAGGCGGCCAGGGGCCAAGAACCTTGTGCGTCAAGGCGCGAGACAGCGTCGGCAACATCCAGCCGGCGATGGCCGCGGCCTCGTGGATCCAAACCACGGCCAAGGATCCCGCCGCTGTCTTGTCGGGGGCCTTGCCGGTTTCGCCCGCCAGCCAGACGAAATGGACGTGGACCGTGCGCGGCAACAATGTCGCGCAATATCAATTCGCTCTGCTGGCGTCCCGGGACTCGAAATGCGATTCCGCCGCGGTGACGTGGAGTCCATTCCAGCCTGTCACCGTGCCGCTTGCGATCGACAACAGCGCGGGCGCCGCCGCGGGGGACGGATACAAGACCCTGTGCCTGCGCGGGCGCACGGCCAAGGGCGCCGTCCAGGCCTTCCCGTCGATCACCCGGTGGCTGCAATTCGCCGCGGCGGACAGCGTCCAGACACTCTACGGGACAATGACCCGCAGGCCCGTCACCGATCCCACGCGCGCGATATTTGATTTGACGCGCGCCAGTGGCGCCGCTGGCACCGAGCAAGTGTCGGTCCGGGTTTGCGCCCTGACCCCGGCCACGGGACGCGTCGGTCCGTGCGTGTCCAACATCGCCAACTTCGCAGGCACGGTTACCAAAGCCTGGGTCACGGTCTACCGGATCCCCGCGGGCGATCTGGTCGTCATCGGCATTCCGCCGGCGGGCAAGGGCCGCCTCGAGCCGTTTCTCACCAAAAACTGACCCCATCCATTGTGGTTGGGGTCGGGCCAGACGGCTGAAATAACCGGGCTTTCAGGGGCCACGGCGGGTATTGACCCGTCGAAACCTCCGAGATACTTGCGAGACACCCGCCACCAACGAACAGGGGCAGTTTTGAAACCTACTTCGGCATGGCATGTCCCTGGCCGTACCCTTGCGCACCCGGTCTTCGTGGCGACGACCGTTTCACTGTTGCTGCGACTCTTGTTCTCCAACGCTCACGCCGCGCCTGGACATTCGTTGTGGCTGATGGCAGACGTCGCCTGCGACACTCTCCTCGCCACCGGCATGTGGCTGGCAGCGTCGGCAGACAGGCGCGCGGCACTTGCGATCGAAATCCCGGTATTCGCGATGGTGGTTGGCGACCTGGCGGTTTGGCTGGTCTCCGGTCGACACTTGCGCGAGGTCCCGGCGGAGCTGCTTGGCCTCAGGGAAATCCGCTACGTATTGCGCATGTTCGAGTACCGTGTTGCCCTTGCAGGATGCCTCATCCTGTTGGCCGCCTTGATCCTGACATGGCGTCGCCTGACCCGCAGGGCAAAAGCACCGTACCTGCGTCGGTGGGGCCTCGTGTTGGCCTCCGCCGCGTGCCTTGCTCTGGCCATTGTCACGCGCGAAAAGTTGCGCCCCGGCGTGAAGCAACCCGGTCAGGATCTTGTCGTTACCGCTCCCGCGGAATTGACGGATTCCGAACTGGACCTCGTAGCGTCCGTCGGCCTTCCTGCGCGGCGCCACACAATGTCGAGCCGGATCGCCATGGCCGCCGGGGCCAGTCCTCGCGGTGCGATACGCCTGCCCGGGCTCCCGCCGAAAATCATCCTGATCACCGTGGAGTCCCTGGCCCGCAACCTTGTCCACAAGTTCAACCAACCGCACCCCACTTTCACCATGCCACCATGGGTAACCCCAAATCTCGACCGGATCGCGCAATCGGCCGTATCCTTCAACGCCCACGGAACAACGATGATGCCGACGCAGCAAGGACTCTACGCGACGCTGCTCTCGCGCGCCGTGCTCAGGCGCTACGACCAGAACCCGCGCAATCACCAGTCTCTCGCCGCGGTCCTCTCCGGGGCCGGTTACGAGACTCACTTCCTGCAGGGCGACGAACTGGACTACGGTCACATGGACATCCTTGGTCCCCGCCTGTTCAAGTACGCTGATACTCAAGGATTCCGCGAAATGAGTGCCGGCGGACTCGCCCCCTCCCGGTTCTGGGGATGGGGACTTCACGATGAAGTGCTTTTTGATACGGCTTTGAGAAAGATCGCGGCGGCCCCGGACCGACCCCAGTTCATTCACATCATGACTCTGGATTTGCACCCGCCTTTTGGCGCCGACCAGGATCTTAACCAACTCCCGGATGAATGGCACGGCGCCGACAGGATGCTTCGCGCGCTCTACGCAACGGACCGTTCGATCGGCAACTTTCTGGCCAGGCTCGACTCGGACGGCTGGACGCGACGTGGATCTCTTGTCGTGATCACCGCGGACCATTCCCCGAGCCACTGGTACCGGCGCTACATGCCGGCCAATCCGTCCCTTCGTAACGACCTGATCCCGCTCTTTTTCCTGCACAAGGACCTGCCTCCCGGCAGGGTGCCCTCCGCATGGACGTCGCGCGCCACGAGTCAGATCGATGTCGCGCCCTCCATCATCAGTCTGGCCGGGTTGGAGATCCCGCCGTCATGGACCGGACGCGACCTTTTTGATCCCGACACGGCCCCACTCTGGGTCTCCAATGAATCCCCCGGCCTCTTGGCGTCGCAGTCCGTCGATTTCCGGACCCCCAACAAGACTTTCCGCGTCAGCAACGCGGACGTCACCGGCAATCCCGACGGGGAATTCACCTCGGATGAACCAGAGTCAGGAACTGTCAGGGCGCTGCGCAAGTGGCTGGCCTACAAACACTACTTGACCAGGGGAGAGTCCCCGGCGGCGTACCCCACCGACGCACCGGCCTTTGAAGTCGCGGAATCACTTCTCGCGACGTATCCCGGTGGCGTGCGTGTCTTGAACCCGGAGGGAAGCGGTATTCTGCCCTTCGTCAACAGGATGTGGGACGGATCGCCGATGCGAATTGACGGCCGTCCTGTCGAGGGTGTTGCCCTCTTGAACAAGCAGTCGGTTATCGTCGAACTGGCACCTGGCACCAAACGACTCCGCGGCAAATGCGGCATCATGGCGATCCCCGCGGAGCGATCCGAATCGCCAACGGGTTTCAGTTGCAGGATGTCGATTCAGGGCGGCAAGACCCATAGACTGAATTTTGCGCCGCGCGAAACCGGAGTCCGGTCATTTTCCATGAACGTCCCCCGGGGCACAACACGCGTGGTCGTACAACTGGTCCCGGGCAACCCACGGTCTCCCGAGGCGCTATACGCACAAGGATACCTCGGCGACCTGCGCGGGGATTGATACGCTGTCGCGCAACCTGTAGCGCAACCCTTGAGGACCGGACATCCTGAGAGCGCCCGACAACAAGCGTTACTGAAGACATATTCAATTCTCAAATGTATACTTTGAAAAAACCCTTATTTTTCAAAGCGGCCTTTTCAAAAATGAAAAATACAAGAGAACGGATTTTACAACTACCCGATTTGTTGAAAAAAAAAATCATTTTTCCTGTTTGGCCCCCGCGCTACCGGGAAAAGCGCCCTGATCCGTACCCAGTTGACCACGGACGCAACCGTCGTCATCGATCTGCTGTCCGTGAGGGTTTATCGCGAGTTCCTGGCCCGCCCGGAGCAGTTGGAAGACTATGTGGACTCACATCTCAAAAACGAGACGCCAACGGTTGTTATTGACGAGATTCAAAAAATCCCCGAGCTGCTCAACGAGGTGCACCGGCTCATCGAAACCCGTGACTGGAGGTTTCTGATGACGGGCAGCAGCGCGCGCGCCCTGAAGGCCAAAGGCGTCAACCTGCTCGCAGGCAGGGCCTGGACGGCGGAGCTTTTTCCACTGTGTCATCCTGAAATCCTCGATCACGATCTCGACAAAAGGCTCAGGTACGGGACTCTCCCCGCAGTTTACGACGCAGAGAATCCCGAAGAGGAATTGGATGCGTACGTTTCAACCTATCTAAAAGAGGAAATCATGTCCGGGGGGCTCGCGCGCAATCTCGTCGCGTTCTCCGACTTTTTAAAAATAGCCGGTCTTTCCCGGTCGAAAGTCATAAACTTCAACAAACTGGCAAAGAACCTTGGTGTCTCACAGCCGACGGTCCGGTCCTATTTTCAGATTTTGCAAGATACGTTCATGGGAACCATGGTGCCGCCGTGGGGTTTGTCAAAAAAACGAAAATCCATCAGTCACGCGAAATTCTACATGTTTGACGCCGGCGTGGTCCACGCCATGACAGGAACCCGCACGCTGGACCGTAATTCGCCCCTGTTCGGCGACGCGTTCGAGAACTACTTGATTTGTGAGGTCAAGGCGTACATCAGCTACCGGAGACTCAAAGAACCACTGTTCTTTTGGAGAACCGTATCGGATGACGAGGTGGATCTTATTGTCGGGAACAAAGCCGCGTTTGAATTCAAGGCCACGGATAAAGTGCAACCGGACGATCTCGACGGCCTGAAGAAACTCGCCGAGGAGCAGATCATTCCGTCACTGTTCATCGTTTCGCAGGATAAGTTTGAGATCACGACAAACGGCATCCGAAGAATGCACTGGCAAAGTTTCCTTGCGGAGTTATGGTCTGATCAGTTGCTTGGCGCAACACAGCCCCCGTCATCCTGAGGGCGCAGCCCGAAGGATCCTCTCTTCCCCCCCAACTCGTCCCGGGACGAGTTCAAAAAACAATCAGTACCGTCACTACGACGCGGCTTTCAAATCAAACTCAATTTGCTGGTACTCAACGATGGGCGTCTTTACCGCCCGCCCCGCCACGGTTGATGATTTAACCCTGATCGCCCCGACCGCCTCAAAAAAATCAATCAACTTGTTCAAGTTCGATACATCCATGTCCACGATCTTCGCCAACTCGTAAACCGATTTGGGCCTGTGATTCAAAATCGCCGCCAGGATCCCCAGGTTCTTGACGAACCGATCGAACTCCCTTTTGTTGTCAAACGACAGTTCAAAGTGTCCGCCCCCAAGCCTGCCCTTGCGCGCTTCTTTCAACGCCTTCTTGAAATCCCCCAGACTCTCACCGGCCGACTTGATGGACACGATCAGCTTTTTCATAATTTCAGCCCCAACTCCTTCAACACTAGCATTTTGAAATCTTCAATCAGCTGGTCGTCACTGACATAATCGTAAGTGAACTCAGTGTCATTCACATGAACATGCGGCCCTTTCGGGTGGTGGTTATCCATCAAAACATAATCTCCAGTCCCAAGATCTCTGCAAATCAGCCCGTACTTTATCCCGTCGGGATATTTTCTCGACTCAGCAACCTCATGGATTGAAAGTTCGACCACATAACGACCTTGAATCCTGTTTTTCGAGAAATACCGGAGAGTCGCCTTCATACTGGTTTAATAATACCTATATACATACTTTCATACCCATACCTCAACCGCAATATGACGGATCTGACCAAAAAAATGGCCGGTATCCCATCGGACCCGACCAAGCATCACGATTCCCGATTACCAA
>RGVZ01000765.1 GCA_010029825.1 bacterium | reverse complement strand
ACCGTGACGAATCGAGTCAAACTCGGCCACTCGCGCAACTTCTGAGTGAGAAATCGATCTGCAAGTGTGAGAAGAAGATACGGAAAAACAAGCAGTGCCAGCATGGCCAAAATCCCCAGTCCGTAGGGCGCAGCAGTGACGGCGGATCCCAACGCCAGCATTCCGCCCACAAAGACTGTAGGTCCCGCACGAAAAGGTTTCGTTGAGGAAGCCAGATTGACTACTTCCCAGAAGTGGAGTTGCGTTCTCACGGGGGACTGTTGAACACGTGCAGATGATCCAGGACGGAAGAGAAGCTGCCGGCTCAGTGGTCGCACGACATCGTCGGAAAGATCGAGCAGAGCGCGCACAGTGGCTTCGGTAGATACCCCGTCCAGCGTCTTTTTCAGAGCCGAGCGAATCGTGGTCTTCGCTGAACGCAGGATTTCTCGGCGCGCGATGTTTGCATCAAGCTCTGTGCGTGACAGGGTCGTTTCCAGAAGAGCACTCCGCGCTTTGAGGTCGGCAACGGTGGCACGAAACGCATAGGCGTCATTGACCGCGAGGGAGGCGATGCCATACACGGTGAGACCCGTCAGAATCGCAGTCAGGACCTGAGACGTCCATTCAACGTGGTCGATCATGCCTCGACTGAGCGCGCCGGTCTCCACAATGAGGGTGCGGACGAGTTCCGTCGTTGCATAGAGAAACAGCACGGCCAACGTTCGCCAGTAGCCAGACGCGATATGGACCAGAACACCAACTGCGAAAAACCAAATGCAGGCGCCCACAAAGCCTTGGGTCGCGACGATGACCCACTGTTCGTTGTAGCGATTGAGATTTTGGGTGTCAGCGAAGGCGGTTCCGAGCGACAACAAAACCAGGCCCGGTAAGACCACAACGGGATGGACGGCGTACTTACCTACCAACCGAAGTACATCGGTTGCTAGTCGTCTCCACGCTCGCTCCAACACGAACTCAGGCTAGCGAACAGAAGAATGCCTCGACCAGCGCTGGTCGA
>RGVZ01000764.1 GCA_010029825.1 bacterium | reverse complement strand
GCGGGAAAAATTCAATTTCTCGGAAGCGGGCGCGTACCGGCGAATCACGGTGGCGCGAAAAGGGCGGGCGTTCCCGGGATTGATTGAGGCGATCAGGACTGGGAGGCTGCATTTGACGGGAGCGAGTTTACTGGCGGCTCATTTGAATCAGGATAATTGTGATGACTTGCTGAGAAAGGCAGAACGGTTGTCGAAGGCGGAGATCGAGGAGATGCTCGCGATCCGGTTCCCGGGCACGCTGGCGCGGATGCCGTCGCATGATTGCGTCAAGTTCATGCGGGGGCCAGTTTCACATGCCGTGATTGGAGAAAGGCAGGGAGATTTTCTTGATGACGGGGCACGAGTCGGAGTGGCGACAGATGGGGCGCGGGGAGGAGGCGCGGGAGATGGTGACGGCGGAGAAAACCGGTCGGGCGACGGGGAGGAGGCCGAGGAAAACGGGGAAGTGTGGGGTGTCATGGGTTCGACGGCCGGGAATCCGGCGGTTCGACTCTGTGTCACGATAGACAACGATACGTACAAAACTCTGGTCAAGTTGGAGGAGCTGCATCCCGGAGAGAGTAAAGGACAGCTGATCGGACGAGCTCTCCGGCTGATGCAGGCGAAAACGGATCCTGAACTGAAGAACCAGAGAACGCTGGCGAGAATGGAGAGGCAGGCAGAGGTCGCGGCATTCAATGAGGAACCCGGGGAGGAACCTGGGGAAGGGCGGGTAGAGCGGAAACGAGCGGCAATACCGCGTTCCGTGCAGGCACTCGTTTGGAGTCGAGATAGCGGTCAGTGCACCTTCAAGGACGCGAGCGGTACGCGATGCAGCGAGCGTCGCAAGCTTGAGTATGATCATGTGGTTCCAGTGGCTGCCGGTGGCAGGGATACTTTCGACAACCTTCGTTTACGATGCCGACTCCACAACAGGCTGGCGGCCATCGAGGCGTTCGGAAAAGCGTGGATGAGCCAGTGGGCTGGGCAACGGGCGCAGAGGAACTGAACTCGTTCCGGAACGAGT
>RGVZ01000763.1 GCA_010029825.1 bacterium | reverse complement strand
TCGCGTCACGCCGGAAACCTTCGCCCCCGAGCCGGCGGATCTTTATTACCGGCATATTTTCGCGCACAAGATTGACGCCGCGCCTGAAATCGTCGCGTCCCTGCGCGACTGGCGCAAGGCGCGTTTCTTCAACGCGGTCAGCGCGCATTACGAAGTGAAAGGATTTCTCGCCGTCCTGTCGGGGATCGCCGCCGATGACGCCCTTGCCGCCAGCGCCGGCCTTTCCGCGGACCAGCGGCGCGCGATCAACGACCGCGTACCGTGGACGCGCCTTTTGCCATGCGAACGCGACACTGCGGAAGTCCTGAAAAATTTTGACCAGTATGTTTTCAAGAGTTCATCGGGATACGGCGGTCACACGGTCTTCATCGGCAGTGAATGGGGAAGTGACCTCGGAGATAACTCAACCCAGGCGCGGCTGCGCGCCCTCATGCGTGTCCATGATTCCGTGACGCCGAAAGATTTTCTGGCGTGGATCGCGACTTCTCCTGGCGTCTGGGTGATTCAGCAGCGCGTCAGCGGGCGTCGTCACAGATCCAAGGTCATCACCGCGTCACGCGACGTGATCGAAGTCGATGGATTCGTCGACGCGTCGGTCTTCCTGAACGCGGGCGCTCCCCCGCTCTGCGGCGGCGGCGTCTCGCGATTCGCCGCCGGTCCCCTGGTCAACATCGGCACCGGTGGTGGCCTCGCGCCGTTTGCGGTCTGTTAATCCCCGCGGGGTTAGATGATTTCACCACCAAACAAGGCCGTACAGAAATCCTTGACGGGGAAAACTTCAACCTCTTCGAGTTTCCGGAGCAATTCGTCTTTTCCCGGGTTTCCATCAAACCGGGGTTCACTGGATATGCGCTGGTGCTCTTTTCCCTAGCACACTCAATTCCTCTGAGTGGCCGAGTTGGCCGTAGTCATTCCGGCCCCAGCATTTGACCGTGTTGTCCGTCAAGACGGCACAGGTTTGGCCTCCCCCGGTCGCAATCGATGAAACATTCGCAAGTCCTGTCACGGTTGTTGGGGT
>RGVZ01000762.1 GCA_010029825.1 bacterium | reverse complement strand
GCCAGTTTCCAGGCCAGAAGGCGGTCGCCGACCTTGATGGTCGGTTCCATGGAAGCCGTCGGCACGTGATATGGGGACGCGATTGACCAGCGGATCGCGAAAACGGCCAGAAAAATCAAGGCAAGGGAACGCAAGTTCTCAAAAGACCACGCATTGTTGCGGTCTTTCGCGGTTACTGCAGGGGTTTCATTTGTGTTCATACTGGCAGTCGTCTCGTTGTTGGCTTCTGACATGTCGTTCCCCGGTTTTTGCCATGTGACAAGGCGCACAAGCCCGGAATGTAGCCTATTTGCCCCTTCCGGTCCAGAAGGGCCCCGTCTAAAGCCCTTGCCTTCCGGGACCGATGAGACCCTCATGAAAGAAAATTCGCGAAAAAAGGCGTTTGTGCTGGCGTTCGCCCTGTGGCTTCTCATGGCCTTTCACGGGCCGGCGTATTCCTACACGGCCACCAAAGTGGCGTTCGAGGCGAGGCCTACCGGGATCTTCCGTGTTTACGTGACGTACACGGTTCCGGCACTCAAGGAAGTTCGCGAGTCATTTGTCGAGTTCACCAGCCGCAAGGAAGCCGAGGCGTTCTATTACGACCTGCTCAACGGCGCCGATTTTTACCACACGAGTCCAAAACGACGGGAATTCAAGCAGTCCGCGCGCCAGCCGCGCCCCTGGTGAAGCATCTCCGGGGAAATCGGGTCAGAGTTTCGTACGGCGCAGCCCTTGTTCGTTAACCAACCGCAACAGATCGCCTCAAGTAATTGAAATCGCGTCACTTTCGGTCTGGACTTGTAAAAAACCTAAAGATGCCATCGATACGCCGATAACCCTGACGCGTCTGCCGCTGTTGCGGACGGACGTCTTAGAGGAGATGGCTTATGTCAGCGCGCAGATTTGGGCGATTATCAAGATTCGGTGCGTGGATCATGGCGGCTTCCCTGACTTCGTGCGGGGATCAAGCGGGATTCGTCAATAAACAGATGACGCTGGCAGAGGCTGGCCTGCAGGATCCGAATACGGATACGCAG
>RGVZ01000761.1 GCA_010029825.1 bacterium | reverse complement strand
CCAGGATTGATCCCACGAGGGCCGCAAAGACGCCTTCCATGATGAATGGCGTCTGAATGAAGGCATTGGATGCTCCGACGAGTCGCATGATGCCCAGCTCACGACGTCGTGAAAAAGCAGACAGCCGAATGGTCGTGGCGATGAGGAGGGCGGCGGCAATGAGCATCAAAACGGCCACACCCACCGCGGTGTAACTCCCGGCATTCAGCACGGCAAAGATTTGGTCGAGATAGGCTCGCTGATCGGTCACGGCTTCGACCCCCGCCTGACTTCCCAGCGCCTCGACGAGGACCTGGGATTGGGCCGGGTCTTTCAGATTCACCCAGAACGTCTGATTGAGCTGATCGGGCGTCACATACTCGGCGACGGGATTGTCCGCGAACTGCCGCTGAAAGTTGGCGAATGCCTGTTCGTGGTTTTCGAAGTAGTACTTGTCGATGAAGGGCGTCAGCACGTCGGACTTCAGGGCCGTCTCGACCGCCGCGATTTGGTCGGTCGTAGCCTCACCGTCAACGCATGTTTCGCCAACCGAGACGCTCGTGCACATGTAGACGGCAACCTGAGCCTTGTCGTACCAGTAGTTCTTCATGGTGCCGGTTTGCATTTGCAACAGGATGGCCGTGCCCACGAAGGTCAACGAGATAAACGTGACCAGCACAACGGATACGACCATCGAGGCGTTCCGACGAAGTCCGTTCGCGGCCTCGCCCCACATGAGTGCAAATCTCATTGCACCGGTCCCACATCTGCAGGATCATCGTCCGCGTAGGTTCGGCGGCGCTGCGACTGTGCGCGAAGCCGCTCCGTGACGGGAGCCGCATCGTCGTCTCGAGGTAAACGCGAAACAACGCCCGAGTCGAGCATGTCGTAGACGAGTGTGCTCATGTCTTGCGTGTCGGTGATGCTCGCGCAGCGTGTCTATTTCGCCACGTTCCGCTTCGGCATCCTCGAGTCTTCGGGGGGCCTCGGAATCGACTTCAATTTCTTCGACGACTCCCTCGAGGTCAGCGCCGAGATCT
>RGVZ01000077.1 GCA_010029825.1 bacterium | reverse complement strand
TGTCCAGATAATTTCATGTCGCATTCGCGACATGCTACTTTTTAATCTGCCCGCCGGCTGATAAGCCGGCGTCATAACCTTCTAGCAAGCTAGAAGGGCCACCCCTAATTAGATGTGTTCAATTACATCCGTTTCTGAACTGGAGGTTGCGGAGGTACTACGTAGTCGTACCCAGCTAGTCACATAACGTACAGTGGAAATATCAGTTAGGTCAATGTAACAGACATATCGACGATGGAGGAACTTACACTTCCCCCCCTCGAGATCCTTGAGACTGCCGTTCATATTCGCGCCAATTCTGGACGTCTCGATATAGTTCTTGAGGTAATCAAATGAGAATACTCCAGTTGTAGGACCAACTGTACACTTCTCAAATCCTCCATTATCTGCCTTGAACTTGCGGTCTCGAATAGTCGTCGGGTTCTCTCCTGCCACTTCCGCCTGCTCACGAGCATACGCAATACTCTCCTCCCGTGTTTCGAAGATCTTCCAATCACGCTCGAACTTCTGTTCGTGATCTTTGATGGGCTCCTCTTCCTCTGGACCCACCAAACCCTTTATGTTTGATGCGTGGAGCTTTGTCTTACGCGAACTGACTTGTCCCTTACCATCTGATGTAATCCGTGCGCTGCTGTATGCGGTTTTGGTAAAGTCGCATCCACTCTCAAACCATGTCACATATTCCTCAATAGCCTGCTTATCGCAAAAATGGATGGGGCGTAGATTGGGTTCAAGGTATTCGCCCGTATAATCGAAATTATCGCAGAAACGTGCTGTGAGTCCTTGAGCTGTTGCCGTTGTATTCCGCTTACCCTTTGGGACAGTTTCATAGGACCCGCCAACATGATCACGTACAAGGCGCTTCGACGCACGCCAAAAGCCCTTTACACGGATAATCGTGTGTTTGGTAGGGGCTTTCTTCATCTGCTCATCGATGTCCTCAATACGGGACATCGAATCATGACGTAGAGGAGATGCCCAACCAAGCTCTGCTGATACTGACTCCAGATAGGGCACAATCTTCTCATTTACACGAAAGGGAAAATACTTTGCTGTGGTATTCGCATAACGCTGAGTAAACATCTCTAGAAGACTGCGTACCTGATCTTCATTATTAAGCTGAGGTGACTGACGAATACGCTTTTCATTCAGCATGACACGAAACCCTTTGTATGTAGGGCCTGGCTGGAGTACTACTTTGGCAGCTCGATCCCCCCACTTCTTAAGATCTTCGCCAACTGCTTCGGGCGTAGCAGAGATTTGGAGGAGTTTGCGCCCACGCTTCTCCATAGAAGGCACATCCAGAAGACCAGCCTTCCTAAATTCACTGCTCACCATCATATCTTTATCAGCAGCAATGTGACACTCGTCATCAATGACCAACTTGGCCGCAGCCAGATGCTTGCGGTGCTTAGGCAAGTTACCACGATGATAAATATGCGACTTTAGAGAGGGTAGCATACTCTTGGCAAACTGCTCGCGCCATTCACAGTCACTCATGCCAGAGCAGATGACCATTTGTTCCGTTAGAGTGCTGTCATCGGGTGTACCAATTGCCATTTTGTAGAGTACTTCAAGGGCAACACCGGTCTTACCAGTACCAGGTTGTGCCATCAGAATAACTACCTGCTTCCCCTTACGAAACTCCTCTGTAATAGCGACAGCGGCTTCCTGTTGATTTGGATAGCTAATGTTACGACCAGAGCGTTTCGCCTTTGTATTCGCCTCATTATACTCCATAACAATTCTGCTGCGTTGAAGATCAAAGTCCTCCTCAAGATAGGTTGTGTCAGGTACCTCAACCTCTGACTCAACCGATGCGGCATCATCCGCCTTACAGGGGCGCTTACGGCGCATATGGGCATCGTACTGACTCTTGGTCTTGAACTGCTTTGCGCAACGTTCGCAAGTGTGCCCTGCCATTCTTACACCGGTAACTTGCAGGCCATTTAGGTAGTGGTCGCAGAGGTCGCCTAATTAGGCGACTGACTTTACCGCTGCATCAGCCGGCGGTTCAAACCCCGTATACAGTAGTTGCTGGTTAGGGCTACACATACCGCATCATAATCGCATCCCGCACCGTGTCAAACAGCGTCGGATTTTGTATCTCCAGTGCCTCCAGTGAAAATGAGAACTGCGCAGAGCAGAGATCCACCGGGTCGCCATATGGACTCAGCAGTCGCACGTGGAGTCGCGCGATATCCCGTGGTGTCTGGAACACCACCTCTTTTATATGCTGTGACGCGTAATCGTCAAACGCCACGTAGTTCTTCGGCTCACGCAGCACCACCTTGGCTAGCGCCTTTATCTCATTCACCTGTACGACTCCCGCGCTGTCCGTTGTTGCGACCGTCTGTCGGACACACTCATAGTCATTCACGCAGAGCAGCAGATAGTTGTCGCCCGCAAAGTTGGCACAGCTGTCGGACACCAGCACCTGCGTTGTTCCAGTACCAGCACTGCTAGTGGCGACACCCTTGCTGAGCCCCAGATTCGCACCGAGTCCCCACGCAAACGAGCGGTCAAAATAGTATTCCCCACCCGTCGGTGTTGTATTGATTGAAAATGCCGCTGTCGCGTGCGTGATTGTAAATTTTCCAGTTATCTCACTGAATGTGACTGTAAATGGCGTTCCACCCACCGCTTCGTTAAGCGCAACTTCCAACGCATCGGCCATGTCGCCGGCCGTATAGTTTCCTTCGGCGAGCGTTATGAGCGCCGTGGTGGCACCAACCGTGACCGACAAAAAGATATTCCGCCGCCCCGCCGTAAATATGTAGTAGTTGTTCGGCGCCTCAATGGAGGTGATCCGGACACGCATGACGTTTTTGATGGGTGCCACTGGACGAAAGAAGAAGTCCGTTGCGCTAGACATTGCCGGCACCTCCCTGAACTGTGAATCCACATTGATAATGTGCCGCTTGATATCGTTCGCACGCAGCTCTAGCGGCAGGTCCAGCGCAGTCGCAGGTGGTACGGCCAGAGGAGCAGCCAGGGAGCCCACACCGCCTCGTGGAGGTAGCACCGTATCGGCCACCGCCCGTCGACCTGGCCCCGATATCCACCGATGTGCCGCTAGTCGCCAGTCATCCATTGCCTGCATCCGTCCATCGTGCTCTGCCTGCTGGTCTGATTCGGTCTCTGTATCGGAAATCTCCGTTAGTCCCGTTGTTGTCTCGCTCTCAGACTCCGACTCTGACTCTGACTCAGAAACATAGTGCCGATATTTGGGACCTAGTCCCGCTGATGCTGCCGCGCTCATTCTGCCACTGCCTCTCCCTGCTCCTCTAGGGGAGTCTCTTTATCCGCGCTGGCCCCACCCCCCAACATCGTCAGCCCCCACGACAGCGGTGAATGCTGCTCCGCCGACCACCACCACGTCGCCTCCTTATCGGACTCCACGCGCACTGCGTAGCCCCAGTGCGCCGGCAGACCCACGCACCAGCCGGGCCGCACCCGCACCTCCACAAACTGAACCCGACCGATCCACGGCGCCTCTGCCACCGTCAGCTTCCATGGGTCCGCCCCCTCCTCCGTTGGCAGGAATCGCCGATAGCGCGAATGAACCAGCCAGAGTACAACCGGTGCCCCCGCTGACACGCCGAACCAGCGTCGCTCCGCCCCCACCCATGACAGTCCAGCCACCTCACCGGGCTCCTGTATGCCGACCCGCGCCCCCGACAGACCGGGCAGCCACCACCAGGCCCGCGCTTCATCTAGCTCACCGAGCCCCGTTGTCAGACCCATCTCTTCTGCGAGAGCCGCCTCATTCTGGATGGCTGGGCGTCGCCCGCTGCCACCGAGCCACGCCGACACCGGAACAGTCGCACCGTCGGGCAGCTCCACGGCCCATCCAGCCACCTCCGCCACTTCGGGGCGCCACGGAAGCTGACCTATCTCTAGGACGATTGGTGTCTTTTCCCCCTGTACGCCACGCACATCGCCCACGGTCGATGGCTGTGCGAACGTGTACTCCTGGACCGACCGATTGTAGATAAACCAGTGGACCGCCAGAACGACCCCCAGGAGGATGAGCACCGCCCAGATCATTACTCGGGGCAGCGACCGTTTCTGGCGGGCGCAGCCGCAGCCGCCACCCTAAACAGCCCGCCTCTCTAACGGATTAATGGCTTGTTTCGAATTTCCCGAAGGCTCCCTGACGCTGAATGCCGAGCAAGCCGCAATTGTTCGTCAGCCGCCGACTCAATCTATGCGTATTCTGGCCTCTGCAGGCTCCGGCAAAACCACCACTCTGACGGCGCGCATTGCGCATCTGCTAACGACACATGGCGCCCGACCCGACCAGATAGTGCTCCTGACATTCACCCACAACGCCGCCGAGGTGATGCGCGAACGTCTCCAGGCGCTCGTCGGCGCACGGCGGATTCTTTGCGGAACATTTCACGCCCTCAGCCAGCAGATTCTCCGTGAGCAGGCCCCTGCCTCCCTAGCAGATGTCTATCACGTGGATGAGCTTCCGCTGAAGGCGCTGGACTGGCTCGCCACGTCCGCCGGTCGCGCCTGGGTAGCCAGTCTCCGCTGGATATTCATTGATGAGTTTCAGGATATCAACGACACGCAGTTCGCCTTTATTCGCGCACTTCATCATCCGGCAGCAGCCCTCACAATCGTCGGCGACGATGCCCAGAACATCTACAGCTGGCGCGGCTCAGATGTGGATTATATTCTCAATTTCCACCGTCGCTTTGCGGATGTAGCGGACTTCCAGCTGGCCACCAACTACCGCTCTACGGGCGCCATAGTGGCCGTTGCGAACTCCATAATGCGACACATTCCCACGCTGCCACACAAACAGCTGATGAGTGCCGCCCCCGCCGCTCCAGCTGGTGCGCGCCCGGAGGTCCATTATTTCGCCCGCACCGCCGAGGAGCGCGACTGGGTCTGTGAGGCGGCCATCGCCGCAGCGGCCACCGGCAGCACCGTTATTCTCAGCAAGTTCAACAGCGTTCTCTACAGCTATGAGGCGGCGCTGCTGCGGGCAGGAGTGCGGGCGCGGTTTGTGGATGGAGGCGGTGTAGGAGCATCCCACGCCGGCGCCCCACCCACGGTCTTTTTGAGCACATTCCACGGCAGCAAGGGGCTGGAATGGGACTCGGTATTTCTCGTACGAATGAACGACGAGGTGTTTCCTCAGCAGAAGGATGAGGATTCCGTGCTACAGGAGCGCCGCTTGTTCTATGTGGCAGTCACCCGTGCCCGCCGCACCCTGACCATAACATACAGCCGCCACGAACGCAGTCTCAGTCGCTTTGTGCGAGAAATCCATCGCCCCCTGCTGGTCTGGCGTCGTCTTCCACAGTACGAGCTAAGCAACCTGAGCGCCGCCATTACGCCGACCGCCGTGGCCGACTGGGTCGCATCGCTGGCCGGCGAGGACTATCGGACCATCAAACAGCTTGGGCTGCTGCCTGCGGGGCTTTTACACCCCGGTGGCGAGGGGACCGCGACCGCGACCGCGGCCCCCTGGTTCATTCCGTATTGGTGGACAGAGCAGGGGCTCGCCTCCGAGTTCGTGGCTTTCCTGCGGGCTCTCTGGCTGCGCGAGGTGGCAGCGGTGCGACCCGAATCCGGCGGACAGTGGGACCGCGAGGCACAGCGGCTGATCTGGACCATCAAGATAGCACCCGAAGACTCCGCTCTCTTTGAAACCTACCGCCCGTTGTTTGAGGCGCTCGTGGACCGCTTCTTCGGTGCGACCGTGCCAGGCGAGGCTCCGCCCCAGATATACTATACGGAGCTACTGGCCGCCATCCGCGCCGAGGCACCGGGAACCCCCTTTGAACACGCCGATATCATCCGCATCATCCAGATTATCCACAAGATGCGCACGATGCTCTACAATCTCCGTTTCGCCGCCGTCGCTCTCAGTGACCTCCAGTTCGCCCCGATTCGCCACAGTCCGCCACAGGAGTCCCGTTGCGAGCTGATTCGCGCCTGGCGCCGCTACACGGATCCCGTCGGCTGTCCGCTGTCTGCCACTCCCACTGTCGACGAGCTGCTGCCGATATATCTCGTGGGGCTCTGTCGGAGCCTCGCCGCGGGTCGTGCGGGGGTCATCGTGAATCTGCCGGGGGAGCGCGAGTGGGCCCGATGTCGCGATTTCCTGCGGGAGTTTCGGGGGCAGGCCCGGGCCGCAGTCGCAGCCGCCGACCAGCCGGTTCTCTGTCGCCTCCAGGCAGAGCTGGTGCCCGGCGTCGTAGCAGAGGCGGACATGCTAGTGGGAGAGACCGCCTGGTTTTTCGTTGGCGGCGACGCCCCCTCGGAGCTCCAGCGGCTGGACCGTGCGCTGCAGATTCTGCTGACTGTCCACGCCCTTCGCGGAGCCGGACACTCGGTGAATCGTGTCTGTCTGTTTCAGCTGGTTACCGGCGCTGCCGCTGAGTGGTCCGTCGCCGACTGGGGCGCCGCCCCCGCCGGGCTGTTAGCCGCTTTCGTACAGGCCCGCGTCCAGCACGTTGCCGCTGCCGACGAATAGTGCGACGCCGCTGCCTGCCGCCTTCCAAGTAATACCCTGTATCTCCTTCTAAAGCAGCAACAGCAGGAGAAGCATTGTTTGGCAGGCCAGCAATTACTAGCCTGTTGTTTGGTGATGTATTAACGCTTGCTGCTTCTGACAGGATGGGCGATCTTTCAGCAGATGGCGTGCGTGAGCGTGCGGTACCTGGAATCTGAACATATCCAGTGTTCAGCCCACTGGAGGGAGGAGGGGGTGTCGGTGTCGGTGTCGGTGTCGGTGTCGGTGCCGCTGCCGCTACCGCTGCCGCGCCCCCAATCACGTCGCGCGCACAGTAAGCAGTTCCTCTTCCATAAACCGGAAAACGACAGTTATCTGGTGCCACTGCTACATCAGGCACAGGCACAAACCGCTCTATCTCTCCAACGCGAATCAATGATGTTCCATCAAGGCGTACATTAAGTTCAACGTCCATCGTGTCAAGATTATTAAATTTGTGAATCGGCATACGACTGCGTCCAGGAAGCCGTGTCAAAAAGGACTGAAGGCTCTTCAAGAAATTGCTGTGGGTCACTACCACCAGGTCAACGGTATTGCCAGCCGGTTGCCCCGCAGCCGTCGAAAGGTTCTTCACATTACACTGTATCCATCGCAAGAAGGCCGACACATTCGGCTCCGCCCCGCGGGTAGCACGCTCAAAGAACTGATAATCCGGCTCTCCATGTGCGAGGCACGCCAGCTTCGCCCGCAGCTCCGGATAACGCGCCCTCTCCGCGGGCTGAAACGCCTCATTATCCAGACCGGCCCCCGACTCCTGAATGAATGGCAATACAAAGATCTTGCCGGGAATGGGAATAGCATCAGCTGTCTGAATGGCGCGGAACAGCTGCGACGAACAGATGATAGGGCGCACTCCTGCAGCCGCATAACGCTCCGCCACAGTCCGCCCCTGTTGCGCCGCCAGCACCTGCCCCCGCCGCGTCAGCTCAGGATCCTTGTACTGCGTCTTGCGGAGCCTCCCCAGGAATTTTGCGGATGCCCACAGATTTGCGCAAGATTCACCGTGGCGCATGAATAGAATGCGCACCCGGATTGATTCCCCAAAAGTCGGCGGATTACAGCCCATTTGGATACGTTCAAATCCGCGAACATTTCGCGCCGGTGGAAGCCCCCGTTCGCTCCTCTGACGACGCACGTCGCGCTCTAATCGCATACGTTCGCAACGGGCACACACGGACTCTACTGTTTCCGGCCCGGCGGCACGCTCTGATAAGCGACCGAAAGAGCCCTCTCCCACACCCAATGCCTCTGCCGCAATTCCTGTTGGAGCCCCTCTGCTCATTACTCCCCCCTAACTGTATTGCGGATTTTCTTCATCCACTGCGCCCCGGATATGACACCAGACCGTACTCTCACGCTCTATGTTCAGTTCATACAGTTTTTTATCATCATTAAGCAGCCGTGCCCCTGTACTGAGCCACTGTATCTCCACCGGAATTCCTTCCCGCCACCAGATGAGTCGTTTTATATCTCGCCCCGTCATGCCGCGCTCTACATCCAGCACCAGTGTACGATTTGTAGGAAGACGTACGAATATCTGAAACATTCCGCGAGAAAAGAGAGGGCACCGGGTCCTGGTTAGCACTGCGATTTTACGCTAGTCCTGGAACAGCGGTCCCACCACGCCCCCGACGAACCGCATCCAGTTCAGCCCAACACCAAACACATGGACCTCCCAGCCGGACCGACCCCCCGCCTCACAGTCCTCCATCTCTGCTGGTGTCGGCTCGGGTGGCAGCACCTCTAGCTCCAGCCGCAGCTCTGCCCGTGACGCATTCACAGTCCCCGCCGGCTGTAGATCATCCACCGTCCACCGTGCGGCATCCCCCAGCACGAAACCGTAGACCACCCCCGCCGCCGCCCGCACACCGCCGCGATGCTCCAGCCCGTACTCTACGCGCCACCACTGCTCGGTCTCTTCACGCCACACCGCGTTATCCACCCACAGTCGTCCCCGTGTCAGCATCGGCTCCTGTCGGGGCACGCGCACCCCCACCTCCGGAATAGTCGCCACCAGCGCATTCTCCAGCAGCGCCCCGTAGTTTGTCCATTCGTTGTATCCCCAGACCCCCTTGCGCCGCAGCACAAATGCGAGTTCACGAATCGGCCCGTTGAGCTCCGTGAGACGTAGCTGGAGAGTTGTCGGCACACCGGCCACCGCCTGCTTGTCCGCCACGTCAAACACCATGTGTCGCACGGGTTCGTATAGCATCTCAAGCGGCTCTCGCATGTAGCCGGAGCGCAACGGATCCTCCAGCTGGACCACTCCCGCAAACACCGTTGCGTCGTCAAACTCGGGAACCGCGGTTGGCAACCGCACCTGCCAGGGCACCGGCGTCGGTCCCGTCACATCCAGCATCGTGAGCGTTTCGCCCAGCGGCACCTCGTCAGGGGTGGTCCGCGGCTGCGCCCGCCGTCGCACTACTTCCGCGAATGGTCGGAATGTTATATGTACGCGCACCTCTGTGCTCTCGCCTACTGCAACCATCGGAAACGCCGTTTGTGGCCGGCGTAGGAACGACAGCGGCAGCCAACAATAGATGTAGCCATCCTCCGATGGCAGCAGTCCAGCACCTGGGCCCGCCCCTTCCCTCAGCTGCGTAGCCGGCCGCTGGCCGTAGATGTCAGCATCCCACACCGGTGCGCGCCCACCATCCAACCGCAACCGTGACCAGACATCCATCCATTCACCGCCCCAGCTCTCAATCAGCGTGTCGCCGATTTCCCATTCCACCTTTGCGATGGCCGCGGTGGCCAGCGACGCGGCCCAGCACCAGGCGCCCGAGGGGTCCGCGTAGTCCCAGGTTCCCGCTAGCACGCGACTCTCCAGGTCGGCGCCGAGCCAGGAGCGCGGCCGGATGCGCACGCAGAGCCACGATAGCAGGTCGCCGGTTTCCCGTGCGCGCAGCGGAACCGTTATGCGCCGCCCCCACCCCGCCGCACCGAGATAGCCGACCTCTACGACCTCGGGGACAGCATTGTGCGTAACGGGCCACGTACTACGAAACAGCGTCTCTGCTGCCGATGACGGGAAAAACCAATCGTCCTCTGGGCCACGGTCAACGAGATCCACAAGACGTTTCATAACCGACATCGTGCCGTCGCCGACTCTCTGTCATTAGCTGCGGGAAGACTTTTACGCGGCAGCAACCGCCTCATCCTCCGCTTTTGCTGCTGTTGTTCCGCCCATCAGCTGTATCGCCAGTCCGCCCCCAAAAATCAGCAGCGCACCGACCACCGACCACCAGCCGGGCCGCTCTCCGAGGAACACCATGCCGAACAGATACGATGCTAGTAGCCCCGCATAGCTCAGAATGCTGTAGGTGACCACGGAGAGACGCGGTACGGCATAGAATCGCAGCCAGTAACCGCTGAACATCGTCACCGAGTGGAACAATGTTAGCCACGCCGCATCCCCCCACGTCGCTGCTGCAGAGATGGCCGGTACCGCCACTTCGCCCACGAGCGACTGCGCACCGAGGAGCCCCGCGAGCCACAGAGAGGCCGAACTGCTCACCACCCAGACCGACTTGGCCGGGTCGCGCCATCCGAGTCCGCGGAGAAGCGTGTGCATCCCCGATTCGGTGAGCGCCATTATGAGACCCATTAGGAGCCCCCAGCTGGTGCTGGTACGCCGCCCGATAGCCGCGGGGGCCGCTTCGCCGGGGTCCAGATTGAGGAGCGCCGAACCGATCGCCGCCACCGCCATCGCAACGAATTCATGCCGCGCCACGCGCTCACCGGCGAACAGCGCTCCGAACACCAGGTTCCACAACGGATAGGTGTAGAGAAGCGACATCGCCTGTCCCGCCGGTAGTGCGCGGAACGCCTCGTAGCTGCTGGCGATGTGGAGAAGGTTCGTGTAGCCGAGAGCAGCCGCACCACTCCATTCAGCGCGCGGCAGGGTGCGGTCGCCGGTCAGCGCATAGCCGAGCACAGCGGAGCTCAGAATGCGCGACCATATCGCAGATATCGGGCTGAGTGGTGTCTTTTTGATGGCGACTGGTGTTAGTGCCAAAATAGATTCGGCCCCTACGAGCGCTGCGCCGGCGAATGCCATCTGGGGCGGGTCTCCTTATTAATGTGGGCGGTTTGTCCGGCTACCCTGCTTCATTCTCATCATCCTCCTCAATTACCGACATCACCAGATAGCGTCCTAGCGGTCGCTCAGGATTCCAACAGTACTTCATGATTCCTTCGCGGCACAGGTCGGCGACCTCCTTCGCCTTCTTCTTCTTGAAAGCTTCGGTGATTGGAGAGTTGAATTTGTTCGCACTGAGCCAGCGCCAGTCCCACGACTTATCAGGGTTCGCCGCTACAAACTGCCATGTGATGCTGGGATTCATACTGAGGAAGGCCCACTTCCACGGCTTGTCGGGATTCGCTGCCACAATCTCCCATGTGATGTTGGGATTCCTACTGAGCTCGCACCAGCTCCACGGCTTATCAGGATTCGCCGTCACAATCTCCCAGGTGATATTGGGATTCGAACTGAGCCATTCCCAATTCCACGGTTTCTCTGGATTCGCCGCCACAAACTCCAATGTGATATTGGGATTCCTACTGAACCAGTACCAGCTCCACGGCTTATCAGGATTCGCAGCCACAATCTCCATGGTGATGTTGGGATTTGTACTGAGGCAACTCCAGTTCCACGGTTTGTCGGGATTCGCAGCCACAATCTCCCAGGTGATGTTGGGATGTTTACTGAGCCAGTACCAGGACCACGGCTTTTCAGGATTCGCCGCCACAATCTCCCAGGTAATGCGGGGATTCATACTGAGTCCTCCCCAGTCCCACGGCTTCTCTGGATTCGCCGCCACAATCTCCCAGGTAATGCTGGGATTCATACTGAGTCCTCCCCAGTGCCACGGCTTGTCGGGATTTGCCGCCACAATCTCCATGGTGATGTTGGGGTTCCTACTGAGCTCGTACCATTTCCACGGTTTGTCAGGATTCGCCGCCACAATCTCCATGGTGATGTTGGGATTCTGACTGAGCCAGTACCAGTCCCACGGCTTATCAGGATTTGCCGTTACGTTCTTCATGGTGATGTTTGGGTTCGCACTGAGCAATTCCCAGTTCCATGGCTTACCGGAATTCTCCAGTACGAATTGAAAGAAAGACATTGTGCCGCTAGTTGTGTGCTTGGGCGCAGATAGGATAAACAGTGTCTTAGTCTGTTTGTCCCACCGGCCAGCCCCCGTCGCCCAGCCGGCCCGTTCAAATTTTTGCCCACGCCGCCCGCCAGCATCAAAATGTCGTGTGTGTTGTTTTTAGTGTTCCGCAAAACGAAGTGATGCCGAACCTAGATAGTTGCATAGTGTTCTGATCGAAGGTACAAATATGTAAGGAAAGGCGACGAAGGAGACTTTCCTTACTTAACGGGATGGTCAATTTGCGGAACACATGTTGAATGTGTTCGAACTGAGCCAGTGCCAGTTCCACGGCTTGTCAGGATTCGCAGCCACAATCTCCCAGGTGATGTTGGGATTTGTACTGAGCCAACTCCAGTTCCACGGTTTGTCGGGATTCGCAGCCACAATCTCCCAGGTGATGTTGGGATTCCTACTGAGCTCGTACCAGTCCCACGGTTTCTCGGGATTCGCAGCCACAATCTCCCAGGTGATGTTGGGATGTTTACTGAGCCAGTACCAGGACCACGGCTTGTCAGGATTCGCAGCCACAATCTCCCAGGTGATGTTGGGATTCCAACTGAGAAAATACCAGTCCCACGGCTTGTCGGGATTCGCAGCCACAATCTCCATGGTGATGTTGGGTTTCATACTTAGCGCTATCCAGTTCCACGGCTTGTCGGGGTTCGCAGCCACAATCTCCCATGTGATGTTGGGGTTCATACTGAGCCTGCGCCAGTTCCACGGCTTGTCAGGATTCGCCGCCACAATCTCCCAGGTGATGTTGGGATACCCACTGATAAAGTACCATACCCACAGCTTGTCAGGATTCGCCACCACAAACTCCCAGGTGATGTTGGGATTCTGACCGAGCCCGCACCAATCCCACGGCTTATCGGGATTCGCAGCCACAATCTCCATGGTGATGTTGGGATTCTGACTGAGCTTGTACCAGTCCCACGGCTTATCAGGATTCGCAGCCACAAACTCCCAGGTGATGCTGGGGTTCGAACTGAGCCAGTACCAGTCCCACGGCTTATCAGGATTTGCCGCTACGTTATTCATGGTGATGTTTGGGTTCGCACTGAGCAATGCCCAGTCCCACGGTTTGTCAGGATTTGCAGCCACAATCTCCATAGTGATGTTTGGGTTCGTACTGAGAAAGCCCCAGTCCCACGGCTTATCAGGATTCGCCGCTACAAACTGCCACGTGATGTTTGGGTTCTTACTGAGCCATTTCCAGTCCCACTTGGCAGAATTATCTAGTACAAACTTAGGCTACCAGCGGCAACCACAGCTGACCGACGCGTCACCTTTTTACACCCGCCGCCAGCATTGCGTAATCCATCCCCACCAGGTCCTCCGCGGCAGCGCAGATAGCCGCGACCACTCTGCGATAGTGGCCCCAGCCCCCATGGATAGATTACAGCGCGCGCAAATCGGCCGCAGGTTTGCCAGCTCCGTTGCGCCACCCACCGACTCTGGCACATCGTGACCAACGTGGAAGTCAAACACCGTCATCGTGTTGGAGCACCACGGAATAAGACATTTTTGTTCAAAGACGCGCCCTGCATACTGTACCCAGACCTGCTCACGGAGCGCACGGGGAATCGCCGCCTTGGCTGTGCGAGCCGCGGGCGTAGAATCTGTAGTAGCAGAAGGCATATTGCCGCTCACCCGCGATTGCGACCGCGACCGTGTCATCTTTCCCTACAAGCCAGGCACCATCATTAGGCCGAGAATGGCAAAGAAGAAGACCGCTGTGTGAAGCAGCAGGCCGGGCAACGTGGCGGCCCCCATCGGCTGCGCCACCTTGAAGAACCGCCCGAACAGCCACTGCGTCAGCTTGTAGAGCTCGGGGTTCGCCACAATGAAAAACACTAGGGCCGAGATGGCGCTGTATTTAACCTGAAGTCCCAGATTGGCGGCCATTTCTGTTGAAGTAGAGGAAAGTTATTAGACACGACCAAGACGAACGAGCGGTAACAGAGGGCGAAGGTTCCCTCCTCCAATCTGAGAAGGGGGTCTGGGTACGGTAAAATCGAGACTAGCAGGAGATACAGGAGCAGGAGGAGGTACAGGAACAGGAGCAGGAGGAGGTGCAGGAGCAGGGGCACCAGCAGGAGGTACAGGAACAGGAGCAGGAGGAGGTGCAGGAGCAGGAGCCGCAAATCTTCTTATTACTGCTGCCACAGCAGCCCTTCCCCTACCGCTCACCGATTCTGCAATAGCAGCCTGAACATCCCCCGATTGCTCCTGCTCACGCACCTTCACCTGCTCCCGCACTTCACCCAACAACCGCATCGGCAGACACCGCGGGTCATCCGACAGCGACGCCTGCCCCCCACAGTGCCACATGCTCTCCAGCAGCGCGATGGCCCCCCGCCGGTCAAGAATAGCGGTACCTGACGCATCCTTAGGCACCATCGCATCCAAAAAGCGTGCATTCTGCTCCAGTATGCTGGACCCGCTGATATCTACCGCCCCGCTCTCACGCACTGCCCGCGCCAGATATGGATTCGCAATCAGTAGCTCACCAGAGAGTCCCTCAATCTTCACGACCCGCGATGGATACTTTTCGCGAAGTACTTTTTCTTTCGCGGCCTGCGTTGGGTCACCACTCGCATCCAGCCATTCACGATAGAGTGACGCATACTTCTGGTGCTCAGCAGCATCAGACCCCATATTAATCCATTGTGTTGCCGCGGAGATATCCCGTGCTATCTGTGCTTCGCCGCAGTGCGCAGTTGGAATAGTACGACCCTTACAGGCTGCGACGCGTACGCCATTCGGTTGATAGAAGCTGACCACACGATTCATATTAGGCGGCGGCTGCGGCGGGCCTACGCGATGACCGGATGCGTCGTATGCTGGCATTGGTAATTCTCCAGTATAATCCCTGAATTCTGGAGATGGAGGTATGCGTGGCACCTGCGGCATAGTAAATGCTGGTGGCTGGAGGGCACCGACAGCTGCTCCCACTCTATAAGCTACTGCTGCTGGTGACGGGATCGCACCGACAGCTCTGCCTAGTCTATTAAATAATCCTTGCAAAAAAGGCTGACCAGGACGCGCAGGAGGCGCGGGAGCAGCAGGGGGAGGCTGACCAGGACGCGCAGGGAGCACGGGGGCAGGCTGACCAGAAGCAACAGCAGCAGTAGCACTTAACAAGGTTGCCAGTAAAGCAGCCGCCGCTGCTTGTCTTTGTTCTTCGTTAATCGGCGCAGGGGCAGCGGCAGCGGCAGGCACAGGGACAGGAGCAGGCGCAGGAGCAGCGGCAGGCACAGGCACAGGGACAGGAGCAGCCTCAATCTGTCCCCGCAACTCATCCTCTGTTAGTAACTGTACTCCCAACTCCCTCCGAATATTATTAATTTTTTCTATAGCATCTCTATATCTACTATATTCTATATTTTGCGCAGCAGCGTTGAAAATTGTGTTTTTACTGCTATTTCTAACAGCCGCACGAGTTTGATTCAAATATTCCCTAAGAACCTCCTCCATCTACAACCCCTAACATCCCCTGCTAAATCCCCCACGGTAGCCCAAACCTAAAAGAGAACCAGATACCACACCAGCAGATGGACATCGCCCCAGCAACCCATCACCGCACTACCCAGAAAGCTGTCCGCGTGCAAGGGAAACAGGAGCTAATCATTCGCTGGCTCCAGGAGTTCTACAATGCGCCCGGGCGCGTGGCACAGATTATGCCTTTTCTGAATGGCAGCGCCCCCGTGAGTCTTCGCGTAGTTGAGTGGTTCGTCACCAACTACTCCAAGAAGTTCAACGTCAGCTATCCGCTGGACGGCAAGCAGTTTATAGTCCATTTCCAATACAAACGCGAACTCAAGGCCTACTCCAAGCGTCTGTTTGACCCGTTCTGCCGTCGTGACCGGATTAGTTTCGAGGCGACCGGCGCGCCGACGATTGAGGAGACCACGGTGGGCCAGCTGAACTTCTTCCGATGGGCAATCGAGAAAGGAGTTCTCTCCTACATTCTTGAGCATGCCGCCGCGATTGAACACGATATGAACACCAGCTTCCGGGAGCACTACAGCAAGGAGCCGGAGGCCAAGACCCCTACCGGCCGCCGTCGGCGCAAAGAGATGAGCGCATCCGCGATGAAGCTCGTGAATCACCTGACGGCGCCGGTGATGGTGGCTTTCGACTAACCAAACTGCCGCCGCCAATCATCGGCCTCCGGTCGCAGCCGCTCCGCCGCCGTCAGCTGTGCCCGCACAATCCCCTCCCGAACATCCGTTGTCATCCACTGATTATCAAACGCACGCGAAAGAAACCGCCCCGCTGAGTCTTCCGCGCGCCGTGAGTTGTCTTCTTTAACCACTCCCCGCAGTTCCCGCGCTGCGTCGCCGCCTTCTACATCAACGCCACTCATCCAGGCCGTGCCAAACAGCGACGCCGGCGGCGGTACCGGACGGGGTTGGACACCTGGCATTGTTGTAGGGCTCGTGCTCCCGCGCTCGCCACTCATCCACACCGCCGCTGCACCCGTTCCATAGGGGCGCCCGTCCTGACGCCCCGAAGACGGTAGTCCACTCTCGGCACCTCCCGTTGGATGAGCCGCTAACATTCCCGCTGTTACCTGGTGCGCTCCGGAGACCACCATATCACTCCAAAGCCGGCTGTTAATCGTGTCGCGACTTTCCCACTCAAGCCGGATGCGCGGCTCGTCTCCAATACTCCGCGGCGGCAGCGCCGCAAAGTTCGGTAGCGGTGCGGCCCACGACCGTGTCTGCTCCTCTCGTGATGCTAGCCGACTCTCATGTTGGGCTTGACGGCGCATCGAACCCCTCTCCTCTAACCAGTGTCCGTCCTAAAAGTTCGCCACACTCAGACGCCCAGCAATGCCTCCCCGACGACGACCTGTTGCTCCTACCCCTGTAGTTGACCCTTTGCGGCTCGTGAGCACCGGCGCAGGAATGGTGGCTGGCCTGGAGATCTGGCGTGCCGACGGTCGCTTCTGGCTCTGGGACCGTAATCCCGACGGACGTTTCGCAACCGATGTCACTGCATGGAATGGCGCTGCCGGAAGTCTAAACCCTGCGACCATTAATCTAATCAAGTCACACGCACCCGATGCAGTCGCCGCCCCCCCACCCGCAGGCCCCAGTGCGTAGCAAGACCCAGCGCCGTCGTGGCCCCTCTACCCCCGCACTAGAGACCGCCGCGGTCGGCCCGTTCGGTGGAGACAGCGTCGTGAAGGCTACGGAGGACAGCCTGGATGCGCTGTTTGCCGCCGAGGCCGCCGCGAACTTCAACCAGCCGTGGCAGCGTCTGGACCGCGGGAGCCGCCTGGACCGTCTCCGACGCTGGGTACAGAGCTATCCGGACCTGACACCGGCGGAGCGCGCCTCTCTGCTAACCGCAGTCCTCCAAGCATTTGAGCTCCGCCTTCTGAACACCAAAGCGGTTGTAGAATATGACCCGGCCACTGCGACCGTGCTGGCCGTGCGCGGCCTCCGTGAGCGACGCAACGTGGCGGGCCAGCGGGTGTTCCGAATTGATCCGGCGGGCGCAGCAGCAGCAGCACGCGGTACTCAAAAACGCACGGCCCCC
>RGVZ01000760.1 GCA_010029825.1 bacterium | reverse complement strand
ATGATCGTGCAGGCGGCGACGCGGTTCTGCCAGCCACCCTCGAAGATGTCTCCCTCAATCACGACGTGATCGCGGTGACCGTTGTTAGTGACGGCCAGCAGATTGACGTCAGGTCTACCGTCAACTTCGGTCACCGTCAGATGCTTGGTCTTGAAGCAAACGTTGGTCATGTCCGTTCCCGTCGTCCAGACGGGAAATACCGTCACGCCGTCGCCAATGAAGGTGCCTTTGCCCGTGTGAATTGTGTCCGTCATGATTGCCTCCCGTGGTGTGACAGAATTTGTTATATTTTGGTTACGTGAACTTTGCGTAACTTTACGATAAGTGTAGCACACATTTTCGTAATCTAGCGAAATCTTTTCGCGTAACTAATAAAAGTGTACGGATGACCACCGACAGTGACGCGCGCTCCGACACACGAGTGCATCAATCGCCCATAGACTCAGGCTCGGAAAGGCATTTCTCATGACAGGGCTGGACGAGTATCCGCGACCGAGCGTCGCGGTGGATCCGGTGATCTTTTGTGTCTATCGCGATCGACTTTGCGTGGCCCTAGACACCAGCTCGGGAACGCTCCCCCGGTTACCCGGCACATTCGTGCACGAAGGGGAAACCCTCGAACAGGCCATCCGTCGCGGGCTGACGAGCAAACTGGGTATCACTGTCGAACGCATCGAACAGTTGCATGTCTTCGACCAGCCAGACGTGCGTGGCGCATCCACCACCTCGATGAGTTGCGGCTCCATGACTCGGCGAAAAGTGTCGCGCAGGTGCGTTCCTGGGTCAATGCGCTCGTGGAATGCGCGTAGCTCGCCGAGTGTGAAGTGTTCGAGGATGCGCCACGGATCCGGTGTGTCGAGATACTGCTTGCGCAACGCAAGGAGTGCGCGCTCAATCATGGCGCTGTGGTCGTAGTCGAGTCGAGGAAGGTCTTCTACGGGTCGGATGTCTCGTGGGGGGAGTGCATCGAGCGCGTGTTCGTTGACCAACGCGAAATGGGCGACGGAAAGCACCCAGCC
>RGVZ01000759.1 GCA_010029825.1 bacterium | reverse complement strand
TGCTGCTCGGCATCACCAAGGCGTCGCTCCAGACCCGTTCCTTCATCTCGGCGGCGTCGTTCCAGGAAACAACCCGCGTACTCACTGAAGCGGCCGTCAACGGCAAGTCGGATGATCTCGCAGGCCTTAAGGAAAACGTCATCGTTGGCCGCCTCATTCCGGCGGGCACGGGCGCGACCATGTCCCGGATTCGCCAGATCGCTACAAAGCGTGACGAGCTCATCGTGGCGCAGGAATCGATTGAAGGTCCGGCAGCGGCCGAATAAGGTAACGTCGAACCGGTTTTGGTTCCATAATATTCATAAAGGCCGCCTCCGGGCGGCCTTTTTCTTTGCCCGGCCGGGCCTATTTCGCGAATGGACGCCGGAATGGGTGCCCCAATCAAATTATCCGGCGAAAAGGGGTTGACGGGGGTAGGGGGCACGAGTAGACACACCGGACTTCGACGGACGTCGATGGCTTTTATTGTGTTTGGTGCGCCGAGCGTCAAACCGGGATCCATCGAGACACCGTCGCCTCTCCACCGGCCAAAAGGTCGTTATTTTGGGGCCATGATCGCGGGTAACCGTGGTCCTCTGGGAAGTTTTTCGCGCCAAGGGGCAAGGGTCCCGAGGCGTGAATTCGTTTTGCGTGTTTCGATGTGCAGGACGAGAAACAGGAATTTCACTTAAGAATCCGGCACTTACCGGGTTCGATCACGGACTGGAACGAGCGAAGATGCCGACCATCAGCCAGTTGATCCGCAAGGCGCGGTCACCTCAAAAGGCCCGGAACACGGTTCCGGCACTGCAAGCCTGCCCGCAAAAGCGTGGCGTTTGTACGCGCGTCTACACGACGACACCAAAAAAGCCGAACTCGGCGCTTCGTAAAGTTGCGAAAGTGCGCCTGACCAATGGCTTCGAAGTGATCGGTTACATTCCCGGTGAAGGTCATAACCTGCAAGAACACTCTGTTGTCGCGATCCGCGGCGGCCGCGTGAAGGATTTGCCGGGTGTCCGTTACCACGTCATCCGCGGCGT
>RGVZ01000758.1 GCA_010029825.1 bacterium | reverse complement strand
AGATCGTTACCAACTTCGCAAATGGTTGGCGCAGGGCGGGCCGGCGCAAGTGATCGTCATCGGAGCGAGCACAGGCGGTCCCGACGCGTTGACGGAACTGTTGCGCGCGATGCCGGCAGGATCGCCGCCGGTCGTGGTCGTCCAGCACATCGCGCCCCCGCTGGCCAGGAGCTTCGCGGAACGACTCGCGCGAAACTCCGGCATGAGGCTGGGCGAAATCAAGTCCGGGGTTCTGTTGCAGCCCGGCACCATCTATCTGTCCCTGGACGCGCAGCACATCGGGGTGCGCAAAGGGATATCGGGACCAATCATCGTCGTCGACGACGGGCCGCCCGTCAGTGGCCATCGCCCCAGCGTGGATTTCCTGTTTCAGAGCGCCGCGAAATCCATGGGAGACATGCGGATTTTCGCGGCATTGTTGACGGGCATGGGGCGCGACGGGGCCGGTGGACTGAAGAGCTTGCTTGATAGTGGCGCGTTCACCGTCGCGCAGGACGAGGCCTCATGCGCCGTCTACGGCATGCCGAAAGAAGCCGTGCGTGCTGGCGCGGTGAGGCTGAGCGGATCGATACCGGAGATCCGCCAATGGATGGAATATGCCGCGGGGCTCAGCATGTCTTTGAGGAAGGTTGGTTGAGCCATGAATCACAGGATCGCGAAATGGACGTCATTGTGCGCGGCGATTTTTCTGTTGCTGTCGTGCAAGGATTCCCCGAACGACGAGCGTGTCGCGTCCCGCCTCGCGCTGTCCACATCAGAAGACGGCGGGGTGATTCAGGCCCTTTTCAGCGCGCTCAGTTCGCAGGCGCAGTTGATGAGTGTTTCTTCCGGAGATCTTCAGGGATCGTCCGTGTTGATTCCGCCGGGCGCGTTGAGTTTTGACGTGAGTATTTCTGTGTCAGCAACCGAGTCCATCGCGAACGCGGCGCAGGCCGCGGACCTGGGAATCGCGAGTGTCGCGTTCGCCGCCGCTGGTCCATCGGTCCTGGTCGCGCCATCGACGACGACGGAACTCGCCGT
>RGVZ01000757.1 GCA_010029825.1 bacterium | reverse complement strand
TCGTAAAGTTATTTTTATTACTCCGCCTGCAGCTAATAGTTCAGTTAAAATTTTCTATAATAATTTTGACATTACTGGAATTACAAATCGTAAAGTTACCGGTGTTACATCTGGCGCTACAGCATTAGTTGAAAGAGCTTCACAAAGAATTATTACCGACCGATTAAACTTTGGTCTGCCTTTTGAATTATTCATCAACACAAAAACACTTATTGGTGAATTTCAAAATGGTGAAACAATTACAACAGACATCATTGATTCTAATGATAATGTTATTCAATTAGAAGCAGACACATTTTCAATTCTTACGCAAATAAATGTAATTAATGGTGGGTCAAATTATAGTGTTGGTGATCCTGCTATCGTTCTTGGTGGTGGCGCAACAACTCCTGCCACAGCTGAAGTTGAAGCTGTATCTGATGGTTTCACGGATAGAATTGTTGTAAACTATGGTGGTGCAGGATTTAAATTAGCTTCTGGCATTACCAGTTCAAATACACCAGGCCAAACACTTTTAATTGGTGCGGTTGATGGAGTTAACACCTCACACTTTTCAGCAAATTCATATGTTGTTATGGGCACCGACCAAATATTTAATTTTAATGGAAGTTCAAATGCTGCAGACACATTAATTAGTGCGGCTAATTATGGATTTCCAGCTGCACCAGTAGAAAATGTTAATACACGAATTATTGATGCTCTAACAAATTTAACTGTTACTGATTTGGGACCAATTACAAATGCCGTTGTTCTTTTCTCTAATGTGTCGGTAAATACTGCTATATTGGATTCTCAAGGCGCTTTGTATGCTGTAGGAAATACTTTTTACGATATTAAAGATTTTAACTCTGTGGGCCGAATTGATGTTTATGGCGGTGGTACAAGTTATAAAATTGGTGATGAAATTATTTTTGGTACCAATCCGTCTGGCACAATTGGTACCGGAGCTGCGGCTGCTGTTAAAACAGTTAATGCAACTGGTGCAATTACGACAATTCAAATTCAACCACCAAGAATTAC
>RGVZ01000756.1 GCA_010029825.1 bacterium | reverse complement strand
TCTCGGCGTCAAGACAGATACGGCTGTCGAAGATGCCGCCGTCCAGATCCTCTCAACCCCAGAGGGACGTCTCGGAGTTCAAGAGGCTGTTCTTTCGGGCCAAAGCATAAACACGGAAACAACCTTGGCCGCCATGAAGTTGGTTGGCGAGATGGTGCAAACCGCCGTCACAAGTGGCAACAGCGCCGACTTCGGTAAGGCATACGCAATGGCGTATATGTACAGGGAAGCCAGGTCGGAAACTGCCCGCGCCCTTCGCGTCGGATACGACAGGCTGATGACCCCGGAGCAAAGGCATGCCGAGTTTCTGATGGCGGTGATGGTGGAGCCAAAGCGAAACCGCATACTTGATCTAAAATACTACCCGACCGAGGCCCAGAATCGAAGCGACATCCGCAGCTTGCAAGCCACTCTTGAGGATTTGGTTAGGCAGCAGAACGAGCTGACGGACTCAATGCAGGGAATGTCGGGTGATTCGGAGGCTGCCGCACGTGCAATTCGCGACATTTCGGCGGTTTTGGACCAGAGAAATAGAGAGATTGAAGTACTGAAGGCCGAGCTGGCCCAGACCCAGCAAAGGGTGACTCGCGAGCAGATTATGGCTCAAGAGGCACAGGCGCGGCTGGCCGAAGTGAATAGAACACTTTCTGGCCTTGGAACTTCCATTGAGCAACTAATGAAGGAATCGGAGCTTTCCGAGGTTCGCACCGGCCGTCCGGCCACGCAGATGCTGGACGAAGTTAGGCTGTCGCCCAAAGAGCGGGAGGCGGTTGAGCTCATTATGATCGGGCACGACCCGGTTTCAGTTTCAAAACAAACGAAGGTCAAGCTGTCGGACATCAAGACTGCGCTAGATGCAATGAGGGCCGAGGCCAAGAGAAGGTTCAGCCGGATTGCACAAAGCGGTTTGAGTCGCGAACAGCTCCGCAAGGCGCTTTTAGATCAAGCCAGAAGCCAGTCGACCATTGGGGCGGTTCTGGCCCAGCGGATCCCAGACAATCAGCCGCTAAGCGAAGAAGA
>RGVZ01000755.1 GCA_010029825.1 bacterium | reverse complement strand
CTTGAGCGAAGGGAGAGACGTGGAAACCAAGATTGAATTAGACCGCGAAGTTTTTGCGGAAGCAGTTGATCGCTCATATCGGCAAGGCCAGATGGACGCGATGCGCTGGATTCCGGTGGGAGAGCGCCTGCCGGATCAAGGCCAGCGGACCCTCTTGCGATGCCACGGCCAGACTTTCGTCGGGACGTTCCGATCCGTTCCGTTTGAGAGCGGAGAAGGAATACACGCATTTTGGGACGGAGACGAGTGCGACACCTATCTGAGCGTCACCCACTGGATGCCGCTCCCCGAGCCGCCGGAGGTGCAGTGATGGAGTGGACGCACCTTGCCTGCCTGACTGCCGGTGGATTCGAGATGTACCGAGAGATGTTCATTCGGGGGCGATGGTTCCCCAAGGCGACGCAACCGCCGCCACCGGCACCGCCCGCACCGCCTGGCTGAAGTGCGCTACAGCGGCGAGAGAACGAATGAACGCAGACATACCATATCTCCGCTGCCATGTACGCAGAAGCGTCATCGGCTCAGACGACGGTCTTGAGGAAGCCTACGCCTTTGCGATTCAAAGCATTCGCGGCAGAGCCCTGGGGCTGCATGTCATGCTGAAATCAGGCGCTCATTACCGAGGAGTTCCACTGCACGCTGTCGTGCTTTCACCCGAGGCCCCCTGAAGCATCCACTCCGCGCTCCCTCTCATCTGTTCGGTTACCTGCTTCATTTGCAGGTAACCCGCCGCAAATCGGAAACCGTCAATCAAGCAGTCGGATCTGGGATCAAATCGAATCCCCAATCGGTCGTAAACGTCCTTGACCGCCTGCAATTGCTCATTCTCCAAAATGATCTCGTAGTGTTCTTCCAGTGAACGGCGCGACCTCGGGTAACGCTGGACCATCGCCCCGATCTCCTCCACGGGCATCCCGGATTTATTGGCAACCCGTTCAATGATCGCTTCATCCGATATGATGGGATTATCCATGAGAAGATCCGATATGGCGAACATGGCTCCCCATGACAGAATTAAAT
>RGVZ01000754.1 GCA_010029825.1 bacterium | reverse complement strand
AAAAGAAAGGCGTGAAAATCATCCCGGAACGGAAAGTGACCGACGTGCGACCTTTGCCGGTCGCGCCAGGTGATGACCGGGGAACCCAACCGGGTCGTCACGGTTACGAAATCGAGACCGTGTCATCGACCCGCTGGTTCGGGCGTGAACGCGCCGTGATCACGGCGAAGAATGTTGTATTTTCCGCAGGCGTCCTGGGCACGATGAAACTGCTGCTGCGTTGCAAACATGTGACCAGGTCCTTGCCGGGGATTTCCGATCAGCTGGGATGGAACGTCCGTACCAACAGCGAGGCTCTGGTGGGAGTTTCGGAATCGGTCCCGAAGGAAAAGAAAGTCTACGCGCCGGGCGTTGCGATCACTTCGATTTTTCATCCGGACGAGGACACGCATATCGAGCCCGTGGTCTACAGTAAAGGATCTGATTTCATGCGCCTTTTGGCCGTCCCGATGGTGGATGGCGGGTCGCCTTTCATCCGTTTCGTGAAACTGGTGTTGGCGATTTTGACCAGTCCGTTGCAAATGGCGCGGCTCTATTTCTCGCGCCTGTGGGCAGAAAACTCGGTGATCCTTCTCGTGATGCAGACGATCGACAACCGGATGCGCCTGCGCGTGAGGCGTCCTTTTTGGGCTTTGTTTCAGCCGGTCATGAGCACGGCGCGGCAGCCGGGTGTCAAAGATGTGCCGGCGTACATACCCGTTGCGAATCAAGTGGCGCGGATGTTTGCGCAAAAGATGGGTGGCATCCCGGCCAGTGCAGTCAACGAAGTGGCCCTGAACATTCCAACCACGGCGCATATCCTTGGCGGATGCAGCATCGGGCGCGATGCCCAGCACGGTGTTGTCGACGAGAGCCACCGCATTTTCGGATACGAAGGACTTTACGTCTGCGACGGTTCCGTGATCCCGGCCAATCTGGGCGTCAATCCCAGCCTCACGATCACGGCCATGAGCGAACGCGCAATGTCTCTGGTGCCGGTCGCCAGGCGCGATGCCGGCGAGGACACGGATGGTGGGGCAG
>RGVZ01000753.1 GCA_010029825.1 bacterium | reverse complement strand
CGCAGAAGTGGTGACGGTGGGAGCACGATTCGAGGTTGTGAGGTTGCCAATCAATCCGCTCATGTTGTGCATCAGGCCGTTGGTGTTGTACTCGTAAAGTTCAAAATAGTAGGTGGTAGCAGCTGACAGTCCGGTAACATTGACAGAAGTCCCGGTGCCCTTGTAGACGACATAGTTACCTGTCCCGATCTGGGTGCCGCTACCGAAGGCGGCATTCGCAGTGTAGTTGGTACCATCCGTTGGATCGGTGTTGACGGCCCCACCAGCGCGCGCGACGACGAGAACCCCATCTCCGTTTCCGCGGGTCCATCCGACCGTAGCTGCGGAAAAGGTAATGCTGGAGGAAGTGAAGTTCGTGGCCTGCCCGGACGGCGCCACAGGCATGGTTGCCGTGATCGTGAATGTTCCGGTTCCGGACCATATGCGAACGCGAACGTAGTATGTTCTCCCAGCTGTAACGGTCGCACTTACGGATTCGCTAGTTGTCAATGACCCAGTTGCTGAAAAGTCTGCTGCTGCTGTTGGGGTCGTCCCAGACCACGCGCTTCCGGACGAATCCCAGACGTAAAGATCCAAATCAGGAGTTGCGCTGTAGCTACCCGTGGTAATGGTGGCCGTACCACTGGCTGGAGCTTGGAATTTGTACCAAACATCGTTTTTTGAATCCGAGATCACGCTGCCGACGGCGGTGTATGTCGCTCCTACCAAGGTCCCCGAAACCGCTACGCCATTGACCGTGACCGTTGCGGCGTCGGACGACAAATCGTTAGCGAGAAGCGTTGCTTGGTTTCCGGTCTGCGAGTTTGCGCTCGTACCACCCGAATTCACGGTCCGAACCCGCGCGTAATAGGCCGTAGCCGCAGATAGACCTGTCACGGCTTGGCTTGTTCCGGAAACCGTCAAGTTGCTAAAGCCGCTGACAAAACTGGTAAACCCGGAGTCCGTGGCAATATCCAGCCGATAGCTCGATGCGCCGGTGACCGCAGTCCAATTCACCGTGAAGCCGGACGCTGTAACCGA
>RGVZ01000752.1 GCA_010029825.1 bacterium | reverse complement strand
GCACGAACTATCCGGCGGCTGACTAAACACCGGGATAAGCCCGTCGCGCTACCCGTCGGTGCATGAAAATCGGACAAAAAATAGCCTTTGTTAGGGGTAACGGATCACCTTTGTTTTCGCGAGAGACTGCGATGGTTTCCGCCTGGCTGATTTCGGGCGGCAAGCTTGCTTCCGACAAGGCGCTGGTCGATTATGTCGAGGAGATCGAGGCCGCACCGGTGCGCTCCTATGTTTGGTCAATCGACGGCAGTGTGGCCTGCATGTTTGGCGCTGAAAGCGTGGAGTTCGCCGAGTTTCGGAAACGCTTCCTGGATGACGACTGGATCCGGGCAAACGCAGACCATCCGATCAGCTATCTACGCGCCCAATCGGACCAGTTGCTAGGTTTTCAGCAAACCATTAAGGGTCGTAAGCCGGCCCTCCTCGTGCGCAAACGGAATCGGTTCGCCATCATTCCGGCAGATGCACCCCCTGCAACGCGCAAATCTCTCCTTCAAAATCTATGACCAAGCGTGAATCCGACCTTGAATCCGCCTTTTGCGAACCGACTGCCGCAAAAATTGGAACCGTTAGCCTCCGACCGTTCAGCCTCGGCACCTTGTCGTTGTGCCGGAAGCTGAACTTGACACTCTTTTTGGAAGGCGACGACGGACTGACGGACGACGAAAAACAGCGGCAGATCGTGACGTTCGCCTGGATGCAGAGCGAACCACTTCAACGGGTTCTTTTGGCAATCCGGTCCGGCTGCTACGAGGATGAGGTCTCCGAGTTCGAGTTCGGTTTGGCCGTCAGCGATTTGCCCGACCTGATGGTCGAGATCCAGCGACTCGCGGAAATGGCTGCTGCGGCGAGCGTCGAGGTCGAGAGCAAGCCGGGTGACAAGCCGGAGGCCAACAGCCCAAAATAATTGAGCCAGGCTGGACGGCATCGATCGTCTTCAGCCTGGCCAAAGAAACGGGTTGGCCAGAATCGTTCCTGCTTTGGGAACTGCCGCTGCCTCGGGCCTTGCAATACTACCAT
>RGVZ01000751.1 GCA_010029825.1 bacterium | reverse complement strand
TTTCCAGCCTGGAGGAATCACGTCCGCTTTACGTGTGAAAGCCTCCTGCAAAGCCTTTGCCCAATCTTGGTCGCACTTCACAGCGGGAACCTCCATTCGTCTTTCACTGGGGTGGCCAACCAAGCCACGGTGGCGTCCGCACAATACTCACCATAAGCGAACCCATGCCCCCAGCGGTACGTGGCTCGCCGGTGCCTGGCGTATCCCATGCTTGGAATGTTTGCAAGTGTGCCGGTACAGATGCCTACAGGTGACCCCCTCACGCGACCCCTAGTGATCTCCGGCCGGTGCAGGTGCGCCATGACGATGGGCTTTCCAAGGCTCTCCACGGTGTCCCTCACGGCTGCTTCGCCGCACTGGAAACCGTGCAGGAATACGGTGTCGCCAAGCAGAAAAAGCCCGTCGTCTATGTCGTATGGAAGCAGGCGGGCTTTTAGCTTCTTGACTGCCTGCTCAATCGCCTGCGTCCCCTGCTCTGCCGCATAGGCCACGACAGCGGATGAGCTGCGCAGCATAGACCAAAGCCTCGCCTCATGATTCCCAAGCATGACCACATCCGGGCGCAGTTCTTTTAGGTGGGTCATCCCGACCAGGTAGTCGTCGGAAAAGCTGATGGTCTTGTCCGGGTCATCCTGAGAGTTGCGTGCTCCGGCCCTCCATGCGGCCGTGTCCAGAAAATCGCCAAGGTGGATCGTCATCTCGGGCGCCCATCTTTCCTTGAACGCAAGCACGATGTCCCAGCTTTTTCGGTCAATATGATTTGCGTGGGTGCACCCAACAGCGAACCAGCGGCGCCATTTGCGTGTGACGTTCACTTGGTTCTAGCGAAGTGTCAAAGTTTTGCGGTGGTTTTTACCGCTTATCAAAACCGGATGGCATGCCTTGGAGGATATGCAGAATCTTCCGGCAGTTCTCCCGGGCCAAGCTGGCCGCCAGGGATTCATCACTGGCGCCGGCCAAAGCCAGATCCGCAATGGCTCCAAGCTGGATCCGGTGCGTATAAACATAAGCCACTAGATC
>RGVZ01000076.1:16327-17309 GCA_010029825.1 bacterium | reverse complement strand
CCGCCTTGGCCCGCGCCCACAACTGCTTCGTGTCCCCCGACTCGGGCAGCGAACAGTAGATGCTGTCCGTGTTGTGCACCACGAGCGCGCCGACGCCCGCCGCAAAGTGTCCATTTCCCGTCGTCAGGTCGTACACCACTTGATTGTTCGTGCTCTTCTTGTGACATCTCGTCGTCGCACGCGGCACCAACGCATCATTGATAGTATGCTCGCGTTGCCGACCCAAGCACACGCACCGGTCCGTCTCCCACGTCAAGCGCCACCCCCACGTCACCGCGGCCACCAAGTGCACCCACTGCAACATCAAGGCCGCCTCTGCCGGCGCGTCGCACAGCGCGGTCGGCATCGTCAGTGTGATGGACGCCTTGTCTGTCGGCACGACGCGGGCAAAGCCGCGCAAAAACGCCGGTCCGTGCACACGCAGTTCCGTGACGGTGCGCATCTGCGCAATCTCTGCCACGATCGGATCCGCCGTCGGTAGCATGGACGCAAAGGCGTAGGAGCGTTCTTTCGACAACCAGCCCCACCGCAGGAAAAAGCCGCACTGGAACCCCAGGCGCGTCCACCGACACTGCCACGCCTTGTTTGCGGCATCATGCGGAGTGGCATTTACCTCCGACACCGACGACTGCTGCGATAGAGCCAGCGGCATTTGCAGCAACGGTGGATGGTCACGGTCCACCCACTCTTGCGGCGTCACGGAGGTTTTCGCCGCGTCATGGAGCACCAGCGAGTGGTGCTGCGTCACGGTGACCACACCATCTGGCGTCACGACGTCGACGAGCGGGTCTTGGTGCTCGTGTCGGTACACGTGGTGCAAGGGCGTCCACCCGCCGTCGCTCCACACGGACCACGCCGTGGCCGGACACCAGCGCGTTTGCGTTTGCGTTTGCGTTTCGAAATGCTGCCTTTCGTGCTGCGCGCACCGCTGTGCCGCCGTCGCCACGTCGCACAAGAGGATGCGGTCGCAACCATCGTGTCG
>RGVZ01000076.1:0-16293 GCA_010029825.1 bacterium | reverse complement strand
GGATTGCACCAGTTTGGACGCGCACTGGATCGATTCGCGTCCCTTGGCCGTGATGCACATGGCGCCGGGGAGAAAGGGCAGGAAGCCCTTTTGCACGCCCATGGCGCCGTACATGGAGTTGGCCGACACCTTGTACGCCAACTGCCGCTTGTCGAGGACCTGATAGGCGGTCGTGTCCTTTCCGTGCGCCTTCATTTGCTTCTTCGTCTGCGCACGCGCGTC
This sequence comes from bacterium, assembly GCA_010029825.1. Classification (GTDB taxonomy): domain Bacteria; phylum Bdellovibrionota_B; class Oligoflexia; order Oligoflexales; family RGVZ01; genus RGVZ01. The sequence goes on along the minus strand of RGVZ01000076.1, from coordinate 16,071 downwards.
CAGGAGCGTCTGCAAGAGCGTCGGAACGACACCGCGCGGCGACTTGAGGAAGCGGAAGCGGTGCCATCCGCACTTGGTGTAGCCGGGATGGGTCGCTGGCGTGTAGGCGGTCGTGTCGTGAGCGCAGCAGGTGTGCTCTTCCCACTGAATGACGTGACAGGCGTCGTCGGAGATGTCGGTGCGACTCGGCGGCACAATGGTCGAGTAGTCAATGTTGTAGGCAATGATGGTGGTCGGATAGAGCGAGGCAAAGTCGAACGGCACGACATTGTCGTAAATGCCGGGTTTGGGCGGAAAGACGGTGGCACCCGCATACTTGGTGGCCCGGTTCTCGGACGGTGGCGTCTGCACGAGAATGTCGTGCGCGTGACAGTGATGGTAGATTTGCGAGTAGACCTTGATTTGCTGTCCTTGCAAAAAGAGCGTCGGAATGGCGACGCGGCAGATGCGCGCCATCTCGCAGAGGCCGATCCACTGGTTGAGTTTGTCGCACAGACGCAGCACGAGACGGGCGTCCTGGATGCAGTAGCGTCCAATGACGGCGAGATCGTCGGCGGCCGTCGCGTCGCCCTGCAGATGCTTCCGATACGCGCGGAAAATGTCCTGCGGCGTGACCGGGTCCTTGGTTTGGCCGAGAAAGGCCGTGGCCACGGTTTTCAATCGGTAGTTGCTGAACTTGTAGTCGCGGCGCACAATGGGCAAGAGGTCGAGGCTGATGCGGCCGTCAATCTGCCACAGCGTAAAGTGTTGGTTCCGATAGGCGCTACTGGACCATTGCACTTCCTTCACTGGACAGACGTGACCGCTCCACCCCAATCGTGCGATTTGGTGATCGACGCCCCACCGTTTGGCCCGCGCCATGAGATACGGAAAGTCAAAGCCGAAAATGTTGTAGCCGCACAGCACGTGCGGCCCCATGTCGCGCACGTGCGCCGCAAATCCGAGAAGCAGCGCCCGTTCGTCCGGGAATTCGAAAAAGCGGTCGTTCTGCTCCGTGCTTGCGTTTGCGTCACGACACGGCCCGACGTGCAAGAGCCGACCCTCACCCGTCGACCGCACCAGCGCGATTTGAAAGACGGCATCCTCGTCGTGATCGGCCGTCGGCATGCGCTTCTCGTTGTGCGAGTAAACCTCAATGTCCACCGCCACGAGCACCGGGGGCGGCGGCGACGCGTCTTGACCCGGTAACGCGCGAATCTGGTCACTTGCGCTGTTGTTGCGCACCTCGACGTGCGTGTGCGCACATTCGATCCACCCCGTCGTCGGTAACGCCAGGTCGGTGCAAAACTGCAAGATGGGCGGCGCCTCGGCCTCGTGCAGCGTCAAGGTCCATTTCTGCATGCCGACGCGCACGACCTTGTCGTGGAGACGGTAAAAGACCATGCGGCGCTGCTGCTGCGTTGGGAAGCACATTTGGAGCATGGCGTGCCAGGTTCGGCGCTGCACGTGATACAACTTCTTCTTCCACACGGGACGAAAGGTTCCGCGCCACGGCTGCGATTGTCGAGCGCACGCCATGCACGGATCGTCGGTGCACTCGTGGAGACGCGCCATTTCGAGGAGTTTGGCGCGTAGTTCGTTGACGCGCACGCGGCGCCACTCCTCGGCCGTAAAGACGGACGGCAATTCGACGTAGAAAAAGGGCTGGTAGCCGTGCACGACGATGCACGCGCGCTGCGCCTCGGCGCCGTCTTCGGGCGGGAGCAGCGTGTGCAAGTGCATGTCGAGCGACCCCTCCGGATCATCCTTATCCTCCACGGGATCAATGTGATACAGATACTTCATTGATGCGTGTTGATATGTATTCCTTTCTTGCGTAATGATGCCTGAACGGACGGTCGAAACGGCGGCTTTCAGTTTTCCTGCGCCGTGAAGATAAATAATGGTCAGCAGCACCGCTTCGTCACGTTTTGCTTGGATCGCGGCCCTTGTCACGGTGGCTGTGCTTGTCGTCGTCCTCGTCGCCTACCGATACTGGAAAGCACAGCATGTGGCCTGTCCGGGCACCTTTTCGCTGCACCTCCGTCCCTGTGTTCCTTCTCTCCGTGAGACAACAGCCGAGACAGATCCCCTCCATGTGCTAACCTGGGTCGCGTCACATCTCACGACAGATGTGTCGACGAACGGTGGAAAACTGGTCTTTGCCACACCTGCGTTGCTCGACATTCTGCCGAATGACTTTTCCCAAAATCAATTGACGCCGTACGGCTTTGTTTCGTTTCCAGCGGACCATGTCGCGAGCATCCCCGCCTCTGTGCGACAGGTTTACCTCCAGAACTGCGCCTCCAAGGATCGCGCATCGCTTTCCAAGACCTTTTCCGCGTTGCCGGCGAATGCAAACGCGTCCGCACCCAGCATGCGCCCCAAGCGCTTTGCTTCGCTCACTGAAGAAACCATGTACGACGTCTATGGCACGCTCGGCGCCAACTGTCTCGCGCGGGACGAAGGATACGTGGTGCACGGCGTCTTACCGTTGGGACGCGTGCCGGTGCATTACTTTTCGTTCGTCATGTATCTTGCCGATCGCTACAACACGTCCTACGGCTGCAATCCGGTCGATCACACCTTGTTCGCGTCTATCTTGCCGCCGTTCAACCTCTTTCACATTCCCGCACGGCTGCGAAAGCAAGATGTGCGCTTCGCCATCCTCATTGCCCACACGCCCGACGCCCCTATCCATCCGCAAGCGCCGAATCCCAACCAACTCTCGGTCAACCGCGCCATCTTTCGACCCGAGACGGACCGCTGGAGCATCCTCTTTCGCATCGCACCGAAAGATGTCCACGCGCCGGCTTACCAAGCCTTTTTGCGTCATTCCGACATTCACGCCTACCGGCGCCGCTTTGCCGTTCACGACGCCCCGTTCCCCTACCGCAACGTGTTTGCTCCCATGCTACCGCCACTGACCTTTTTCTCACCCACCTGGTTCGACGCGCTCCGCAATCAAGTGGATACCGCGCTCCGTAAAAGCAGCCGTCACGCGTGCGTCGACACGATCCAAGTGCTGCCGTCGATTACGTGCATCTTTGCACCGCATGACAAGCGAACGCAAGAGGGATTCTACCCCTACACGAACGGCCTTCTCGCCATTCAAATGGCCGGCAACGCCCTGGGAGACAATCCGGATTGCTGGTACAAGTTCTCCAAGGCGTCTTGCTTGGCCACGGACAGCGATGTCCTGATTGTGCTTGCGGCGAATCACGCAGCCATGGACAATGCCATCTATTGCAATCTGAACGTCAATGACGTGGAAAAGTCGCGGTCCGTGACCAACTGCACGTTCGTGCGGCCGGAGAATGCCAGTGAACGGCAGTTGAACGGCGCCTTTTACGTCGCCCTCATTGGCCGCGATCGCGCGACGCTGACGCGCCTTGCGAGTCAACTGCGAAACGAGATTACCGCCCGTCTACCACTGGACATGGTTCCTCTCGTCGTCACGTCCTCGGACGTGCCCCTGGACCACCACGTCAGCATTGTGGAAAGGGCCTACGTCAACCCGTCCGTCTTTTGGAACCAGATGCAACGACCATTGGAGGACGTTCCGGAGGCGTTGCACGCCACCATGACGCGGCCAGACGGAAATTTGCTGCTCACGCCTGTCGTGTGGACGGTTCGGTTGGAATGAATAGATGAATAAGCGAAAAAAAAAATCTATACTGGAAAAAAATCATCAATCTCCTCCAACGACATGGCTGCTTCCGCTCGCAAAGCCGGCCTCGGCTACCTCGGCGTCCTCCTCACGATCCTGATTGTTTTTCTCATCAACTCGTTCATTGTGCAAATCATCTTCAACATGATTGTTCCCCGTCTGCTCGTCAGCCTCGGCGTGCACAACAAGCCTTTCAAACCGATCGACTTTGTCACCGCCATGGGCATCTTCCTCCTCATCAACGTGCTCTTCCCCCACAACACCTTCATCATGGTCCAGAAACAGATCAAGGCCTAGAGCGAGAGGCAAAAGTGACTGGAACATCGGCGTAACGCTTCGGCATACGCATCTTTCGACATTCATTCACATACTCCTTCTTTCGCATTCGTAATCATGCCTGCGTGCTCCTGGATCAGTCGACACGCGATCCACAGCCCCGCACAGTACGTGGCGTTTGCCGTTCACGACGTTGGCCTGCTGCTCTTTGCCATTTGCGGCATCGTCCACGCCGCGGCCCAAGCACCCCCGTTCCGTCGTTTCCACGCGCCGGCGGGACGATGGGTCTTGTCGGTCGCCTGTCCCATCCTCATCGTGTCCGGCTTTGTCCTGTGCGCGTGCCACGACAAGGACGACGCCATCGTCTTTGGGGCCTACGGAACCGTCTTTGCCACCACCTGGGCGCGACAACTCCTCACCACGCGCTTGCTGCGCGGCGTTCCCCCCCACGCCATGCTTGTGCGCGAACCCACACGCGCCATGCGGATCTGCCTCGATGTGGCATGGGGCAACGCACTCCGTTACCTCAACGGCGCGTTAAGCACATGGGCGTTGGTGCACTGCGCCGCTTCTGCGCACCGCCAGGCCTGGCACGCCGACCTGTGCTGGGCGCTGATCCTCTTGCCGTGGATCGCCGTTCGCGGGCCGCCGGCGAAGCGTTTGGGCACGACGAAGCGCGCGTGGCGTGCGCACCACCGGTGCACGGGTCGCACGCTGTGGTATCTGGGCGTGCTGGGCACCGTCTTTTCCTTCACGCACGATCCGTATCCGGTGCGCAACCCGCTGCTCCGGTGCGCGGCTTTGGCCATTCCCCACGCGCTCTTTCTCGCGACGCAAAAGTGATAACCCATCGAATCGATATCTCGTGTGATATGTATGACATGTATGTATGTTATACAGCATATATATCCGGTATATCGATCATGCTTGCGTTGGCTGACATTCCATGTTTTGTCGTTGACGACGTGGCAGGATGGACGTGTGTACGTTCTTCGCACGCCTCCCGGACGACCTCCGACGCGTCGTGGCACGCTACCTGCCTCTCTGGCAACGATTGGGCTTGCGTCGACCATTGCACCTTCACAATTGCTTGGAGAACGACGTGGATTTATGCCCGCACTCGCGCTACTACCGCACCATCCGTCACTGTCCACGCGGCGCGCGGTGGAGCTCCGACTGGCCCACACATCTCCACGTTCGACGACAGCGCCATGTTTTTCAATGGGACCTGCGGGTGCGCACGCTCGATTTTAAAGAGGACGAGTGGTTGCTCAGCATGACGCCGCAGTTTGCCGACGACGCGATGCGCAGCGTCGTGCTCCGCTTCTTGCACCACCTCTCGGACGGGGATATGTGGCGCTACCTCCTCTTGAACGGCCTCGACTTTGCGGACTTGACCACGCTCGATTGGTGGATTTCGGAAGATCGGTGTCGACTGTTCTTTGCCGTGGACGTGGAGCGGACGTGCATGCGCGGACCCCCCACGCGACAGTGGTGCGCGCAGCGCATGGTGGACTTTACGCGACAGTTGGACGACGCCATGCAACGACAGTGGGCGGCGTGGAAAAAGACAGAAGCCCAAACATCTCGGTGACAAAAGACGTCAAAAGACGTCAAAACGCGTCGCCAAGGTTGCGGGTGTAGTAAGTCTTCCAGACCGGCGAAAAACTCGTTTCGTCGACGAGATAGGTCTTGGCATCGAGAGGGATTTGACGCGGCTCCATGGCGCATCGGTGAATGATTGCCGTGGTTTGCGCCCAGTCGTCGTAGTTCGGCAAGTGTCCGTAATTGAAAGCAGCGTAGTCGAATCGATTGAAACCGTTCGTTTCGAGAATGACCGAGACATAAAGCGCCCATTCGCCATTCTCTGGATTTTTCCACACAATCGTTTGCTCCCGAAAGTACCACTCCTTTTTGGACTTTTGTTTCAGTTCCTCCACGAACGATCGATTGGAACGAGTCATCATAAGTGATCGGTCTTTCTTTTTTCCACCGTCCTCTTGCACATTTGCTCATTTTCCATGCGCATACGAACGCATCGAAAATGTCGTGCACGTAGCAAAGACTCGTCGTCCATGATGCGAACGTATCTCCTCACGATGGATCCCGTTCGACGGGATCGGACGCTGGAGGAATTGGCCAAAGCAGGCATCTCTCCTGCACAAATCGTCGTCGTCCACGGCGTCAACGGTCGTGAAACGGTGCGCAACGAGGATCTCGGTCAGGCATGTCGTTACCTTTGCACGGACAAGATGGTAGGCTGCGGTATGTCGCACATCCGCATCGCCGATATGGTTGCGCGCTCCGAAGCATCCTACGCCTTCGTCGTTGAGGATGACGTTCGGGCAATCCCAGGCGTCACGTCCATGGCGGCCATGGAGGAGGCCCGTCGTCGCATCAGCCAGACGCAGCCCGATTGGCACGTTATCAAACTGCATTGGACGGGCTTTCCACATCTACACATTAGCGGCAGCACGGGGGCATACTTGTTATCGAACAGGGGCGCCCGTATCTTGCGAGAGCAACGAGTGCACTGGCACATTGACTTGCAGTTTCCGTATGCACTGAACGTCGTGGATGGCCCACTTCTGTGGCAAACGTTTGATCCGCAAACACCTCCTATCATCGGAAACATGTCTTGGCGTTTCTACGCGTCCCAACACCTCTTTGGTTTCGGAGGTTTGGTTGTCACGGTCATGCAGTTCTTGTGCGTTTTGGCGATCGTTGTCCTTCTTGCCGTAGCGCTTGTATTGTTGTCATGGTCGACTAGCGCCGCAAGAGCCAGAGCGCGAGGAGCGTGAGCAGCAGCCCGACGACAAATCCCTTGGCCATGTGCACCTGGTAGCAGCGGTAGACCTGGAACCACTTGTGCAGCACCTTGGCCGACGGTGGGTGGCCAGAGGTGGACGCGGGATCGACCGAGATGGGTTTCGGGGCAATGGTGTAGACGACGAGCGGCATGAAGAGTAGCCAGCAGAGAAAGTCGGACCAGGCATAGACGTCGCCATCGCGGAGCGCGCGCCACGAATCGACGCACTCATTGTAGAGGAGTCCGGCGACGAGGCCCACAAACAAGCCCTTGATGGTCAAGTGGTAGCGGCGCTTCGCAGACGCGGCGAATGCCTTTTTCTCCGCCGCGGGCATGAAAAGGGCCTTAATGAAGGTCAAGTCAAATTATTCATAACCGGAGCCGAGCGCGTCTACGGTCCGGTTCCTGGGGAATTGCGTCCCAAAATCGAAGCTGCATCGTTAGACTATTTAGTCAAGTGGATGCTCAACTTGCGCACAGCATCCAGCTGGTCTGAGCTCATTTCAGACTAAGGTCTGAACGTGAATCCAGTACGCTTACTCCCCAAGGCAAGGCGGAGCCTTGGGTAAGTGAGCGACAATACCGAGCTGAAAGTCAAGAAATCAGGCTCTTGGGGCGTCTCTGGGGAAAACGGTGTGCCCACCATGGACAGAATGTGCCACGTGAGCACCGAAGGCAGTGCGCGCGTCATTTCCGACGCGCGTGCTATGCTCGTCATTTCCGACGCGCGTGCTATGCTCGTCATTGCCGACGGCACCTCTGCAGGCGCACGTTGATCTGGTCGATCGCCCGGTCGATCCGCGCCGCGTCCATGCCCCACACCTCGATCGTTGGCGCGTCGGCACGCGCAAAGATGTAGAGGACGCCGCAGGCGTGCGTAATGGCGATGAAGTGCCGACCGCCTTTTCCGACCACGCGCGCCATGTCCACTTCGGCAACCGGCGGTGCCGGCATGGTGCGCATACGAACACCGTAGATGCCGACAGGCGGACTGTAGACGCCGGGCACGGGGCGGTACTGCATGCACAACGTGTGGCCGAACGTGTCGCGGAGCCGAAAGTGTCCGAGCGGCAAGTCGCGTCCCTTGTCGTCGAAGGGGTCGCTGTGGACGCTTCCCACGACCCACGGCACATGGGTGAGCATGGGCAGCGGGCCGTCGACGGCGATTGTGGGCGTCGTCATCATTTTGTCCTGAAACAACAGACGTGGCGCACATGTCGTGGTCATGTCGTTTCTCCTGTCGCAGCGTCATGAATGATGGATAGATGAACAGATCGACAAAGGATATGTTGGATATCGTCAACATATGCATGTTTGTCCATGTCGCGCGATATCCCATGTTTCGTTGCATCAACCGTCACGATCATCAGTTTTGCACGGGCGTAAAGGACAGTTGGATGCTGACCCCCTTGTCCGAGTAAAATTGGAACAATTGACGAACATCGTAGGCGGCGCGTGACGCCGTGAGGACGCCCTCTTGCAACGCGTCGCTGACGAAACGCAGCGTCTCGCCGTTGGGGAGCGCAAAACGAAAGCGCAAATTGTCCTGCGGATCCCACTTGATGCGATGCGTCTGCGCGCTGTGAACCACCACGTAGGTCGCAATGACTTGATTGCGCGGGTTGGCAATCATGCACGTAAAGGTGACGCGCTGCATGTTGGGGTTGTTGGAAAAGAGGGTTTGATACGGCGTCGTCAATCCGCTGCAGGGATAAATCTCCACCAGGAAATACGGAAAGAAACTGGGGAGCACGCTGTAGCCCTCCACGGGGTCGTTCGGTAGGGACACAAACAGCAACTTGACGTCGTAGCACTGCGTCATGCTCTGAAGCGGTGCGCAGAGCCCGAGCGTGCGCTGGTAGAGGGGAATCCACTCGACGTGTAGGCCCTGTGCGAGAAGAAAGGTGGGTGCGGGCGTCGCCCATTGATAGTCGAACGGCTCGTAGTAGAGATAACCGGCCTGGGAGAGGCGCACGATGGAAAAGACGTATTGTGGCACATCCACCACGATACTCTGGCTGTCGTTGGATGGTGCAAAGAGCAACGACGTTTGGTCGGGTGGCGCGCACGGCACGACTTGGTTGGTCAAGAAGGAAAGCACCGGCACCGCCAGCGCGGTCGCCGTCACCGTGACGATCGGACTGGTGTCGGTCAAGGGTGCGCCAAAGGTGGTGGCGAGAAAGTAGGACTGCCCGGCAACGTAGCGCAATCCCGGAAACGTAATGGTGACTTGATCGAACGCGACGCGACAAGTGGCACACTCTGCGCCGGTGCGCGGCACCAATGCGTAGGATACGTCGGGAATCGGCAATAGCAAGTAGGTCGTGGTTGACGTTGTCTCGCCAACGAACGTCAAGAGGGCGTCCACCACGGAGGAGGAAAGCAACTGCTGTCGCTGCCGCACCGTCAAGTTCGCGTAGGACGTCGCACTGTAGAGCGAAGCCGTCAAGGTGGGCTGTTGGGTCGTAAAGAGGGTGGGCGTGGGATCCGTCGCACGTAGTTCCATCATGTCCGTGAGCGCGTAGGAGGGGAACGCTGTGGTGGTGGTGAGGACCTTTTGGGCCTGGGAAAACGTCGAGACGGGAAGCGCCCAGCCGCGAGTGACGTTGTGGACCCACGCGTCGCTAGACGTGCCGTTGAGGAGAAAGGCGTCGCTAATGTAATTCTCCGAAAAAAGCGAGACAAAGGTGTTGGTGCCGAGCACGTTGAGGTTGTTTGTTTGGACGTAACTGGGATTGACAATAGCAAAGGCGTAGGGCGGTGTCGGATTGGCCGCGAAAAAGGCGGCGGGAAGTGACGTATCGAGGACAATGGTTTGGGAGACGGGGTTGTAAAAGGAAATGGCGGCAGAGGCTGCTATTTGGGTGCGCGCGGCCGAGGTAAAGAGGTAAAAGAGCGTGCCCTTGAAGTAGTTGGTGAGCAGCGCGGGCGTCGCGGCCAAACGGTAGGCCGTCGCAAAGGCGTTGGGTAGCACGACGCGGTCCAAAGCGGGGTAGTTCGTAAAGGTGCCAATCATGGCCGAGTTGGGCAGGACGTAGCCTGTCGACGCCACGACCGCATTGCCGGACCAGCGAAAGAGGTAAATGACGGGGTTGTCGAGATACGCTTCGGTGTTGGGATCGCCATCTTGCAAGGAGGTGGCGGCGCGGAACGTCGTGGACGACGAGCCGGAGGGGTTGTTGATGACGACAAAGTCCGTCGACAGGGGATACTCTTGCGTGTTGCGGTACTTGGAAGCGATCTGCACGGTAAAGGCCGCCATGTCGATCTGTTCCTTTTCTCGTACGGCGTCTGCCGCATAAGTGCACACGGTGGAGCATGTAAATCGATTTCTACGCCGCAAATGTCGACAAGTCAACACGTGGTGCAGTTCTTGCAGACGCACGGGCTCCAACCGCTGCAGTGGTTCGTAGCGGATGACCACATTGTCTTGGCATGGGTCATGCACTGTCACGCGCAGGGCGAGTGCTTCTTCTTGTGTTTTGAACCCGGTGTGGTGCAGTGGGAGCCGACGACGACGTTGGCGGCCTTTGAACCGTGTCGGCTGACGACGTCGTATAGCAGCAGCCATGACGACGAGCGCAAGACGTGGATGCACAAACTGGCGCAATACCAGCCGTGGGAGGAGAACGACAATGATGATGCGTCCTCGTCTGTGCCTCCCGAAGTGGTGCACCGCAAACACTACTTTTGCACCATCCTGTCCATTGCCGGGGAATGGGTCTTGCCACAACAGGCGTGGCACGCGCAAGATTATGTCTCACCAAAAGCCTGCATGCACGTGGGCGTGCGCTTTGAAATCATGGACGAGTGTCGCGAGGCCTGGCCGGCCTTGGTGACGCTCTACGCGACATGCTGGCGTCGCGTCCTCGCCCGGCGATTGCAAAAGCATCAGCAGGATGCGCTTCGTTGGACGGCCATCCCGACCGAGGCACGGGCGCACTTGTCCTCCTGGGCCGAGCACCAGCAGAAATGGTCCCTGCTCTTTCGACGATTCGTTGACATTCTCTTGCGTTTGCAAACGGTGCAGCGCGCGTTGCAACTCGAGTGGGACAGTTTGGACGACGCGACGCAGTGTTCCCGAACGCTGGCGCCGACGTTGGCGTACGCGGACCACAAGCGCAACATTTACGTGCAGTTTGACAAGACGAAAACGACGATTAAGCACGCGCTTCAGGCGCTGGGGCACTTGGTCATTCACATTCACCACTTCTGGCTGCACACGTGGGCTTGGAGCGCCGAGATGCGCGCCGCGGAAGAGGCGTGGACACGGAGCACGACGCGCGTCGTTCAACTGCTGCAGACGTCCACTTCCTAAACATAGATTTTGGTGATGGTCGTGGTGAGGAATGCAATCATGAGGGCGATATCGATCACGGAGATCCAGGCAAATGGCGTGGCGCCGAAATAGGCACAGCAAAGGGAAAGGATGAAGTGCACCACGAGCAATGTGTAGACAGCCACTTTTCTGGGGGTGCTCTGCATGGCATCTTGGAGACTGCGCTTTGCAGTTATGATGAGCACAACGACCAAGACGATAGTGGAAATGACGGCGAGGTAGAGGAAGGCCTCGTTGTCCCTCTCTCGACCCGTAAAGATGAGCCAACCCGACACGAGAATGTTGAACAGCAGGTGGATCCAGAGAAGGATGAAAAAGGGCGAGATGGCGAGTTTCGGCGCCATGATGCTTTTTTTGTCTCTGAAACATTTTTTTCCTTCATTACGCTACGCTGTTTCTATTTCTGTGGCGACGTTATGGGAAGATGGCCAAGGCAGCAATCGCCAAACATTTGTGACCACCATGCTGCTCATGAGCACGGCCGTGACGGCGCACGTCAAGACAATGGCGGTGATGGACAGCGTGAGAATGACCGTGGGACCGAGAATCCAAACCAGAAACAAGGCGTAGGCGCAAAGATAGGACGTCATGATGATGCGCATGGTGCCGAACGACATGGGCGTGCATGCAAAGTTCCAGCCCGCAAGCCACCGGTCCTCGTCCTCCCAATCATCGTGCGTCGATGACGTGGAGGAGACCAGAATGTCCATGATTGGCGTCGACACGACCTGTCGACATAGCGGACACTTGTTGGACGCCGATGTGTGCACCATGGAGCGGTGCAGACAGTCCCAGTGGAAACTGTGCAGACACGCGAGCGTAAAGATGCCAGACGTCGTGTGCTCGTCCAGGCAAATGGCGCAGACCCACTCCTTGTCGGTGTCGACATGCAGAAAGGCCATGCGCACGCGTCCTGTGGACAACAGAGCGAGCGCCTCGTCATTCTCCCCGTTTGGTTGTTCGTGAATCGTTCCTGTCATTGTTTTTTCGGTGCAGGGCTGTCACTTTTGATACTTGCAGTAGTATCAAATTCCGTTACAGAAAGCGTTTGCGGAAAATGGTGTAGTAAGCCTGCATGCGTCGGTTGAAAAAGATGAGAAACGTCGAAAACACATCCGCGTCCTTCACTTCCTGAACGCGTCGGTGGTCGTAGCCCATGACGCCGTCGAACGGAAACGGAATCCGTTCAAACAGGTTACGAATGATGTAGGACAGCGTGCCCAACAACCACGTGTATCCCAAAATCTCGAAAAAGATGCGGACACCCGACGCGTGCTGCACATAGTGCTGGACATCGATGCGTCCAAAAATGCGGTCCAGGACTTCGTCCACGAGAACGGCCAGAAAGAAGTACGCGACGCAGGCCCACCCAATGTTCACTACCTTGATGCTCCGCAGCGCCAACTCCCGTCGAAGAACGGCGCACGCATCCTCGTCCTCGTTTTGCATGTTTGTGATTCGTCAACCCTTTGTCTCCTGCGCACATTCTCTTTTTCCACGCGGATGGTAGGAGGCTCCTGTCATGTCGTTTTCATGCAATCCCTTTTGCCTGGGACCGTGTCGCACGACGACGACCAGCACGACCGATGGGAAGACGACCACGGACGCGTTTGAAGTGTCTTGGTGCGACGGAAAGAACTGCATCACGTATCTCGTGGACGACTCGGCGGACTGGATCATGCTACCGTCGCTCCTCATGACGGAGCACACCTACATGGTTGTGCGCCGATCTGGCGCGGGCCGCACGAGCGAGACGCCCGAAGAAAGTCCGTGAATGCGCCACCAGAGCGTCATGTTGACACAAATCACCGCGGTCGCAAAGAGGATGTGGTTGTTCAACCACACGTTTGTGTGAATGATGCCCATCGACGACGCGCAAGAGGAGGCGGGCTGTAGGAAGACGTCTGCCGCGCGTTGCCAGATCGGCACGTATCGATTACAGGGATCGATCTGCAACAAGGTATTGTACCAGATCGTCAAGATGCAGCGCTTGTGGTAGGCAAAGGACGTCATGACGACGCCGTGGGCCGCGTTCAAGAGCGCGACGGCACCAATGTCCGCGAGCGTCACGCTCGTGCGTTTCGTGACATGAACCTGGCACTGCACCACCATGACCAGAAGCATAATCGTAATGTAGTCATGAAAAACTTGGATCCCATACGCGCCCGCAGCACGAACGAGGCCGCAGTCGGGCAGCGCGGCGCCGACTTGTCGGAGGAGTGGGAGGGACGTGGTGAAGGCGCACACAAACCACGGCCACGTCATTTGTCTGTTTCTCGACGAGACGATTAACGTCGTGGATTGATCCTCCCGCTTTCCTGCTCCGCACGCCGCATTTGTTGCCGCTGCCGTGCCTGGCGCTGCATTTGCTGATACAATTCCGTCAAATCTTGATTGGCCTGCATCAACTCATCAAACGCCTGCTCCTCTGCGGTCACGCCCTTGCCTTCCGGTGGTGGTGGCAGATGGAGCGGCGGCGGCTGCGGTGACGCGCGAGGCGGTCGGGCCATGGGCAATGACCCAGGCGGTGATCGATTGGGTTGCTGCATCTCTTCTTGTTGCTGCGGCGGTGCATAGGGTGCGCGGGATCCTCGAAAGGATTGCGACGGTGTGGGCAGGCGTCCCATTCTTTTTATCCTTACCGCACCACGCGGAAAAAAACCGAGCCGTCCGAGCGGTTGATGCGGAGCACGTCGCCACGCTGGTAGCCAAAGAATCGAACGACCGGGTCGGTCTTGAGGATCTTGGGCATGTGCGCCAGCACCGCCGTCGGTTTGATCTTGTCCGCCGCAGCACCGGGCGACAATTGTCGTACCAAGTCGTCCACTTCTTCGGCTGTCATTTTGACGTGGGGGCAGTAGTAGGCGTGCTCGCGAATGTCGTACTGCAATTCCGAAACGCGCCAGAGTTCAATCGCGACCGGCAAGCGCTCTAGCACTTTGCGCACGCTCGTCGTGACGGAGGAGCGGAAGACCACCAGCGCCCTGCCGAGCGCGAAGACGAGCCGGTCCATGGCCGTCATGAGTTGCGCGGCTTCCTTCTCCGTCAGCACGCGTGTGCGGCCCACCTCGACCAACGATGCCGCGGATGCGTGGAAAAAGAACCAAATGTGCTCGTGCTCCTCCAGGCGCGCGAGCGGGCCGTAGCCGCGCGCGTCGCCCATTTTCCGAATCATGCGCAAGGCCTGTTCGAAGGAAGCATCCATCGTTTTGTTTCTTTCTTTCTCCGCTTTGCGGCGCCACAGCGCGACAAACGACTTCACTTTTTCTCCTCCACTTACCGCGTACATGCAAGAAACAAAAACGCCGTGTCGTCACTTGCTCATGGCCTTGCACAAGCACACCTCGCACACGTGGCGCAAGACGTTGCTGCTCGATTCCACCTACCGCGACCGCTGCCTCTATCCCAATCCGTCGGACTTCATTGTGCCCTATCAGAACCTGCTCAACAGCAACACGACGCAGAATCCCGTGACGGGCGCCTATCCCATTTACGCCTGGCAGTGGAATAACACGACCGGCTCCTTTTCCGGCACCATTGTGGCGGGCTCCCCGGGCAAACCAACTGTGGCCAACAGCGCCGCCTTTCAAGCGCTCACGGAGATTGCCCGCACGACCAACATATCGGCCACGACATCCGATGCGGCGCAGGATATGTTTCGTAACCTCGTTCTGGAAGTCAACGGCACGACCTACAACATTACTGCCTTTGACGCCTTTACGCAGACGTTTACCCTGGAAAAGGACATTACGAACTTTGCGGTGGGTCAAACCTACCAACTGCTGAACAGTTCGACGGCCAGCCAACTGGCGTTGCAGGGATACAACTTCACCTATCTCGGCGAAGGCAGCAACAACAGCGGCGACAGCGTCACGGCGCAAACGCCGCTGTGGACGTGGGACCTCTCGACGGCCGCGTTTGAGGAAGCGACGTTGCAAGATCAGGAGTTGGTCTTCTCGACACCGTTGGCGCCGTGGAACGTATCCGATGTGCAAATGTTGTTTTCCAATGTTCCGCCGCTCGTGACCGGCACGTTGCAACCGCTCGGTTACCTCTTGCCGGCGTCGTCCAACACGTTGGTGTGCGCCACGCGCACGACGAGCACGGGTATTATCACCACGACCACCGTAACCATTCCCGTGCAGCAATGGACGGCCAGCACATTGGCGACCTACCTCAATGCCAATCTCGGTGTGGCCTCTGTGGCGCTGAATCTTCAGACTGCCATCTTTTCCTTTACGCCTTCCACACCCTTCTTCCAAATCTCGTCCTCCTCCACCTGTTTGGCCTATCTGGGCTTTCCACCGACAGACACGTGGTCGACGGGCGTCGTGACTTCCACGGTCGCTGTGCCGTGGCCACAAGTCGCCAACTTTTTTGGGCCGGCGTCCATCGCGGAGTGGTCGCTCGTCACTGGACCCGCCACACCCTGGTCCTCGCAAGAAGTGCTGGTGGCCGTGGACGCAAACGGGCGGGGCGACGCCACCTTTGTCGCGACGGACGTGGGCACCGGCGTCCTCCTCACCTGTCCGGGAACGGCTTACAAGCCTTTTTCCACGTGCTTTCTGGTGCCCCTGTCGCAAACGGGCGTCGCGCTCACAGTCGCCCAGCAACAGAGCGCGGCAAGCATTCTCGTCAAGAGCACGCTGCCGGTGCTGTGTTTGGACTCGCCCCAAACCATTTCCGTGACGCAGCCGCCGTTCCTCTTTCTGCCCGTGTGGAGCAACTTGTTTGCGACAGAGCGACTGTGCGTGGACACGGGCGCGACGCAAACGGGACTCTTTACCAACTTTGTCAACGCCTTTCCGCCGCCCGCGCCCGTGCTCAACACGTCGCTGCCCGCTTCTCTCGCCCACTACGGCGTCGAGTCTGTCGCGCACAGTTTCAACGGCTTTCCCACCGGTAGCGGCCCGCAGAGCGCGCCCTGCCTGTACGTGCAAGTCCGCCAACTCGACGCCGCCCTCGCCGCGCGTCTGACCGCGCTGTCCGCGTCGCTCT
>RGVZ01000750.1 GCA_010029825.1 bacterium | reverse complement strand
CACGGTCTTGCCGACACCGGCACCACCGAACAGGCCGATTTTTCCACCCTGAACATAGGGAGTCAGCAAGTCGATGACCTTGATGCCCGTTTCGAAGAGCTGAGTTTTTGATTCGAGCTGGTCAAACTTGGGAGGAGTGCGGTGGATGGGCCAGCGTTCCGCGAACTCGAACTTCTCACCCGGTGCCCCATTGAGCACGTCACCCGTGACGTTGAACACTTTGCCCTTGGTGGCATCGCCTACGGGCACCGAAATCGGAGCACCCGTGTCGCGGACCTCCTGGCCACGAACGAGGCCGTCGGTGGGCTTGAGTGCGATTGCACGAACAAGGTCGTCACCGAGGTGCTGAGCGACCTCGAGCACGAGTTTCGTCTTTTCGCCACCGAGTTCAACCGTGGTCTCGAGAGCGTTGTAGATGCCGGGGATGGCGTCATGCGGGAACTCGATGTCGACGACGGGGCCGGTCACGCGGGCGATGCGGCCCGTCGCGGTCTTGGTTGCCGTTGCAGTCATGATCTTCTCTCTCTTGCCTTACGTGTTGTGTTAGCCGGCGAGGGCGTCGGCGCCGCCGACGATCTCAGCAATCTGTTGGGTGATTTCTGACTGGCGAGCGTTGTTCGCCAGTCGGGTGTATTCGCGAATGAGTTTGTCTGCGTTGTCACTTGCCGACTTCATCGCACGCTGACGACTCGCGTGTTCCGAAGCCGCGGATTGCAACATGGCATTCCAGATTCGACTTTCGATGTAGACCGGAAGTAACGCGTCGAGGACCGCTTCCGCCTCGGGTTCGAACTCGTACAGCGGAAGGGTTTCGTTTTCGCCCGGAGCTTCGACGCCTTCGACTACCTCGAGTGGGAGGAGACGCACAACCTCGGGAACCTGACTGACCATGTTCACAAAACGATTGAACACGATGTGAATTTCGTCGACTCCTCCGTCAGACGCCGGTGTGAGGAATTGAGCGACAACGGCGTCGGAGATTTCCTTGGCGACTTCAAAGACGGGCGCATCCGTGCCACC
>RGVZ01000749.1 GCA_010029825.1 bacterium | reverse complement strand
TGTGCATCTCGCGCACGAAATCACCCATGTTTGCCAGCGCCGAGTCGTTCGGTTTGATGACCAGCTGAAGTCCGGAATCGAGTGGTGTGAGTTGTGAGTCGGTCACGATGACGGCAATTTCAACCAGCTCGTCGACGTTCATGTCGAGGCCCGTCATTTCGCAATCTATCCACACCAGCAGGTCGTTGTTCGCCATGCGGGCAAGTCTATCGACGGGGGTATGACAGGCAGCTAAGCTACAAGGGGTCCCAAAAAAAGGACATTGGTTCGTGACCTAGCAAATCTTTTTGTACAAAACTTGGACGTTCTCTGGCAGTCCGCTGAATTACCCCTCACTAGCGTCAATGGCATTGGATAAGAAGGGATCCGAGGAAAACATGAAAATTTCCGCTCGAAATCTTGCCGTTGTCGCCGTTATTTCCGCCAGCGCGTTGATTGCTCCGTCGATTCCCGCCCTCGCGGCAACCGACGAGTTGCCAGTGTCGACGCCGACGCCGGCTTCGTCTCCGCTCGAATCTCCGGCGCCCACGCCCACGCCCACGACGTCGACGACGCCGAATCCGGCGGGCACGAGCCTGCCGACGCCCTCCGCATCGTCGGCGCCCATCACCGCCACGAATCCCGCCGACCGCACGACTCGCATCATCATCAAATACCGCGATGGGGTGAGTACAACCATGGATGCAGGTAAGCCGGCGGGGTGGAGTCGTGTGAAGAGCGCCAAAGTTATCAGTGGCGTCTCCATCACTGATCACCTGTCGGCCATGAATCTTGGAACATCTGTCGACCTTGCGACGGCCCGCAAAGTCGCTGCCGAAGTGGCGACCGACCCAACCGTTGAGTGGGCAGAGCCGGACCAGTGGCGCACGGCTGTGGCCGATGTCGCCCCCCGGGCCGCCACGGTCGACGTGACCGTCAGCGGAACGGGCGGTTCGGCCACAAAGGTCGCCGCCTTCACCTACGTCGACGGAGTACCACCGACGTTGTCCCAGACTCCACTGCGTCCAACATCTGGCTCGA
>RGVZ01000748.1 GCA_010029825.1 bacterium | reverse complement strand
ACAAGGTTTCCAAGGATTTACTGGTTTCACAGGTCCACAAGGTTTCCAAGGTTTTACAGGACCTCAAGGATTCCAAGGTTTTACTGGATCTACAGGACCACAAGGTTTCCAAGGTTTTACTGGTTTAACAGGACCTCAAGGATTTACAGGACCAAGTGGTATAAATGGTCCAGCCCTTTTTACATTAACCACATCAACTTCAGACCTAACTTTTCCTACATCAAACAGTATTAAAAAAATTTCTGGTTCAAGCGCAAGCGGTTCAAAAGCAAATTCAGTTGAATATTATCCATTTAATAGTACATTTTTATCATTTAGATTAGCAACTCATACAAGTAGTGATTATAGTGCTGGTTTGTCAAAAGATGGTCTTGAGAATACATATGGTTTTGATTTTCAGAGTACAAATATATATTTGTATTATGGCGGTACGTTTGGTTCACCAGTAGGTAATTATGCTACAGGTGATTTTTTTACTGTTGTAGCACAATCGTCTGGTGTATATTGGTATAAAAATGGTTCTTTAATTGGCAGTAATAGTTTAATCTCTAGTGTAACAAAATTAAATTTAATAGCAAACATTTATGCCGTTAACGATGTTATGGATCAAATTGCCTTTGGTTATACATTACAAGGTTTAACTGGTCCAACAGGTCTTCGAGGATTAACTGGATTTACAGGACCTCAAGGATTCCAAGGTTTTACTGGTTTCACAGGACCTCAAGGATTCCAAGGTTTTACTGGTTTTACAGGTCCTCAAGGTTTCCAAGGTTTTACTGGATCTACAGGTCCACAAGGTTTCCAAGGTTTTACTGGTTTTACAGGTCCTCAAGGGTTTACTGGTTTCCAAGGTCCAACTGGAGGAATAGGTACAGGTCCTACAGGTCCTGCTGGTCCTGCTTCAATTCAAGGATATTATGGTAACTTTTATAGTAATGTTACTCAAGGTATAACGGGTGCTACAGGTGGTACTCCGATGACGTTAAATAATACTGTTCACGCAAATGGTGTTTCAATTTCAGGTTCAAGAATAA
>RGVZ01000747.1 GCA_010029825.1 bacterium | reverse complement strand
CAACAAAACTGCCATCAAGCAGTTTACCAACGGGATGACGCTGTGGGTTCTCGGAGCGCACAACAAGACCAACCTTCAACGGAGATCGATTCGGTGGCTCATTGGAGATGAGTGCTGGAGATGGCCAACGGGCCACATGGCTGAAGCCGAGGCCCGGGTTACGGCTTTTGGTTGGCTGGGCAAGTGCCTGTTCATGTCTCAGGGCGGGCACGCCGATGACGACATGACCAAACGGCACCTGATGACGGATCAGCGGGAATGGACTTTCGCGTGCCCGGAATGTCAGGCCCGTCAGCCCTACCAATGGGAACAAATCAAATGGTCAGCAGATGCGAGGACCGAACAAGGCTGGGATTACGCAGCAGTGAGGGCCTCGACCGTTATGCTTTGCGCGTCATGCCAGGCCGAATTCCCGGATGATGATCGGACTCGCAAACGGCTTAATCAAGCCGGTTGTTACGTTCGACAGAACCCTACTGCCTCGCCGGAAAACGTAGGCTTCCATTGGAACGCCCTCTGCGCGATGAGCTGGGGGAGGCTTGCGGAACTATACCTGCGGGCGAAACAGAGCGCGAAACTCGGAGACATCGAGCCGCTCAAGATTTTCTACCAGAAGCGCCTCGGCCAGCCGTGGGCCGAAGCCTACGAAGACTACTCGGTGGACCTGACGCAATCAGATTATCGGCTTGGAGAAGACTGGGAAAAAGAGGCAGCACTGGACAAATCAGGCCACGTCTTGCCTGCGCCCTATGAGGCATCGATGGCAAGCGCGAAATTGCGAATCATCACAGTGGACTGCCAGATGGACCACGTCTTCGTCGTTGCTCGAAGCTGGGCCGCCGACGGATCTTCCCGCCTGCTCTGGCATGAGAAGCTGATCAGTTTCGACGACGTTTCCAACCTAGCTCAAAGGCTGGAAGTCCATCCGTCGCTTGTTTTTGTGGACGCAGGTTACGCAACCTACGACGTCTACCGAGGGTGCGCCGCCAGGCGATGGACAGCCCTCATGGGCGACGCCCGAACTACCTACCAGCATCGCCTTCCGAACGG
>RGVZ01000746.1 GCA_010029825.1 bacterium | reverse complement strand
CCACGCCGACACTCAAACCCACCCGGTTAGCCGCGCTCGAGTTTACGCATCGATTTTGGATTTCTTCGCGCCACGCCGTCGCTCGAAGTCGTACGGTGTCGTCCTCTTACAGAGAACTGGCATCCCACAGAGAACTGGCTTCGCAGGAACTGGTCTCGGAACTGGCCTCACCTAGAACTGGCATCGCATAACTGGTCTCGCGGGAAAAAAATTTGGGGGGGGCTAGACGCGAGAAAGCCTCCCGGCCTTGCGACCGGGAGGCGAGAGGCGGAGCGTGTTAACTAACACGCTCGCCAAGGTGGACTCGGTTAGGCCTTGCCAATCTCGCGCGGGATAGGCTTGCACTCCGCGATGAAAGGACGGGCATAGTCGAGCCATTGCGCGGTCGCGTTATGCAGGGCGCGAGCGGTGTCGGGGGCCTTTTCAGACAAGGTGATGAGACCTTCGATGAAATCCGCGAGCAATTTACCGGCATCCGGCAGGGGGTCGATTGACTCTTCGACCTTGGCATCGACCGCAACCGGGATAAAGGCGGTGATATTCTGTTTCACGGCCGTGCGGACGTAACCCTGCGCGGATTTGCGAATACGCTTTTCTGCGTGCGTGAAATCCTTTGCGGCCTTTTTCGTCGCCTTCCATAGCGACACTTGATCGGATTTCAAGGCGACAAGGTCACCGTCAATCTCGCGCGGTGCGGTGAAAAATGCTTGCGCGAAAATCTCGCGGGCGCCGTCCGTGAGGCGCTTCCAGTCGTCCGAGCCGGTAATCTCGCCAATCTGCGCTTCAGTCGGCGCTTCCGGAAACAAGGCCTTAACCGAGTCGCGGACATTGGCACGGGCGGTAGCGGCATCTTGTCCGCACTCCGCAATAGCGCGGCATTCCGCGAGGATGGACTCGACCGTGTTAGATAATACGCTCATGTTGCTAGGCTCCAAGTTAGCGGGCGATCTTGCCCGGTTCACATATTTAGACAAGGCCGGTTCCGATTGGTTCCGTACTTTTTGAAGTTTTTTTCGTTGTATTTTCGCCACCGTGTTACCTAACACGCTC
>RGVZ01000745.1 GCA_010029825.1 bacterium | reverse complement strand
GTAAATTCGGGCACGCAAGATCGTGTCAATAGGCAAAGCTAGGGGAGTGGCTCACGTTTACCCGATATCCGACCTGAGCGATCCTCGAATCTCTGACTATGTCAATCTCACCGACGTGGCGTTGCGCCGGAAAAGCGAACCAGCCAACGGGCTGTACATCGCCGAGTCATCCAAGGTGATCCGGCGCGCCCTGACGGCGGGACACGTACCTCGCTCCGTGCTCACGGCGCAACGGTGGCTCGACGAGATGGTTGAACTTTTTCGAGAATTCGACGTGCCCCTCTTCGTCGGGTCGGCCGAAACCGTCGAACTCTTGACGGGGTTCCACTTGCACCGTGGTGCATTGTCGGCAATGAATCGACCGGTTGAGCTGTCAATCGACGCAGTCGTGGCGGATGCGCGTCTGGTGGTCATCCTCGAGAATTTGGTTGACCACACAAATGTCGGCTCAATCTTTCGGGCGGTCGCGGGGATGGGAGCCGATGCCGTACTTGTGACGCCCGAATGCGCCGACCCGCTGTACCGACGAAGCATCAGGGTGAGCATGGGAACTGTTCTGCAGGTGCCCTGGGCCCGATTTACGTCATGGCCGGGCGGGGTCGAGACGATGCAACGCCATGGTTTCCATGTTGCCGCGCTCGCACTCGACGACACTGCCCACGATCTGCGGGACTTTGCCGCCTCGCCTCCCGACCGAATCGCGCTCGTCGTCGGGGCCGAAGGAGATGGACTCCGACGCTCGACGCTGGAACGTGTCGACAGCGTGGTCAGAATTCCAATGAGACACGGTGTCGACTCGCTCAACGTGGCGAGCGCGGCTGCCGTGGCACTCTATGCCCTCACCGAGGTGTCGTAGATGACCCGCGTTTCCCCTGCCGTCTATCGACGACGCCGTCTCGTCGTCTTTGGAACAACGGGCGTTGTTGTCACATTGCTCGGCAGCGCAACCATCATCGGAATTGCGCCTCTTCCGCCCGCGAGTATCACCGCGGTCACAGCGACAGACCTCACAAACGAGACCGCGCAACTCGACATTCCCCAATTTGGAAC
>RGVZ01000744.1 GCA_010029825.1 bacterium | reverse complement strand
TGATTTTTCTTGCCTATTTTTCTGGACAACTGCATGATTGCAGTTTCCGACAAAAATGGGATTTTCTTTCCATTTCTCGATATTTTTTCAGAATACAAACGGTAAACATTTTCGCGCATTTGCCCTGGATTGTATTTGATAAAAGGCACTGTTTTTGTGGCATGGATATTTTTGAAAATGATTTCTAGCGGCAATTTCGCTTGTATGTTATTTCGAAGCAAAACCGAATAATAGACAATCCCGCGTTCAGAATATGCTAAATCACTTTTCCGTTTTCTGAAAACATCGTAGAAAAAATCAATGGCTTTGTATAAAACAAATGCGTCGGGTTTGATACGTGATTTCGATCGAACGATAACTTGCTGTTTTTTTTCAAACAACATGGCTTTCGAATTGATTTCGTCGTCTTCCATCAACAAGGGGAAATAGGTTTGTGTAATAGTTGATTCGTTTTGATTGTTTTGAATGGCATGTTCGAGAACATCTTCTGCAAAACAAAGATAAATAGTATTATCAAGGGGGGTTCCATAATTTAGCAATAATAAATTGTCGGAAACAATGAGGGGGTTTTTCGGCGATGGTGTAAAAAATCCTGGGTTGTAATCATACGGATTTGCCGAAAACATGGGTTCATATTGTTTTGCGAATGTTCTCCCGAAGGGAATATTTAGCATGTTTTTATCGGGGTCGATGTATTCAATCAAATCGTCATAAAAATAGTGGGTTTTCTCGTTTGTACGAATCGATTCTAATGTGGAGTCATCGTAATTCATGTTTTGCAACAATTGTATGACATGTTCTCGCGTAAATTCGATGCGGTCTTTTTGCGTGTATTTTTGATACAATTCTAGAATGTTGATTTGTTTATTGACGGTGATATACATATATAATTCGTTATAAGACATATTGTTCTCGCCTATTGCATGAATGATTTTATTTTTTATTACTCGTATGGAATCGTCGGGGTGAATTTGTTGTGGAACGACTATCGTTTCAATGGATTCGTCATCGCTAAAGTTTTGATTTTCATCCCCACCTACAAAAACATAT
>RGVZ01000743.1 GCA_010029825.1 bacterium | reverse complement strand
GTTGGCAACAACTCAACTGCTCGTAAGACGGCTGGCCTTGGTGCTTGGCTCCGCACGAACGTCAACAAGGCTGCTGGCGGCACGAACCCCACCATGTCTTCGACGAACGATGGTTACCCGAACGCTGGCCGTAGTGCTGGCACGGCGCGCACGTTCACCGAAGCTCTTTTGCAGGACACTTTGCAAAAGGTTTGGGAAGCTGGCGGCAATGCCAAGATGGTCCTGCTCAACGGCTTCCAGAAGCGTCAGGCTTCTGCGTTCGGCGGTGTCGCGGCGCTCCGTAACAACGTGTCAAACGGCCCTGCAACTGTCATCGGTTCGGCTGACGTGTACGTTTCGGATTGGGGCCGCGTGTCCTTCGTTCCGTCGCGCTTCCAGCCGACGAACGTGGCTTACGTTGTTGATCCGTCCAAGGCGGCTGTGGCGTTCCTCCGTAACTATCAGACGGAAGAACTCGCCAAGACCGGCGACAGCGAGAAGCGTATGCTTCTGGCGGAATACGGCCTCAAGGTTCACACCGAAAAGGCTCACGGCATCGTGGCCGACCTGACCACTTCGTAAGAAGTCGGATCATAACTGAAACGGATGGGGCGGCCTTCGGGTCGCCCTTTCTTTTTGGGAGCATCGCGTGAGCGACAGATATTTCTTTAACCAGAACGCCGAACTCGGCATCACACGCTGGTTTGACTATGACTGGGAGACCGACACGTTCGGTATTCACACTGAGCAGGATTTAGAGCCTTCGATTGAGGCGAACAAAGCCCTGTTCAATGACGCGCAAACGAATTGGCGCGGTGATATGCACCTCGTCGCTTCCATCCCCATGTCGATTTACTTCGACCTGAAGCAGAAGGGGATCGCGGACGACGACGCAGCCATGAAACGTTGGCTTAATGACGCGGATAACCAAGTGTTCCGCACGCGACCGGGGAACCTCTGATGAAGCTCTATGTCGCCATGCCTGCCCGTGAGCAGCTTTACACCGCTTTCGCGCATAATATGGCCCGCCTCGTCGGCTACGAAGTCGGACGCGGCACAACCGTTGAGATT
>RGVZ01000742.1 GCA_010029825.1 bacterium | reverse complement strand
ACTTCGGAACCGTCGGTAAGGCGATTGATGATGTGAAGAAGCAACTTGAGGACAGCGGTGAGCTTCCCAAGACGGCGGACGAACCGGAAGTCAAAGTCCAGCCGGGTGCTGACGAACTCGTCAAGTAACTCGACTATCGACGGTCAAAATCAATCCGATCTCGTTCAGGATGAACGGGATCGGTTTTTTTATCTCACCGCTCGTCGTGTTCGTTGAGCGCACTCGACTGACTCGACCGCCGCCAGCGCTTGCCCAGCAATCTTCGCGACTTCCTTCACACTCGTTCCCCGCGATAAGCCCGCGACCTCTTTGAGAGTTACGGGGTTCCCGTGCTTGCGGGAATCATTGCGGACACGCCGGCGGAAGCGCGCGCGGCGGCGGAAAAACTTGGTGGCGTTGTCGTCGTCAAGGCGCAGGTCAAAATCGGCGGTCGAGGCAAGGCCGGTGGCGTCAAAGTCGCCAAAAATGCTGACGAGGCCGAGGAGGCCGCGAAGGTGATTCTCGGACTCGATATCAAAGGGCACATCGTCAAACGCGTCATGGTCGCCGCGGGGGCGCGCATTGCAGCCGAATACTACTTCTCGGTGTTGCTTGACCGGGCGAATCGCTCCTATCTCTCATTGACCAGCTTCGAAGGCGGAATGGAAATCGAGCAGCTTGCCGTCGAAAAACCCGAGGCACTCGCCCGCGTCGAAGTGGATCCGTCGGTCGGCATCTCGCTCGAGAAGGCCAAGGAAATTGCCGTGGCGGCCAAATTCCCCGCCGACCTCGTCGACAAGGTTGCTCCGGTCTTCGTCAAGCTGTATGAGGTTTACACCGGTGAAGACGCCACACTCGTTGAGGTCAACCCGCTCGTGCTCACCGAAGAGGGCGACATAGTTGCTCTCGATGGCAAAGTGTCTCTCGACGAAAACGCCGCTTTCCGTCACCCCAATCACGAGGCACTCGAAGACAAGGCTGCTGCCGATCCGCTCGAGGCAAAAGCCAAGGCAATGGACCTCAACTACGTCAAGCTCGACGGACAGGTTGGCATCATCGGAAACGGTGCCG
>RGVZ01000741.1 GCA_010029825.1 bacterium | reverse complement strand
CGACGGCAAGCAGGTCACGGCCTACAGCCTCACCACGGTTCCAACCATGAGTGCGGCCAGCCCGACCACTCCCTTGGCGCCCACCAGCTTTAAGTGGCCTATCGCCCACGTGAAAAATGGAACGATCTACAAAACCATCGGATGCGGAAGCCTGTCCGCCGCGGTGAAGGAGAACGTGCGAATCGCAAAGACGCCATCCACGCCCACGGACAATGCTTACGACATCTACTATTCGTGGGTGCTGAGCAGTGTATAAGTACACCCACCTAATCACAGCGGATCAGGTTTGGCAGGTTTGGCAGGATGGGAAGGCAGCCCGAAACACATACAACTCGTCGGCCCATGGGGGCACCGCTTCAGGGGAAGGGCCAAACATAGGTTTGCCTGGCTTTACGGTTGAGTTTGGCAAAAGCTCGTCCTTTACTTGCGCCGCTGGAACCAGGGCAAATTCCATCTCATCAATTCAGGGGGTCTGGACCTATAGCAAATCTGAAATAAGAGTCACAGACACGCTCGGGAATACCCAGTTTAACGAAACTGCGTGGACATCCACCGTCACCATCTATCGGGTCGGATCCTCCACCGGCGTGGACACAGTCACGGCAACCTTTCCTCCAACAACGCTTACAACTTACTCGACCACCTTTCATCAGGACTCGGACACGACCATATCTGGAACCGCCAGCGGAAAGACAACCGACGCTGGTGAAAGTTCCTACACCTACACGGCCGTGACGCTTGTCCCGGTTTTCGCCATTCCTCATGCGGCCAGAGTTGAGCGTTATTATGTGGACAGGGACGGATTACCTCCGTTGCGTGCCGTCGCCTCCGGGTTTGTGTTTGATGCAGTTGGTTATGCTCAGGCGAAAAGCCTTTCTACTGGGCCACACATCTTTATGTCTGACAAGTATTCCGGGACGACCGCCGACCTGTTTGCCTTTGAATCCTACACATACCTGACCCTTGCCAAGCTATCCATCAGCGAATACTCGGCCAACTTCACCGCAAAAAGAAAACGCCCGGAAGCCAACATTTACAGGCACGCCGGAT
>RGVZ01000075.1 GCA_010029825.1 bacterium | reverse complement strand
CGGACCGATTTCAGCGCCCTTGCCGAGGCCAAGGCTCTCCGAGTTGAACTTCAGGCCCTCAAGACCGATTTTGATGGCGTCGACAGTCGTGTCGGCATTGGTACCGACCTGGATCACGAACTGGCTCTGCTCGTTGTTCGGGTCGAAGATCCGGGTTCCGTTGAACTCGGTCGACGCGCCGATACGGTCCAGTTCGTCCACCAGCTGCGTGTATTCGCGGTTGAGGTACCCTCTTTCGCGATCACCGATTGTGTCGGTCGAGGATTGGACGGCCAGTTCGCGCAAGCGAACCAGGATGTTCGTCATCTCGTTCATGCCACCTTCGGCGACTTGAACCAGCGACACAGCATCGTTGGCGTTGCGTTGAGCGACGTTGAGGCCGCGAATTTTACCGCGCAAGCTTTCAGAGATGGCAAGACCCGCCGCGTCGTCAGCGGATTTGTTGATCCGGTATCCGGATGACAACTTCTCCATGCTGCTTTGCAGTGCGTTGTTGCTGTCTGAGAGGAAACGTTGAGCGGTAAGACTTGATACGTTTGTCCTGATGCGCAATCCCATGATTCGTCCTCCTTGATCCATCCCGGGCACCAACCTTGGTCCCGGTTCGTTTGCGCAAGCTTCACCCTGAATCTTGCAGGGGCGATTTCGTTGTTTTTGTGAAAAGCTTTAGAAGTTTTTTGCAAAACACCAAAAAACGGGTAGGTTCTCAGTGATCCCGGATGGTTGGATGAGAATGAGCAACAAATTCAGAGACTTGATCAGTTTGGTCGAAGGCAAAATCACCGTATTTCCATTGGAAAAACGGATGGTTATCGTCGCCTGTTCGGGGGGTGTTGATTCCACTGCGCTTTTTCACGTTTTTTGTGAGCTTTTCAAAACCAAAACAATTTTTTCGTTGGCCCTGTTCCACTTCAACTACGGCCTCCGCGGGGAAGAATCAGACGGCGATGAGGCGTTTTGCGAGGGTCTGGCACGGGGCGCTGGCGTCCCGTTTCTGGTCGCGCGCGCCGCGGAAAAAGACCGGCAAGACCGCCAGGGCGAAGGCATACAGGAATGGGCGCGCCGGTTACGGCGCGAGGCGCTCATGAAACTGGCCGTCAACGGCGAGATCGTCGCGCTGGCGCATCACGCGGATGACGCGGCGGAGACTGTCATCATGCGCATGATGCGCGGAACTTCCCTCACGGGCATGCGCGGAATGGCTGAGTGGGACGGTCTCTGGTGGCGGCCGTGGATTCGATTGCCGAAGGCGGAAATCATCGCCGCGGTCGAAGAATCCGCCATGCTCTTTCGCGAGGATTCCACCAACGCGCAACTGGACTACGCCAGGAATGTCGTGCGCCATCATGTTTTGCCGGCCCTTTTCAGATTGTGGCCGGCCGGGCGCGAAAAACTTCTGGATCTCGCCGATGACGCTGCTTCTGTCGCCGAATATGCATTGGAAAAGGCACTTGAGGACGTCCGGTTTGAGTTGAAGGCGGGCACGCCCGGCCAACGGGCCACTCGTGACAGAATGCCCGTTTGCGACCAGTCCAAATTGGCCGCGCTGCCCGATGCCGTCGCGCTGGCGGTCCTGGCACACATGGCGCGCTCCACCGCGGGGGGCAGCTGGAGGCAGTTGTCACGTCAGAACCTCATGAAGGTCCTGAGGGCTGCCCGTGCCGTGGAAAAACCGCGATTTGTCCTGGAGTTGAGTCAGGGACTGTACCTTGAGGCAGGATCTGGCCAGGTGAAGGCGTGGTCGGCTGGATCACCTGCCGGGTGATCTTTTCCCAACGATGCACCGGAATTGCACACCAGACCGGTAATTTTTGCCCTCCCCGGGCATTATTGGGGTATTCGGTTATATGATTTGATTTGGAACCCCTGTTGAACGCCGGGTCCATTTGCGAATTTCTCCCGGTTCTGCAACAACTGACGTTGATCATCATGTCCGGAAAATGACGCTTTCCACGATGGATAAGCGAATCACCGGCGGAGGAAAAAAATGAAGAATCCACAGAAGCAGACTCAACAAATGCGGACCACGATGGTCATCGCGAGCCTTCTGCTCTTGTTCTTGCTCTTCCACGTCGTATCGCGACCACCTGAAGAGCAAAAAGTTATCAAGTTCTCGGAATTCACGGAGGCCGTGCAACTGCCGGCAGGTGACCAGAACCGGGTGAAGGAAGTCACGTTCCGCGAGAACGAGATCATCGCGACACGCGAGGACAATTCGACATTCCGGACTTATGGACCGAGCGATGCCGAATTGCGCAAGCAACTCCAGGACAAAGGAGTCAAAGTCAACTTCGAGCCGCCCGAGGAGGCCGGCCTGTGGAAGACCCTTCTGGTCAACTCGCTGCCCATGTTGCTTCTCCTGTTCCTGTTTTTCTTCTTCATTCGGCAACTTCAAGTCGGCGGCGGCAAGGCGATGTCCTTTGGACGCAGCCGGGCGAAATTGCTGAACGAGAATCAGGTGAAGATCACGTTTGCTGACGTTGCCGGGATCGACGAGGCAAAATCGGAACTGGAAGAAGTCGTTGAGTTCCTGAAAGACCCGAAGAAGTTCACCCGCCTCGGCGGCAGGATCCCCAAAGGGGTTCTCCTGATCGGATCCCCTGGCACCGGCAAGACGATCATGGCTAAAGCGATCGCCGGTGAGGCCGGCGTCCCGTTCTTCAGCATCTCCGGTTCCGACTTTGTTGAAATGTTTGTCGGTGTCGGCGCGAGTCGTGTGCGTGACCTGTTCGAGCAAGCGAAAAAGCACGCGCCGTGCATTGTCTTTATCGATGAGATTGACGCCGTCGGTCGCCAACGCGGAGCCGGACTCGGTGGCGGGCACGATGAACGGGAGCAGACGCTGAACCAGTTGCTTGTCGAAATGGACGGATTCGAGAGCAACGAGGGCGTCATCATCATCGCGGCGACCAACCGCCCGGACGTCCTTGACCCCGCGCTGTTGCGCCCGGGACGGTTTGACCGTCGCGTCGTGGTGCCGAAGCCGGACGTGCGTGGGCGTGAGGGGATTCTCAAGGTTCACACACGCAAGGTGCCCATTGGCACTGATGTGAAGCTGGCCAAGATCGCGCAGGGAACGCCTGGATTCTCTGGCGCGGATCTGGAGAACCTGGTCAATGAGGCCGCCCTGATCGCGGCTCGGGCCAACAGCAAGGAAGTGTCGATGTCGCACTTCGAGCTGGCCAAGGACAAGGTCCTCATGGGTCCAGAGCGCCGGTCCCTGATCATGAGCGAGGCGGAGAAGCGCAACACGGCATATCACGAGGCCGGCCACGCCATTGTCGGCATGTTGGTCGAGCATGTCGATCCGGTGCACAAGATCAGCATCATCCCGAGGGGCCAGGCCCTTGGCGTCACTGTGATGTTGCCAACCGAGGACCGGCTGACCCTCACGAAGGAATACGCCGAAGGCATGATCGCTTACGCGATGGGCGGTCGCGCGGCCGAGGAGCTCGTCTTCCACAAGCAAACGACGGGCGCAGGGGACGACATCAACAAGGCCACAGACATCGCCCGCAAGATGGTCTGCAACTGGGGAATGAGCGAGAAGCTTGGACCCCTTGCCCTCGGCAAGAAGAATGAGGAAGTGTTCCTCGGTCGGGAAATGGGGCAATCAAGGAACTTCTCGGAGAAAGTCGCCGAGGAGATTGACGCCGAAATCCACCGGATTGTCACAAGCGCGTACAAGAAGGCTCTGACGATCCTTCGAGACAACCGCGAAAAACTCGACGTCCTTGCCGAAGCGCTTCTTATCAAGGAAACCGTCGAGGCCGCTGACATGGAACGCCTCATGCGCGGCGAGCATCTGGTCACGGATGACGAGCGTCGCGGGTATGAGGACAGCAAGACAAAGAAGACAGCCGAGACAAGCCCCTCTAAGCCCGAGGCTGTCGCCGAGCAAGGCAAGTCGGACGGCGCGCAACAGTTGATGCGTCCGGCTACATCGGTAACCTGAAGACGAATTTCCAGGGACGTAATGGGAAAGCAACATTCGCCATCACGGTTCCTGATCATGGGCGTCGTAAACGTGACGCCCGATTCGTTCTCGGATGGCGGGAAGGCATTTGGTGTCGAGGCAGCGCGTGATTCCGCCTTGCGGCTTATGGCAGACGGCGCGGACTTGATCGATTTCGGCGCGGAGTCGACCAGGCCAGGAGCCAAGCCAGTCCCCGTCGACATGGAACTGCAACGATTGATCCCGGTGCTTGAGGCCATGAAGTCGGAAATACCGCTGGAAAAAATCAGCGTCGACTCACGCAAGGACAAGGTCTTTGCTGAGGCAGCCAGATCGGGTGTCCGCTGGTTCAACCGTGTGGGCGACCTTCCTGATCCAGCGCTGATGCGGGAATTGGCCGGCCTGGGTGACACGGCGCATCTGGCGATGACGCACATGCACGGCGCCCCGGAGACGATGCAGGAAATCCCGCTTGGGGCAGGAGAGGTCGTTGGCCTTGTCGAGCGGTTTTTTCAGGAAGTTCACGACGCGACTTGTGCCGCGGGATTTCGCGCCGGGCAAATCTGGATGGATCCGGGCGTTGGATTTGGCAAGTCATTGGCAGCGAATCTGGAATTGCTTGGGAACATCAGGACGTGGGCCGGCGACTACAACGTGATGATCGGTGTCTCAAGAAAGAGTTTTCTCGGCCGCCTGTTTGGAATTGACCGTCCGCTGGATCGCGACCAGCCCGGCAAGGCCATTGAGGCAATGTGCGCGCTGGCGGGAGCCAGGATCATCAGGACGCATGACGTCCAAGGCCTTGCGGTCATCAGAAACAGGATGATGGAAGCCAACTGATGCGGGAAATTCTCGACCAATTCAGCTTCTGGGCGGTGATCGACATCGCGATCATCGCATTCATCATCTATCAGGCCCTGCTGTTGATCCGTGGAACACGCGCGGCGCAGATCCTGACCGGTATTTTATTCGTTGTCGCCACGTTTCTTCTCTCCTCCATCGTACCGCTGACCACCCTCAACTGGGTGATGAACAAGTTTTATTCCAGCTTCATCATCATCTTGATCATCCTGTTCCAGGATGACATCCGGCACGTCTTGTCGCGCATGGGAAAGAAGTCCTTCATCCCGGGCGCGGACCGTGTGGCGTCACATCACGTCCTGGACGAGATCGTCCGGGCAGCGACCTCCATGGCCAGCAAGCGAATCGGTGGCCTGATTGTCCTGGAAAGGAACATCATCCTCGGGCGCTATGTGGACGTTGGCGTTTTGATCGACGCACGTATCTCAAAGGAACTTCTGGTCTCGATCTTCCACCCATCTTCACCCATCCATGACGGCGCGGTCATCATTCAAAGGGGACGCGTCGCTGCCGCCGGATGTTTTCTGCCACTCACTCGCGAGGAAAACCTGGACCCCAACATGGGGACACGGCATCGCGCGGCGATCGGTATCAGTCAAGAAACAGATGCGATCGTCGTGATCGTCTCGGAGGAAGTTGGTTCCGTGGCAATTGTGGCGGAGGGCAAGGTATCTCGCAGACTCGACGCGCGCCAGTTGCGCGAGCAACTGAACGAGCTGCTGATGGGTGAGGAAGAGTTCAGTGACAAACAGGCGCGCAATGAATCGGGCTCGCCCGGTGGTGAGGTCAAATGAGGGACCGGCTCCGCAAAATGTTGCTGGATAATTTGCCCTACAAGGTTACGGCGGTGATCCTCGCTTCCATGCTCTGGTATATCGTCCAGGGTGAGGAAATCCTGGAGGTCAACAAGCGTATTGCCGTCACAGTCGCTGTTCCCGACGGATACACGATCAAGGGACCGACACTCAGATACAAGGATGCGACCCTGCGCGGACCACGGGTACTCCTCGGACAGTACATGGAAGGCAAGAAGCCACTCGAGGCCACCATCAAGATTCCCCCTGGCAAGGCAGGTCAACTGAGATACAGGGTCGACCGGGAAAACCTGACGTCATTTGACCCACGGGTCCGCATGACCATTCACGATCCTTACATCGTGGTGACGGTCGACGAGGTGTCGGGGAAGAAAGTTCCCGTGCGTGAAGTCATCGAAGGCGTTCCGGCCCAAGGTTACATGATCGAAAAAATCGTCATTGATCCAGAGTCCGTCAAGGTCACTGGCCTCAAGGCTGACCTCGCCAAAGTGAACCAGGTCGCTACGGAGCAAATCAACATATCCGGCCTGAAGCAACCCAAGGTCTTCGAAGTCAGGTTCGGATCCATTCCAGTCGAGGTTGTCGGCAGCGATTACCTGACCAACGTTCGCCCACAATTCGCGACCATCGTCATCCAGGGCACGCCAGGCGTACTCAGCTTTGTAAAAAAGGCGGACCTGCGGGCCTTCGTTGATGTACGGGACCTGACTCCGGGGCGTTATGACCGTGAGATCCAGGTGAAGATCCCTTCGGAAACGGTCATGATCGAGACCCACCCGAAATCAACGTCAGTCGAGATTTACAACCAAAAACGCCTGCGCTAAACCGATAGACCCCGGCCAAAGATGAAGCCGCCGGCATGAGGAGTCTTGAATGGGATCAAGGTTGTTCGGCACTGACGGAATCCGCGGTGAGGCCAATTCATACCCGATGTCGCCGGATCTCGTCCTGCGCCTCGGGCAAGCGATCGGAGTCTACTTCCGAAGCAAAATGGCCCACCCGAGAATCCTGATCGGGAAGGACACCCGGCGCAGCGGGTACATGCTCGAGCAAGCGCTTTGCTCTGGCATCTGCAGCGTTGGTGTCGACGCGTTTTTCCTCGGTCCGCTGCCAACGCCGGGCATTGCCTACCTGACTCGAGGCCTGCGCGCCTGTGCCGGAATTGTCATTTCGGCTTCGCACAATCCTTTTCACGACAACGGGATCAAGATCTTCAGCGCCAACGGGTACAAACTGCCTGACGAGGACGAGGACAAGCTCGAGGCGCTCCTGAAGAGTGACGATCTCGAGAATCATGCCGTCCACGGCGCGGACATCGGAACCGCACGCCGCATTGAGGATGCCATTGGGCAGTATGCCGTTTTCCTCAAGGAACAGTTTCCAAAGCATCTGACCCTCGATGGCCTGCGCCTCGTGATCGACTGCGCCAACGGCGCCTCGTACAGGGTTGCGCCGAAAGTCTTTTCGGAGCTCGGTGCCGAGATTTTCATGCTGGGCGTCGAGCCAAACGGCATCAATATCAACGATCACTGTGGCGCGCTCCACCCGCAACAACTTCGCGAGAAAGTCATGCTTTACAAGGCTGACCTCGGCATCGCGCTGGATGGGGACGCCGACCGCCTGGTCGTCGTCGATGACAAGGGTGACATCGTTGATGGTGACGAGATCCTCGCCATTTGCGGCATCCACATGTTGCAGAAAAACAAGTTGCGCAATCGTGCCCTCGTTTCGACCATCATGAGCAACATGGGCCTCGAGGTCGCGCTCGCCCGCCACGGTGGCAAGGTTGTCCGGACGAAGGTTGGCGACCGGTATGTCATGGAAGCCATGATCAACGGTGACTACAACCTGGGCGGCGAGCAATCCGGGCACCTGATTTTTCGCGACTGCGCGACGACCGGCGACGGCCTGATGGCGGCCCTCAACCTGCTCGAGATCATGGTCGAGAGTGGCAAGAAGGTGTCAGAGCTTCGGCACTGCATGGAACGTTTCCCGCAAGTGATGCGCAACATCAAGGTGAAGGAAAAGATTCCGCTGGAGCAACTCACGGAACTCACGGAGTTCATCAAGCGTTGCGAATCGAAACTCGCGGGGACTGGCCGGGTGCTCGTACGCTATTCCGGGACCGAGAACCTCGCGCGTATCATGGTGGAAGGTGAGGAAAAAGACATGATCGACACCATGGTCGATGAAATCGCCGACAAGATGCAATCGGCCATCACAAGTCACCAACAGTCACGGCAGCCAAGCGCTGTCCCTGGAACGGAAAAGAAAAAGTGATCCGCCTCGGTGTGAACATCGATCACGTCGCCACAGTCCGTCAGGTCCGCGGTGAACCATATCCCGATCCTGTCCAGGCAGCAGTGCTTTGCGAACTGGGCGGAGCCGACAATATCACCTGCCACTTGCGAGAGGATCGCCGGCACATCCAGGATCGCGACGTCCATGCGCTGAAAGATTCGATCAAGATCCCGCTGAATTTTGAAATGGCCGCCACGGAAGAAATGATCCGGATCGCCCAGCAAGTGATGCCTCACGCGGTAACCCTCGTCCCCGAGAAACGCGAGGAACGGACTACCGAGGGTGGCCTTGACGTGGTCGGCCACGCGAAAGAGCTGAAGCCGAAAATCGCGCGCTTGAAAGACAGTGGTATCCTCGTCAGCCTCTTTATCGAACCGGACGACAGGGCCATCGAAGCCTCTGCGGCGCTCGGGGCGGATGCCGTTGAGTTTCACACCGGAACCTGGTGCCATGAAATGGCGGCCACGCGCCTGACAAGGCAACAGGTGGAACTCACTGGCCGCCTGACGCACGCGTCAGTCCTGGCTCATCGCCTCGGACTTCAGTCTCACTTCGGCCACGGCCTCAACTACACCAATGCCATGTGGTTGCAGCACGTCGATCATGCGGAGGAGGCCAACATCGGTCATGCCATTGTGGCCCGCGCCATCTTCACGGGGCTCAAGGAAGCCGTCATGACCATGAAGGAACTCCTTAATGACCCACGCCACCGCCCATAGGATCCTTCTGGATATCGTTGCGGGTGAGGACTCCCTCGGGACTATCGCCCGGGACACGGCGAAGGGGTTGTCTGGAACGGCGCCTTTTTGTCTTTGGCTTGTCGGGCCGGTTGGTGCCGGGAAAACAACCATCTCGTCTGCCCTGCTGCACGCGATGGGATTACCCGACAAGGTACCTGTGCTTTCCCCGACCTATACCTACATCCAGGAATACACCTTGCCCGACGGCCGCCGCATGGCGCACATGGACCTCTACCGCGGGACGGCGATCGAGGCCCTGGAGGACGCCGGGGTCTTCGGCGATTTATCCAGTTTTTCCGGCATGTTGATTGAATGGCCGCCGCTAGGCGATGACGCCGCGGCAGCCGCCAACCTGGGCCTGGCCCCCACCCACATCATGACGATCACCCCCGTCGAGGACGGCGCCCGTCGCCATTACCAATTTGCGGTTGCGCGTTAGGGTGGGCTTGGATATACAACGCGCTCTCGTCCAGAGAATGCCTCATGGCATCCTGCACCCGTAGCTCAGCTGGATAGAGCACCAGACTACGAATCTGGGGGTCGGAGGTTCGAATCCTTCCGGGTGCGCCATTCTCCCCGTCATTCTGAGGCGCAGCCGAAGAATCTTTTCCCCGCGTCATTCTGAGGCGCAGCCGAAGAATCTTTTCCCCGCGTCATTCTGAGGCGCAGCCGAAGAACCTTTTCCTCAATTCCCCCCGAACATACCCTCGGGGTCCGCGAAGCATTTTTTCAGGACCTCCGCCATTTTCGCTCCAACAACGCCGTCGATGAGGCGGTGGTCGAAGGTAGCACCCAGGGTGATCCTGCGCACGACGACGACCTTGCCATCGCGCACGGCGGGAACCTCCTCCACCGCGCCCAGGGCGATCAACATGGGGACGTGAGAATAAGGGACCAAAGGCGCCAGCCCGCGATTCATCCCGAGGCTACCGATGTTTGTGACCATGACGGAACCGAACGGGTTTTTCGGGGGGCCAAGAAGGGGCGACCACAGGTTGAGCCGGAACATGAACACGGAAGTAAAATCTATGGCGAGTTTGACGGCCCAACCAGGCAGAAAACTGAATAGAGATTTCAGTTTGGCGTAACTTTTATCCTGATTCGACCGGACAGCGGCCACTTTCAAATTCATCTCGGCGGCGATCTCAGAGACGGATTTCTCGTCGGCGCGGTGGATCACTACCCCCGACAGGTCCT
Organism: bacterium; assembly: GCA_010029825.1. Classification (GTDB taxonomy): domain Bacteria; phylum Bdellovibrionota_B; class Oligoflexia; order Oligoflexales; family RGVZ01; genus RGVZ01. Next base: position 7,501 of record RGVZ01000075.1, on the reverse strand, counting down.
CGCCCTTCTTGTCCGTGGCAACCTGGAAAAAAACCGAGACATCTTCACGCTCATAAAGTCGCCCCCACCGGATGATGCAATTGATCTCCGGATTGCGCCTGAAGGCCTCGGCAATGGCGCGCCCCGTGAAGTGGGTCAGGGTCACCCTTTCTCCCGTGTCTTTGACGGCTCTCTCAATGAAAGCAAGGGCAGGATCCGCCTCAAATTCCAGAAAGGCATAGACCGTGGGGTCTCCCGGGCTTCCCCATCCACCGAGGGCAGCCTTCCGCCAACCAGAGACTTTTTTGAGGGGCCTGAGATTCATATGTCCCTCGACAATGAAGCTCAATGCGCCACCCCCGGGGCAGGAACCACATTTGATGGATCGCCAGCGGGAATAAACGCAATCTGACCGTTTTCCCTCATCTGCACACACCCGAGTTTGGCCTCAAACCTGCCATCCGGGTCTCTCTCATCGACGGGCAAGGTCGAACTGCCGTCCAGTGAGCCCATGTTTTGCTTGAGGAAGGGAATCGGCTTTCGCCCCTTGAACTCATCGAATACGAAATTCCTCGTCGCGAATTCATCCATGACCAGGGCTTGGCCGGCGGCATCCATGACGACGAAAGAGTTGATTCCAACCCTGGACACGCAAGTCGACTTCGCTGGACTTGCCATCAACACCTGTGATCCGCGCAAAACGTATTTCCCGATGTTGACTTCCGAGAGCATGAGCGTCTTGTCGGAACCAACGGCCTGGTCGACGTAAAAATACCCGTGGCGCAACATGTAGTAACCGGAGCTGCTCAGGATGAGTTGCACAAACCCGCCTGTGTCGACCTCAAGTCGCCACTCCCGCAAACTATGCCGCGGCAGGGCAGCGCGCCCGGCAGCCGCCTGATCCAGGGCGGCCCGAGTCCCCTCGGACGGGGATTTGCCCCGGTTAACGGATGCGCAGGCGCCGCACAACAGGGCCAAAGCGACCCAAACAGACTTGCGCCAAAAGTTACGCTGTATTCGCATCTTTAACCTCGCGATCCGGAAACCTCCGGAAGTCACGAGGCAATTGCGGAAAATTTGGGAAAAACTATAGAGGTAAAATGACAAGGCTCCGGAATCACGGACTATTTCACCAGAAATAGCGATGATTCCAAATTACCGGAAACGGCAATGAGGTCGTCAGTACCAGATATCGAGCAGTGTCTTGTTCTGAATCCGGCAATTGGACTCGGGAGTGCGGGCCTTGCGATCGAACAAAACGACCACCTGATGACGCTCCCGGGCGGGCCAAACGCCTCCGCTGTAGTCATCGTAAGTCTGCAGCATGAACTCGTAAGTGATCAGGTTGCCGCTGCGCGTCACAAGGCGCGGTTCCTGTGCCTCATAGACCTTGGCGTCGATGGCTTTCGCAGAAGTGAGACGCGTCATGGCACTGTCAATCGCGGAAAGACGGGCTTCCTCGACGCACGGGGTAACGCGGGCAGCCGATGGGGCCGACGCAGCCGCCAAGACCTGACTGCCAGGAATGACACGCGAGAACAGGCTGAGCCCTGAAGTCGCGAACACGGCAAAGGTAGCGATCCGGAACGGAGCAAAAATCATCTGCGAGCGCCTCCAAAGCAGAAAAATCTGCCTGTGAGATGCGCGTATAGTGCCAGTGGCCCAACGGTTACAAGGAATTTTTGATCAGCCCGCCTTGAGTACCGGAAAGGCTCCCTGGATGCCGTTAAGCACAAACTGGACGGCCACCGCGGTCAAGATCACACCCATGATCCGGGTCAGAAGATTCAGACCGGTACGGCCGAGAACCTTGTAGAGCAGTGGAGCGCCCTTCAGCGTCAGGTGAGAAAGCCCCAGAGCGCCAGTGATCGCGACCAGAAGCCCGAAAAGTTGGGCGAATCCCTTCGCCTCGCTGGCGAACAGAACCACTGTGGAGATTGCGCCCGGCCCGGCGAGAAGAGGCATACCCAGAGGAAATACCGAGATGTCCTCGCGTGCCATGCCCTCGTACTGCTCTTCAGGCTGGACGCGCGATCGACTGGCATTCAGCTGGGCGATACCGAGCAGGAGCAGCAGGATCCCACCAGCGATCTGGAAGGCGGGGAGGGTGATCCCGAATACGCGAAAGATTCCCATGCCAGTGAGGCCGAACGTGCACAGGATCGCGAGGGCCAACTTGGTCGCCTTGCGGCGGGTCTGGCGCAGGGCTTCCGGCGAGTAACCCTCGGTCAGGCTCAGGTAAATCGGCACGACGGCAAACGGGTCCACGATCACGAAAATCGCGACAAAAGTGTTGAACGTGAACAGCAAATGTTGGGTCACTGGACAGGACTCCCCGGGGATGGTTCCGGCGTGCTGAATCGTGGAGGTCTCACTTCATTTTACGGGGTCGATTTAACCTTTACAAACGGGTCGCCTTGCCGTATCCCGAACCTCCGTTTTTCATGGTTGGACAATGTACGAACTTCGCTGCGAATCACTTGCAAAGTCATTCGGGAGCTTCGCGCTTCAGCCGTTGGACCTCACGATCCAACCGGGCGAATTTTTTTCGCTTCTGGGCCCCTCCGGCTGCGGCAAGACAACTGTTCTCAGGCTGCTTGGCGGGTTCGAGCAAGCAAGCAGCGGCCGCATCATGTTGGGCGAACGCGACATCACGCGCCTGCCGCCCCACAAACGCAACATCCATACGGTTTTTCAGCGCTACGCCCTTTTCCCGCACCTGAGCGTCTTTGAAAACGTCGCCTTCAGCCTCCGGCTCAAGGGGCTCGCCCGCCACGAAATCCAGAAGCGTGTCGACGAGACGATGGCCTTGACCGAAATCAGCGCGCTGGCCGACCGCCGGATCCATCAATTGAGCGGGGGCCAGGCCCAAAGGGTTGCGTTGGCGCGCGCCCTGGTCGACCAACCCGCGGTGCTGCTCCTCGATGAGCCTTTCTCGGCCCTTGACCCGTCACTACGGATCCGGGTCCGGGAAGAAGTCCGGGCGATCTGCAAAAAAGTCGGGGCCACGTTCATCCTGGTTACCCACGACCAGGAAGAGGCCCTGCAACTCTCCGACCGTCTGGCCGTCATGAAAGAAGGCCGCTGCCTGCAAGTCGGGACGCCCAAGGCCATCTATGAGGACCCAACGGACGCGTTCGTCGCGAGCTTTATCGGTCCGGTCAACGAGATCCGGGGCGAGCTGTCCGAGATCCAGCCGGGCGAATGGACCGTCGCCTCATCCATGGGGACATTCCGGGTCAAGAAAAACGGAATCGCCCTGCCGCGGGATGTCTCGATGCTTCTTCGCCCAGAGAAGATGCGCTTGCTCCGACAGCGCTCGAACACCCAGGAAAACCTGCTCGAGGGGGAGATCCTCGACTTGACGTATCTCGGTTCCCGGACCGAATACACGATCAGGACCGGCAACACCGTCTTCAAGGTGTCCGAGGCCGAGATGGAGCGGCAAAAGAAGCGCCTTCTCAACCAGCGCGACCGCGTTTTCCTGACCTGGAAAACCGAGGACGCCATCCTTTTGCCGCAGAGCGTTCAGAAATGAAAAAGCTGGTCCTGCGGCTGCGTGACTGGCCCCCCAGCGCCTGGATCTTCTTCGCGTGGCTGGTCACCCTGAGTGTCCTTCCTTTCCTGATCATCTTCGGCATGAGTTTCGCGACGCGCACGAGTGCCGGTGTCATCACCTGGGACTTGACTCTCGCGAACTACGAGCGAGCGTTCCACCTCGTTTATCTCAAGGTCCTGGCGAAGACATTCTTCCTCTCCCTTGGCGCGACTTTGACGTGCCTCCTGATCGGATTCCCGGTCGCCTATTACCTCGCGCGCGCGACACCTGAAAAACGCCAGATGGGGCTCATGTTGCTGTTCATTCCCTTCTGGACCAACTTCATCCTGCGCATTTACGGAATCGTGTCGATCTTCGGCAACCACGGACTGCTCAACCAGCTCATCATGCGCCTCGGGCTGACTGACACGCCACTTGAGATCCTCTACACGCGGTTTGGTGTCTATCTCGGCCTTGTCTACAACTACCTGCCTTTCCTCGTCGTACCAATCTTCTCGGCCCTCGAAAAATTTGACCTGTCCCTTCGCGAGGCTGCCATGGACCTTGGGGCCAACCGCTGGCAGACGTTCACTCGTGTGCTGCTTCCAAATGTCCGGGAAGGCGTCGCCGTCGGCAGCCTCTTCGTTTTCATCCCGATGATGGGGGAATACGTGATCCCAGACATCCTTGGAGGCGCGAAGGAAGTTTTCCTGGGCCGGGTCATGGTCGAGCAGTTTTTCACGATGCAGGACTGGCCCTTTGGTTCAGCCCTTGCCAGCATCCTTTCCGTCGGCCTGGTGATCGCCGTCTGGGTCCAGATGAAGTTTGAACGGGGGAAACCCCGGGGCTCCGCCGGAGCAGGTATGGGAGTCTCTCATGGAGTCCACTAGACAGAGTAACTGGTTCATCACGTTCATGTTCTGGGCGACCATGGGATTCCTGTACCTGCCGCTCGCCTATCTCGTGGTCCAGGCCTTTCTGGTCGACCCTGTGGACATCGGGAGTGGCTTCACCACCAACTGGGTCACGGCGTTGCTCGAGAGCGACGCCCTTTGGGAACCACTGTTCAACAGCCTCGTCATCGGAATCGCCGCGGCGACCATCGCGACCGCCGTCGGGACCATCGGGGCAATTGGTTTTGGTCCGTTCTCGACGGTTTTGCCACCCAGCCTCAACGCCCTGATCATGCTGCCGATCTTGATCCCGGAGGTCATCACGGGACTTTCCCTGCTGTTGTTCTTCCTGCTATTCCATTTCGAGCTTGGCATGACAACGGTCGTGCTTGCTCACGCCAGTTTCAGCGCGAGCTTCGTCTATTTCATCATGATCGAGCAGCTCAGGAAGCTGGATCCACACCTTGGGGAAGCCGCTTATGACCTGGGCGCCAAGCCGACCCAGATCTTCTGGAAAGTGATCCTGCCCAACATCATCCCGGGGCTCATGGGTGGATGGCTCCTTTCGTTTACGATCTCATTCGACGACTTTTTGATCTCTTTTTTCACCAGCGGCGCCGGTCTGACCACATTACCCTTGAAAATCTACTCACTCATGCGCATAGGATTTTCTCCTGAGTTGAACGCCATGTCTCTGGTCATGATCTGCCTCTCGACGGCACTGGTCATGATCCTGTGGTCGAGGGAGCAAAGCCGCAAATGGGTGATCAGCGGATCCTGAAAACTGTCCTGACTGTCATCAAGGCCGGCGTGGCCATTGGGCTGATTGGCGCCATCGGATACCGCTTCGCCAACCGCAACAGCGAAAATGCCAAGCCCGTCCTGAGGGTCTGCGCCTGGAGCAACTACCTGCCGGACGAGGTTCTGGAGGAATTTCAGTCGCGGACCGGGATCAAGGTCGAGCTCTCGCTCGTCAGCAGCAATGAGGAACTGTTCGCCAAACTGAAAGCCGGCGCCACTGGCTTCGACGTCATCCAGCCATCCGACTACATGTCCCGCCAGATGATCCGGCTGGGCATGTTGCGCGAAATTGACCATGCCCAGCTGAAAAACCTGGGGAACCTTGCGGACGATTCCAGGAACCCCGTCTGGGACCCAGATCTGAAATACACGATCCCTTTCTCGTGGGGCACGACGGGGCTTGTCATCAACACAAACAAGATCTCGCTCGCGCCCGGGGAAATTCCTGGCTGGGGAATGTTGTTTGAGACTCCTGATCCCAAGCACACTTCCCTCCTCGATGACATGCGCGAAGTCTTTTCCGCGATGCTGATCTGGAAGGGGCTCACCCCGAACGTCCGCGACAGCCTTCAACTGGCAGGCGCCCAGGACAACCTCAGGAAGATCCGTGAGAAGATCTTGATGTTCACGTCTGAACCACGCCAATACCTGGCGCGATCAGAACTCAACATTGCGCACGCCTATTCGATGGACGCCATCCAGGCATCCGAGATCAGGCCGGAGTTCAAGTTTTTCATCCCGCGCGAAGGGGCGGTTCGTTGGGCGGACAATTTCGCGATACCAATATCGGCAAGGCACGTGGCGGAAGCCTACCAGTTCCTGGATTTCACACTGGACGCGAGGATTGCCAGCCAGCTCGCGCTGAAGGGACGTTTCTCAACACCAAACCAGGCTGCCTGGCAATTGTTGCCGGATTCCGAGAGGACAAATCCTGTCCTTTATCCGCCCAAGGAAACCTTGGCCCGGCTTCATTACCTCGAGGATCTCGGTGACGCGCTGGTCGTCATGAACCGCATGTGGGCTGAATTGAAAATTTGAATCTCAATGCCCTGGTTCAGATACCCCGGGAGCAGACCCTTCCTTTGAGATTTGCTCGAGAAACGCCTTCAGGCCCTCGAGCAGTTTTTTCCGGGTCTCCGGGTTTTTCGTATTTGCTTCCGTCGCCTTGCGCACCTGGTCAACGAGCTGCTGTCTCGCGATGGCGATTTTTGCCGCGCAACGGATCTTGGTCACTGGCTTGCCACCAGCGTCACCTTCCTCAATCTTTTCCCAGAAAGTATCACCGACTTTCAAGCCATTGAGTTTGATGTTGCCGAGGAAGGCGACCGTACTCTCAATATCAATATCGGCGGATCCGGAATCTTCAGACACTTGGGCCGCGGCCGTTACCCCATCCTTGATCTGACGGATGAATTCAGATCGACCTGCCTCACCGGCTGACCTGGTGCAGTTTTCAGGACGCACGTTGGCCTCCAGCGTCATGGTCTGGACGTAAGTGACATCGCCTTTCTCTTCGATCATGGGTTCCATGCCAACAGCCCACTTGGGTGTTTCGGAGAGTTTCCCCATGCGTTCGACCACGCGGTAAGGCTCGACGACCTGCGGCGCGACTTCAGCCTGGACAGCTTCTTCCATGACTGGCTCCGTCTGGGCCTTGCTGCCTGTGCAAGCCACGGCAAAACATACTGACCCGCACAGCAAGATCTTCCGGCAAGTTGTGTCAAATCCAAAATGATCCATGGAATGCCTGTAACTCCATCGTTGGAACTGTCCGATCACGTTATCAGAATCGTATCACGAAAGTCAGTCGTCTCGCGTTGTGGCATAATTTGCAAAAAGGAGGATTTCGCAGTGTCTCAGAAACCCGCAGGAGCGAAACTCCCCTGGATCCTCGCCATCGGTGGACTCGTTGCCGGCATTATCCTGCGCGCGTCGATGGTTTTTGTCTTTCACACCCCAAGCGAACACCGCGTCGGGGGTGTAGGCTCTGACCTGGAGGTCCACTTCGTACATAAAAATGCGAAGGGCAGTCTCGCCGTTGTGGGAGTCCTAGTTAACGAACTTTCCGGTCAGGAAAACAAAGCTTTTAAGCCAATTTGGGACCTGCTCCCCCGCTCCTTTAGTGCCACGGCAAGCACCAAAGTCAAAGTTGAACTCTCGAGTTTGCTGCCAAAGTCCAAAACGCACACAGCGCCATTGGCCCCAGGGGTGTAGATCAAAGCTCCCCTGGCAGTGATTGCCCCCGTCCAAGACGGGGAGGAGAAGTTGATGAACACAAGAGGTATTTCGT
>RGVZ01000740.1 GCA_010029825.1 bacterium | reverse complement strand
CCACGTAGAATCGTCGGGTGACTCCTGACGCCGCTACCCTGCTTTCGAGTGCTGTCAAGGCATATGACGTGCGCGGCGTGGTGGGGGAAACTCTCACTTCTGAGATGATCGAGGCCCTGGCTGCGGGTTTTGTGGACGAAATTGGTGCCGCCGGTCACGAGGTTGTTGTCGGTCACGATATGCGTGACTCCTCTCCCGACTTTGCTCGGGCATTTGCCCGTGGGGCGAACGCGCGCGGGGCGAACGTTGTCAACATTGGACTGTGCTCCACGGATGAGACCTATTACGCGTCGGGAGCATGGAATGCTCCCGCAGCCATGTTCACCGCGAGTCACAACCCCGCTCGATATAACGGCATCAAGTTTTCTCGAGCGGGTGCTCAGGGCATCAGTCTTGACACGGGACTCGCGGCGATTCGCGATCGTGCCATCGGATATCTCACCGGTGGAGTTGTCTCCGTGCCCGCGCCCGGCACATATCGGGAGCAGGATGTCCTGGCCGACTATGCCGGCTATCTCCGCTCACTCGTCGATTTGTCGGGCATTCGAACGCTGAAAGTGGTTGTCGACGCGGGCAACGGAATGGGCGGAATGACTGTCCCCGCCGTGCTAGGAACCGCGGCGGGCTTGCCCGAGTTGCCGCTCGAGATCATCCCGATGTATTTCGAACTCGACGGAACGTTTCCGAATCACGAGGCGAATCCGCTGGAGCCGGCCAACCTGATCGACTTGCAACGTGCCGTGGTCCAACACGGTGCGGATGCCGGCCTCGCCTTTGATGGTGACGCGGATCGATGCTTTGTGGTCGACGAACAGGGCGACCCCGTCACGCCGTCAGCAATCGCGGCCATCGTGGCTTTGCGTGAGATTGCGCGTGTCCGAGCGTCACGACCGGACGCCGACATCACGATCATTCACAACCTCATTACGTCCCGATTCGTGCCCGAAGCCATTGCCGCGGCGGGCGCGACGCCGGTCCGCACGCGAGTTGGACATTCACTCATCAAAGATGAAATGGCGCGCACACAAGCAGTCTTTGGTGGTGAGCACT
>RGVZ01000739.1 GCA_010029825.1 bacterium | reverse complement strand
GGTTTTTGCGGCAGTCAATTTTTACCTCGTGGTAGTAATTTTTTACCCGCTGCCAATATGTTGGTTGCGGAACATCGGACGTCTCCATCACAGGCGCTCTTATTATCTTATGCAGATGATCTGGAGCGACCTAATCCGTCTGTCAGTCGCGGTGTGCGGCGCCAGCCGGCGATAACGTAACGCCGCATTTAATTATGCCTGTCTATAAGAATAGGTGAGTGCGCCCCTAGGTTTTCGCGATGTCCGCCGGCGCCGTCTTCAAACTCATTGCGAACGACGGCAAGGCAGACCGCATGATTATGGCGACCAAACTGCTCAACCAGCGCATCAAGGACGTGATGTGCGCCCGCGCCGCCGCCGGCAAGGCCGATGTCACCCCGACGCTGGTCGACCTGGAGCGCACGCATATCTTATACATGAACGCGCACTTCAAACCGTTTGCCGCCACCAGCTACGAGTACAACAAGGTGCGGCCCCAGTCGGGCAGCGCCGCGCTCGGCGCCGGCGTCACCTTCAGCATCCCCCAGTTCGGCGACTTCTTCCACGACATGGTCTGCCGCGTGCGCCTCAGCAGCTTCAGCGCGAAGCCGCAGCTGACGCCGCTGCAGGGCTCGGCCGAGTTCCCGGTGAACGTCCCCGCCACCAGCACAGCTGCCGGGCGCTACTACAACCTGGTCGACCTGTACGGCAACGTCGTCGTGCCCGGCACGGCCGCCGGGGGCGCGGCGACAGGCCAGGTGAGCTACGCCAACCTCGTCGTCTACTGCGACTTCCCCGGGAACCGCCTCCAGGCCCATCTCCAATCCATGGGGAATCCTTCGCCAACCGGCGGAACCCCCTCCGCCTCCGGGCACGATTGTCCCCTTGTCTTGGGAAGGATTCTTCATGGTCGCAAAGAGCCCTGCCCGTTCCATGCCTGTGCCATTGCCGGAAACGCTACCCTAATTGCCCTTTCCTTTGGCAGGGATTTTATCGGGAGTAGGAGAACCTCTTCGCACACGCGGGTCATCCGCAAAACCTGTCCCCGTCGACCTCCCCACAACGGGACGCA
>RGVZ01000738.1 GCA_010029825.1 bacterium | reverse complement strand
AAGAGATTGAAGATGATGTGACGAACTTCCAGCTGCTCAACATTCCCGAGGATCACCCGTCACGCGACCTCTGGGACACCCTCTATCTTCAAGAGCCTGGACGGTTGCTGCGCACCCACACTTCGCCCGGCCAGATTCGCACGATGCAGGCGGGTGGCCCACCGATTCGCGTGATCCTTCCTGGCCGATGCTTCCGATACGAGGCAGTTGATGCCAGTCACGGGTTTGAGTTTCATCAGGTAGAAGGGCTCCTGGTTGACCGCGGCGCAACCCTTGCGGACTTAAAGGGGATCCTCGACGAACTCGCAAAGGGCCTGTTCGGCTCCGCGGCGCGCACGAGATTTAGGCCAGGGTATTACCCGTTCACAGAGCCGTCGGTTGCGGTGGACGTATCGTGGCCAGGGAGCAAGGATGGCTGGATGACGATTCTCGGTGCAGGCATGGTGCACCCCGTCGTACTTGAGAATGGCGGCATTGACCCCGAGACGCATCAAGGCTTCGCCTTCGGTCTCGGCGTAGAACGCATCGCGATGTTGCGTCACGATATTCCGGACCTGCGTGCGTTCCTTGAAAACGATCTGCGATTCTTGGCGGGGTTCCGATGAGGATTCCACTCTCCTGGCTACGCGAGTTCACCGATGTTCAGCTGACTGCTGAGCAGTTGGCGGATGCGCTCACCCTGCGTGGCCTTGAGGTGCGTGGCGTGGAGCGCTGGGGTGCCAGCTGGAACAAGATGGTCGTTGGGGAACTCCTCGAGGTCGGACCTCATCCGAAGGCTGATCGCCTTCAATTGACGAAGGTTCGAATCGGCGATGGGCCGATCCTCAATGTGGTCTGTGGTGCCCGGAATATTGCCGCTGGCCAACGGATCCCGGTGGCACTAATCGGAGCCGAAATGCCCGACGGACGACGTATTGAGCGCGCGGAAAAGATGGGGATCGCCTCTGAGGGGATGCTCTGCTCCGGGCAAGAACTTGACGCCACGGACGACGGTGATGGGATTCTGATCCTTGACCCTTCGGCACCGATTGGCACGCCGCTTGTTGACTAC
>RGVZ01000737.1 GCA_010029825.1 bacterium | reverse complement strand
AGTTATGAGTTATGGGTTATGGGTTATGCCTAATCCATAACGCGCACTCACAAGATCACATAAGAACAAGGGGAGTCAGGCTTCGGCTTGGCTCCCCTTTCTTGTTTCGGAACAGGTCGGTGGATTCACCAGAATGCTATGGCATAGTGTTGTTGTGAGGGGCGTTCCCTCGTAGTTGGAAGGAGGCACACAATGGCAGAGCGAATCAACGGCAAGTGGCTCGTCGGGCGAGTCGGCGTTGATGCGGGGATGGTGATGGTCGGAGACCCTTGCTATCTCAGCGACTACGGCAAGAAGTCGTCTGACGGCTTCGAGTGGGTAGAGGGGGAAGTCGAGGCACAGAAGACTGCGAACGAGTTTGAGTACTCGTACAGCGGTGCGTGCGCCGCGACGCTCTCGGACAACAGCGCGGGCGAGTTGGGCAACGGCAGCGCGGTAGCGGTGAGCAGCGGCTACGGCGATGGTCAGTATCCAGTCTACGCGCACTACAACCACGAGGGTCGCATTGAGCGTCTCGAAGTGGTCTTCGTTCCTGACGAAGAGGAAGAGGATGTCGAGGAGGATGACGAGGAGGAGTTCTCGTGCCACGAATGCGACACCAGCCTCACGGAGGATGAAGTGATTTGGGCAACAGCAGACGGCGTGCTGACGATGAACGGCAATCCGTATTGCGATGCGTGCTTGCCAGAAGAGAAGGAGGAGGACTGATGAGCGGACAGATGGACAAGTGCTGCGACTGCGGCGCGGTCGTGTTCTACGACGACGAGAAGGTCGTCGGTACTTGGAACGGTGAGCCGAATACGCGGTTCGACCTGCTTGATGCCGAGCACTACAAGGATGGAGTCCCAGAGGGCTACTCCGTGTACTGCTTAGACTGCGCGCCGTGTGAGTGCGGTCTCCACCCAGACTTTATGTCTGACAGGGCAGCATCGCAGCAGGGGTGGTGCTTTCAGGGCGACTGCGATGGAGAACTCGCAGCGCACAAAACAGAGGATCATCCGTGTAGTCATTGCTTCAATCCGAAGTTTGACTGCGCGTGTAGTGAAGAGGAGGT
>RGVZ01000736.1 GCA_010029825.1 bacterium | reverse complement strand
ATCTGTGATTGATTGGTTCGTAGTTGAAGTTGGTGCCGATGGTCCTGGCCATGCTTCGATATCCAGGTCTTGGGAGGTGGAACTTGTGGTGGTGAGAGTGACCGTGCCTTGTTCAGGAGCTGTGAAGGAAAACCAGACATCGAATTTGCCGTTGGCGTCACCGGTTATTGTGGAGTAGCCGGCGCCCGCCGTGGTGCCGTTAACAGCGGCACCATTGACGGTGATGGAGGTCGGTGCGGAGGAAAGATCGTTGGCCGGTGACACGTTGTTGCCGGAGGCCGACAAAGTGATATTGGCACTGCTGGAAGCACCACCTCCCGAAAGCACGGCGGCTGTGGCACCGTTGTACGTTCCGGCGGCTATCGAGGAGGCAAACCGCACCCATACGGTGGTCCCGCTGGAGACAGTGGCAGCAGAACTGGAAAAAGCGCTCGAGGCTGACGTGGTGGAAATTTCGTAACCAGATTGAGGCGTAACCGTGATGCTACCAGTGAGATTAGATCCCGCTGCTCTAAAAGAGACCCCCGTGGAAGCCGTCCCCGCCGTGGTGGAGAGGGCGCTGGTGAGTGTGGCAGAGGTTAGGGATGGCCCAGCCGATGGAGCCGTAATGCTTACATCGTCAATTCTCATTGTTTGTGCCGTACGATAAAATCTTACATATCGGACTGCCGCATCATTAACCGTAAAAGTATACTGGGTGTATGTCTGCGTGGGTGTGGCAGTTGACCCGACCTGCGTAAAGTTAGTTCCATCCGTTGAGGTTAGTACTTGAAGGCCGCCAGTTCCGGTAGAAGCCGCGGCCCAGACAGTTATCGTTCCAACACCATTATTTAAAATTGGAGTTGTAATCTGAGCACCAGTTTGTGATCTAAGCTGACATGAATAGGAGCCGCTTTTTACCTGGCTTGAATCTCGAATAACTCCGCTAGCTTGACCTGTCCAAGTTCCAGACCCTAAGGTGTATGTAGTTGATGTTACATATGATGTAGGAAGGCCGGATTCAAAGCCCTCTGTAAGTTGCCCCCAACCCGTCGCCGCGGAGAGCGCGAGCGCCATCACGGCGGCGGCC
>RGVZ01000735.1 GCA_010029825.1 bacterium | reverse complement strand
ACCATTGAGCCAGAAGACCACATGATTCCGCTGAATCATCCGAGCGGGCTGACTGGGGATCTGGCGACGTGGACGCGGCGTGGCATGCGCCCTCTGAACTGATTCAGGATAGGGATTTCTCGAACGCGATCGCGTGGCTGACGATGACACGCAAATCATCGAACCGGGGTTTCCACCCAAGGACCTCGATGATCTTGCGATTGTCGGCCACCGACGCGGAAATGTCCCCGGGCCTGCGCGGCGCCATGACGACATTCAGTGGCCGGCCCGTGACTTCCTCGACGGCCTTGATCACTTCCAGCACCGAAAAACCATGACCATATCCGCAGTTGAAAGTGTCGGACTTTCCGCCCGCGTCGAGATACCTCATCGCGGCGAGATGGGCCGAGGCCAGATCCTCAACGTGGATGTAATCACGTACGCCGGTGCCGTCTGGCGTATCGTAATCCGTCCCGAAAACGCTCAGTGAATCCCTCTTGCCGCATGTGACCTCGCTGGCAATCTTGATCAGGTGGGTCGCGTTCCTGGACCGTTGGCCCTGACGCCCCTTTGGATCGGCGCCGGCCACGTTGAAGTAGCGCAGGATGACATATTTGAGGCCAGTAGCACCCGAGATGTCGCGCAACATCAACTCGGTCATCATCTTGGATCGCGAGTAGGGATTGCTCGGGTGGGTGTCGTGATGCTCCGACGCGGGCACCGGAGCGGACTCGCCGTAGACGGAACCGGTTGATGAAAAAATAAAATTCCGGACGCCAGAATCGACGCAGGCGGCGATCAGGGACAGGCTGCCCGAAACATTGTTTTCGTAATATTTGACGGGCTGCGCGACGGATTCCGGCACAACCGTCGATGCGGCGAAGTGCATGACGGTCTTGATGTTGGATTCGCGGATGGTGTCCTTGACCAGACGCTGGTCGGCGCAGTCACCTACGACGAGGCTCGCGCCCTCGACCAGCAGTTCACGGAACCCAGTCGCCAGATTGTCGATGACGACTGGATGGCATCCGGCCTCGACGAGTTGGCGGACCACATGGCTGCCGATATATCCACATCCCCCCGTCACAAGAACGGCGG
>RGVZ01000734.1 GCA_010029825.1 bacterium | reverse complement strand
GATGTTGGTAGCGTTTCTACCGAAGGTGAACATGACGAAGGCGAACACGCCGGCAAGCCGTTCATACTTGATGACTGGCAGATGCGGGACATCATCCGCCCGCTGTTCGACACTCGGCGCCGTGACGGTCTCAGGCGCTACCGTACCTGCTATGTCGAGTGCCCTCGCAAGCAGGGCAAAACCACCCTGGCAGCGGGTCTTGCGATCTACCTGCTTTTCGCTGACGGCGAGGCAGGGGCGGAGGTGGTGAGTGCTGCCGCGGATCGTGAACAGGCCAGCATCTGCCTCGACATTGCCAAGTCCATGGTTCTCGCAAGCCCCGAACTTGCCAGCCGTTGCACGGTCTTTCGCAAGGAGATCGTCACCAACAAGGGCGGGCGCTACCGGGCAATCAGCGCAGAAGCAGCCACCAAGCACGGATTCAACCTTTCCGGCATCATCTTTGATGAGCTTCACTGCCAGCCGGACAGAGAGTTATGGGATACCTTGGTGACGGCGTGCGGCGCCCGCAAGCAACCGGTGACATTTGCAATCACCACGGCGGGGCATGATCGGGAAAGTTTCTGCTACGAGATGCACACCTACGCCCGGCATGTGCTGGAAGGAACGGTTAAGGACGAGACATTCTTGCCGGTCATCTATTCCGCGGGTGACGATGCCGACTGGACAGTAGAATCGACTTGGAAAGCGGCCAACCCGGGCTATGGGGTTTCCATCTTCGGGGACTACTTCCGGCAGCAGGTCACGGAGGCCAAACAATCCCCGGGGAAAGAGCAATCCTTCCGGCGTCTGCACCTGAACCAGTGGACGGAAAGTCTAACCCGCTGGATCTCCCTGGAAAAATGGAACGAATGCCAAGGCGAAATGCCTGACCTTCGCGGCCGGCAATGTTGGGCGGCGTTGGACCTGTCCAGCACCACGGACCTGTCGGCGCTGGTGCTGGCGTTCCCGCTGGACGGGAAAATCTGGTTAATGCCGTTTTGCTGGGCTCCTAGGGCGGCCCTGGAGACTCGTGAGCGGAGGAACAAGACACGGTTCGACAACTGGTCAAGATCCGGGCATTTGGAAGCGACCGCGGG
>RGVZ01000733.1 GCA_010029825.1 bacterium | reverse complement strand
CGCGAGACGAGTTCATCCGCGACCAGGCCCGGTCCGAGGAGACGGGGTCCTCTTTCGAGATCGTCATGAACGTGGCGTCCGCGCTGAAGGAGATCGACCCCGAGGCGCGAGAGATCTGCCTGCTCTACCCCGGCGGTCCCTCGGATC
The DNA here is from genome assembly GCA_010029825.1 of bacterium. Classification (GTDB taxonomy): domain Bacteria; phylum Bdellovibrionota_B; class Oligoflexia; order Oligoflexales; family RGVZ01; genus RGVZ01. Next base: position 932 of record RGVZ01000733.1, on the reverse strand, counting down.
CGACCCAGATCGAGCGCATGCGGGACACGCGTCGGCGACAGGGGTTTGAAGAGGTCGATGTGCCCGCCGACGGCAACTGCTTCTTCCATTGTCTCTCAAAAATTCTGGAAAAGCCCCACCAGCAGATCCGCCGGGAAGTCGTGGACCGTCTCGCCGCCATGCCCGCTTCGGAGCGCGTGCGATGGGGCCTGGAGGACGACCGCCAGATCGAGGCCTTGAGACGCGACGGCGAGTGGGCGAACAACGCCATGGACCTGGTGCCGCATGTCGCCGCCGACTTGTACGAACTCGATCTACGCGTGCACAGCGACCCGTCGAACTTTGAGGCGGCGCCGCAACAGTTCGGCCGCTCGGATGGCGAACGGGTGCACCTGCAGCTGAGTGACAGCCACTACACCCTCTTGCGACGACAGTTTGCACCCAACGCAGACGAGACGACGCCTGAACAGTCCGTGCAGCCACAAGCCGAGAAGCCGCGACGCATTCGACGCATCCAGGTCCACCGCGACCCCAACTGCAAGGTCCTGTGGCGCATCTCGGAGCCATCCATCCAGCGTGGCTTTGCTGTCGCCGAGCACCGCTTGGTCGCAGGCGACGAAACACCTGAGGAGAAATGGTACCGCCGGCGAAACGAACTGGAAGCGCATTTGGAGGCCAACGGAGGCAAGCCACCTACTCCCAAGCAGAACAAGGAGTTGGCGGAGTGGGTCAGCACCCAGAAGAAGGATTACAAGAACAAGGCAGATGGTGTGTGGAAGGAAGGCGGTCCGCGTCGCGCGGCGTGGGAGGCGATGCGCGAGCGGTATTCGGAACTGAAGACGGACGAAAGCAAGACCAACGAGACACCTGAGCAGGTGTGGTGCCGCCAGCGGGAGGAACTGGAAGCGCATTTGGAGGCCAACGGAGGCAAGCCACCTACTCCCAAGCAGAAC
>RGVZ01000732.1 GCA_010029825.1 bacterium | reverse complement strand
AAACGTCATCGGTGACGTAATGACCTCATCGCCCTTCGTTACACCCAGGGCGGCATAGGCGCAGTGGAGAGCCGATGATCCGGAATTCACGACTGTGGCGTCCGGGGTGCCGGCCAACTCGGATACGGCGGCCTCAAACTCTGCCACGACGGGGCCCATGGTGAGCCAGTCTGTGCGCATCACATCGGCAACCGCGGCAATGTCCTCCTCAGAGATGGACTGACGACCGTAAGGAATGCTCACGCTCAGGCGAACTTCTCGATCAGGTCACGCAACGCGGGAACGTCGAGCCACTGGTCATTCGTGTCGGAGCGGTACGCGAAACCGTCGGGCACCTCTTCGCCCTTGGGTGCTACAAATCCCCACTCAGCAATCGTCGGAAGAATCACGTACCGGTCCTTCAGCAACAGAGTGCGGCGACTGTCGTCCTCCGAAATCATTTCCTCGTGGAGCTTCTCTCCCGGGCGAATTCCCACCGTGTGGGTTTTCGATCCCGGAGCAACGGCCTCAACCAGGTCGAGAATTCTCATGCTGGGAATACGCGGCACGTACAGCTCACCACCCACCATCGAGTCGAACGAGTCGACTACGAACTGCACGGCCTGAGGTAGCGTGATCCAGAATCGCGTCATGCGCTCATCGGTGATGGGAAGCGACTCCCCCTTGGCAGCGAGTTCTTTGAAGAACGGGATGACCGAACCGCGGCTCCCCATGACGTTTCCGTAGCGGACCACCGAAAAACGCGTCTCATAACCGGCGGCATAGTGATTCGCCGACTGGAAGAGCTTGTCTGCAGCGAGTTTCGTCGCACCGTAGAGGTTGAGCGGGCTCGACGCTTTGTCCGTTGAGAGAGCGACGACTTTTTTGATTCCCGTGTCGATGGCCGCCTCGATGACGTTTTGCGATCCGATGATGTTGGTTTGAACATACTCAAACGGGTTGTATTCCGCGGTGTCTACTTGCTTAAGGGCAGCCGCATGCACGATGTAGTCGATACCGTGCAAGGCACGCATCAACCGATGCTGGTCACGAATGTCTCCGAGGAAAAACCGCAGACGCGGGTCGTGATTGAATCGCAGG
>RGVZ01000731.1 GCA_010029825.1 bacterium | reverse complement strand
GTTCCGGGTGGCTGCGGTTAATGACTCGGGCACGGGAGCATTCAGCGCGGCGAGCGCCCCGGTGACGCCAGCCACACCGACTTGCGGTACCGCGGGCAAGGGATGCTACGACAATGCCGGTTTCCTTGCCGGCGGACGTGCCTTGCTGACCGGCGGCCGCGAGGTGGAACTCGTGAGCGCGGCCGGCAATTTCCGAGTCTGGCGCGAAAAAAATGGCTCCAGGATCTTGTCCTCCACGGGACTCTGGTCCAGTGACGCCGACTGGCAGAAAACTCTGGTCCGCAACGGCGCCAGCTTCACCACCACTAACTTTACCACCGTCTCCAATATTGGCGGTCGTGCCTGCCCACCCAATGTGTTCCTTGACCGCGACAATCTGCAGGCCACCGACCGGTGCCTCTACTACGACGCCGGCAACCCGGCCCAGACTCTTGTTGCGGCGAAACCCTCAACCGGACTTGGCGAGGCTGAAGACTGGCTCGGTGAGTTTACTCGTCCCGGGACTTACGGGCCCGGCAACGATACCACCGGCGCGTCGTGGTACGAAGGCAACGTCAAGACGTGCGCGGACAAAGGCATGCGTTTGCCTGTCCTCTATGAAACCACTTTTGATGAATCCGGATCATACACTTTTCCCACGGAAGGCGGGGCATTACCCAGGTTTGCCGGGTCACTGGGCGTGCCTGCGCACTCTTCCGGATGGACGTGGACAGCCAGCGCCTGGACGGCTGACGCTAATGCATACATCGGCTGGAATCTGGGTTCTTTGTCTGGACGAGTGAACTGGGACGGATCCCTATCCGTCCGCTGCGTGATTCCTTCAGGACCTCCGTCAAGCGCACTGCCCGACGCGCCGGTATCTGTCACGGCGCTGCCGGGTCATCAAGGCGCCAGTGTGGCCTGGCAGGCGCCGGACAACTTGGACCGCCCGACGATCCGCAAATATGTAGTCCAGTACTCGGGCGATGATGGCAAAACATGGACCACGTGGGTGCCCCCGTCATCCTCAGTAACTTCGACAGAACAGCGCGCGACATCGATGGAGGTCAGGGGCCTGACCAATGGTCAGGCGTACCGGTT
>RGVZ01000074.1 GCA_010029825.1 bacterium | reverse complement strand
CGAGATCCACCCGTGGTTGCAGCAGCCCCGCTGATTGCGCTGCCCTTTCGCGCGCGAGGGTCTCAAAAAAAGTGCGGTTGTTGGGATCATGCGTTGCCGGCATGGATTCGGTACTCCCCCGTGGCAGCTCGTCGTGTACAGCTCCAATTCAAGGCACAGAAGTTAACACGCCAAGTACCTGTTATCTAGGGAATTTGGCGTCAGCATGCCGGTCTCGTCGCGACGGGAATTGAATTCACAGGCCCTCGCGTGTCCTGATCGCGTTTAGATGGGCTGCGCAAATTTTAAGCTGGCTTTGGTCTCCGATAGCGCGAGATGACACCTCGAGTGCCATCCACGTCCGCCGCCAACCCTCGAGGGAATAGCATTCCCAGGCCGTATTGCAGGGGTTTGCTGCCAGCGCTTTCAGCAACGGGGCCGAGTACTTGACGTTGGCATCAACGATGTCCTGGTGCGACGGGACGGAGGCACTGGTCTCAGGGCCGGGAGTCAGAACGCGGACGAAACTGGCAACCGGATAGGTAACGTCCAGCAGGGCATCCATTTTGGGAAAGTTCCCGGTTGAGAGGAATACGCGACCTTGACGGGCCGCTCCGATCAGGATCCGCGATAGCGCCGCGAACGCGAGGTCCTCGGGTATTCTCTCCTCAAGGGTGGCCGTCAGGGCTGGATCGAATACGACGCCCGATTGGCCGAGGTCCTTGAGGATTTTTTTGCGGTACCAGACGCTCGTCCAGAGGCCCGTCTGCACGATGACTGGTCGGGGGATCATGTCCGCGGTCCAATACTGGAACCCGAAGAAGTCGACATCTGTGTTGGTGACAATCCACACGCGACCGGAGTCGCTCGAGGCCAGTGGGTCACGAAGGGCCGCGAGCGATGCCCGAATGTGCAGGTCGGCAATCGATTCCCTTCCCCTGTCGCTGCGCGAGAATTGATGCGCAGCCTGGAAAACCAGGGCCATGGCGAGGAACGCAAGGATGAGTCTTTGTGGGGCGGGACGGAGTCCGTGATCTACGATGGAAGTCACGCGATAGAGGAAGCCCGCGATTGGGGTTGCCAGGAAGATAAGGGGCAGAGCCGCGAAACGATCCATGATTGCGGCCGAGTCCGGGGTGGGTTCCAGGCGGAAAAGCGCCGACATCAGGAAGCCGGTGGTTAAAAAGCAGGCAATTGCCAGACCTTCCAGAGTAGCGTGACTTCTGGTCTGTCTGGTCGTGATTTGCCTCAGGGTCGCGGCCATGCCAGCCAGCGCAATGGCGGACCAGACCCAGGTTAATCCGGGTTCGAAAACTGTCACGAGGTATCGCGGGCCGTTCCACCAATGCCCTGTAGCCCCGGATGTCAAGCTTAACGTTCCGTAATCTCTGCGAAAAATGTGTACAGGAAGGCGTGCGAGAAAACGGCTCCAATCGCCCCAGACCAGCCCGGCGGTACTATCCATTTCGAGTAAGAACCAGACCATCGGCAACAGGCCCGTAACAAATCCGGAAACCGTTCCCCAGATGGCCGCCCGGGTCAGGCGCCGGCGTGAGCCGGCAAGAGCCGGTAATGCCATGGGCGCCGCGAATGCAAGCGAATGATGGTTGCAGAAAGCCAGGCCGAACAAAAGCCCGGTGGCGAAGGCCATGTTCTGTGTGCATCGTTCGGTAGCGGCTGGCCGTGAGGTCAGGGCTGTTGCCGCGATCCAGACAAGGCAGGCGGCCATGAGGTTGTTCAAGGCAAAGGGCTCGATCCCCGTACTGGCGCGCCACACCGGACTCGCCAGCATCACGCAAAGCACAGCCGCCGCAACGCACCAGGGACCAGACCCGGTCCGGTAAGGCTCTCGGCCCGGGCGTTCCTGCCACCGCATGATGCCGTCCCAAAGGACCCACGCCGCGACGGTGGAGACGAGGACCGAGAGCAAGGCCAGCGCCGCCGGAGAGGTGATCTCCGGGGGTACGGCAAACCACCGCGCGAAACATTCGTGCCACAGGCGAAGCATCGCGCTGTACAGGGGGTAACCAGGAGGGTGGGCGATGCCGCCTTTGGCCGCGATCAGGGCGAACTCCGCCCCGTCCATGTCCGTTGTTGTCCGGGGCAGGGCGGCAATTCCCGCGATCGCGGTCAACCCGGCGACGGAAAGCCCGGCCATGGCGCGGTTCCGCGACAGGCTCCGGTCTGAAGGTTGGACGTAAAGGTTGTTCGACTTCATCTTCGTCTTTTGCTTTAATCCCCGCGGTCTCGACGCTCACAATACGATATCCGGGAGGCTGGCATGACTTCAACCAGTACACCAAACGACAAGTCCTCGACGCGCGGTCTCGGCACCGGCGCGGCTCGTTGGCAGCGCTCGCACAATCTGGGGGAACTGGACGCGTCCCATGCTGGCAAGGAAGTCATCTTGATGGGCTGGGTCCATCGGCGCCGGGATCATGGCCAGCTGGTGTTTATCGATTTGCGCGACCGCTTCGGATTGACCCAGGTCGTGATCGATCCCGCGATCGCTCCGTCATTGATGGAGACAGCGGCAACGATCCGGAACGAGTTCGTTCTCGCAATCAAGGGTGTCGTGAACAAGCGCCCGGACGGCATGATCAACAAAGGTCTTCCCACGGGTGGGATTGAAGTCTCGGTCAACGAGTTGCGCGTCCTCAACGCGTGTGACGTATTGCCCTTCCCGGTCAGTGATGAGGCGGAAACCAGCGAGTCGTTGCGTCTCAAGTACAGGTACCTTGACCTGCGCCGTCCGCGCCTCAAGGACAATATCCTGAAACGCGTGAAGTTCGTGAAGGCCATGCGCAGGGCCCTCGAGAGCCACGGATTTCTGGATATCGAGACTCCCTTTCTTTACAAGTCTACGCCTGAGGGCGCGCGTGAATTCCTCGTCCCGTCGCGCGTGCATCCCGCGCAATTCTATGCGCTGCCCCAGAGTCCCCAGTTGTTCAAGCAAGTCCTGATGATCTCGGGTTTCGATCGCTACTATCAGGTCGTCAAATGTTTCCGTGACGAGGATTTGCGCGCGGACCGGCAGCCGGAGTTCACGCAGGTCGACTGCGAGATGTCGTTTGTCGACGAGGAAGCGATCCTGGCAACGTTCGAATCGATCATCCGCCAGGCAGTCGGCGAGTTTTTTGATGGCGAGCAGATTCCAGTTTTCCCGCGCATGAATTACGACGATGCCATGGAGCACTATGGTGTCGACAAGCCGGATACCCGGTTTGACTTGAAGCTGCAGGATGTCTCCCGGATCGTCGGATCGAGCGGATTCAAGGTCTTCGCTGAAGCCATCAGCACGGGTGGCATCGTCAACGCCATCGTCGTCAAGGGGCAGGCGGACGCATTCAGCCGCAAGGATATTGACGAGTTGACCGATTTTGTCAGGCAATACGGCGCCAAAGGTCTGGCCTGGGCAAAGAAGGGTCAAGGATCGGGAGTTGCCAGCTGGCAGTCTCCGATCGGCAAGTTCCTGTCGGACGAGACCGTGGACGCGATCGACCACAAGACGGGCGCGCAGGCAGGGGATCTCATCCTGTTCGGCGCGGGTGGTTACGACATGACCAAGGCATCCCTGGGGGCGCTGCGCAACCACCTGGGCGCTCGCCTGAAGCTTTACGATCCGGAACAGCTCAACTTCTTGTGGGTGGTTGGATTCCCGCTGCTCGAGAAGGATCCCGACAGCAACCGCTGGATCGCAAAGCATCATCCATTCACCTCTCCCCGTCCTGAGGATATCGGATACCTGTCCAGCGATCCCGGTCGCGTCAGGGCTTCGGCTTACGACCTGGTGCTCAATGGCAACGAAGTGGCAGGCGGGTCGATCAGGATCCACGATCCTGAGGTCCAGAAAAAAGTTTTCGCGACGGTTGGATTGACGGACGGGGAAGCGCAAGCAAAGTTTGGATTCTTGCTTGAAGCCCTCAAGTTCGGAGCGCCTCCCCACGGCGGCATCGCGTTCGGGTTGGACCGGTTGACCATGATCTTGACGGGATGCGACGCGATCCGTGATGTGATCGTGTTCCCGAAAACCCAAAAGGGAACTTGTTTGATGACAGGAGCGCCTGGCGAGGTCTCGCTCGACCAGCTGCGTGATTTGCACATAAGGGTTCACAGACTTGAGTAAATCGTTGCATGACGGGAAATCTGAGTCCCGTAAATTTGATTTTGCCTCTTTCCCGATGGGGCCGGTCCTGCGCAAGTACCTGGGCGTCGCCGGCAATTACCGGGGTGATATCGTTGCGCTTGAATCGCCCTCATCGAAGGTCAGCGAGGACGCGGCCCTTGTCTTCGGGCAGGCGTTGGTGAATCACGCCGCTGATCATCCGGTGACAGATGGGGCTCTCCTCGTGAACATTCTCGAGGAACTCGTCACGATGGACATGCCTGGCGCGGCCCTTCGCATGTATGACGCTCATCGTTCCATCTTTCCCGCCAACGATTTCCGCGCGCAGTTTCATCTGGGTAACGCGGCCATGCTCGCGGGAAGTCTTGTTCAGGCAGAACAGGCCTTTTCAGAGGCGCAGAAACTCGTCCCGGCGGAAACCGCCCCTTATGTGAACATGGCCCAGATCCTGATCCACGATGACCGCCTCGAGGAGGCCCGCAAATGGATCGAAGCGGGGCTCCATGTTGACGCGAATCATTTCGGCCTCTGGGAAATGCTGGCCTGGGTTTTCAGGCAACTTGAAATTCCCGATCACACCAAATCGCTGGAATGCCTCGCCAGGGAATTGAACTCGTGGGCAGGCCAGTCCATGTGTGTCGACCTCGTCGCGCCCGATGAGCCGGAGCGCAAATTGTCCATGCTCGAGGATTTTTACCGCGAAGGGCAATCCTCGGAGGAATTCCTGGTCGAGTATACGGCTGTCCTGGGCCAGTGTGGTCTTTATGACCGCATTGCGCCGGTCATATGGCGATCCAGGTCCGGAGAAGCCGCGAAATCGTCATCGTCCGGCCAAGGTGGCGCGCGTCAGGAGATGTCGTGGAAGTTGCAACTGCACCTGGCGCAAGCGCAATTGGCGACTGAACAGTACGCGGCGGCGCGGGAGTCTCTCGAGGCGCTGCAAAATGGCGCGGGTTTCACGGGCGTGCCAGCGAGTGTTCTTGAATCTGTCATTCCGGCCCTGATCGCCGAAATCGAGGAGTCGGTGTCACAATCATCAATGGGATCCAATACGGGAGCCAACAACAATGAACGTCACTAAGAAAGCCATTCAGACAAACGCGGCGCCGGCTGCTATCGGTCCATACTCGCAGGCAGTGCAAGCTGGTGGACTTTTGTTTGTTTCCGGGCAAATCCCCCTGGACCCCGCGTCCGGGCAACTTGTTGGGGCCTCGGTCGAGGAGCAGGCCACGCGGGTCCTGAAAAACTTGCGCGCCATCGTGGAAGCCGCGGGCGCAACCATGTCAAACGTTGTCAAAACGACCATTTTCCTGAAAAGCATGGATGATTTCGCCAAGGTCAACGAGATCTACGCGACCTTCTTCGAGGCGCCGTTCCCTGCCCGCGCGACGGTCGAAGTGAGTCGCCTGCCGCGTGATGTGCGGGTCGAGATCGAGGCCGTGGTTAACGTCGGTGCCCACTGAGCCGATTCACAAACAGGGTTGGCGTCCCCGTTGGGGCGTGCTAACCTTAGGGAAAGTCAACTGTTTTTGTGAAGCCGGGTATCTCTGATATGGGCCTCATTGCGAACATTGTGGGCAACACCGCCATTCGGGCAGCGTCCAGGAGCGCCGCGAGGAAAGTTCGCGCCTGCGCTTGGCTATTGTTTCCCGCCGCCTTGGTTTGCATGGTCCTGTCCCCCGAGCTGCCCGCGGGTTTCTCGCGCAAGGCCGCACGTGCCCATGTCGAAATCGATGGTACCGATTACGGTGCCTTCGAGGGAATCCTGGGCGTCGATGACGAGTCCGGCACGTCGTCCAGTTCCGGCCAGGTCCGCCGGGTGGTGTTGCAGCGCGATTTCGTGACCGACCCGTCTCTTTATCTCTGGGCCAAGAATACGATGAAAGAGCGTTCGGGGCTCAAGGACGTCAATGTCATCATGGAAAACCGTGATGGCGATGAAGTCGCGCGTTATGTCCTGAAGTCCTGCCAGCCGGTCTCCTGGTCTGTGGAGGCAGCGGCGCTGTCTTCCGGTGGATTCCATGAGCGCATTGAGCTCGCTGTGCAGGGAGTCGAGGTTGAATAAACCGGGACGGCTCTTCGCAGTTCTCTTTTTGACGGCTCCGTTTTTTTTCACGGGATGCCGCATCACTCCGAAAACACAATCTGCGCAGTCTGACGCCACGAACTCTGGCGTCGTTTCGCTGTCCGCGCGCGAGGCGGTTTCCCAATGGTTCAAGCCGGAACCAGTCGTATCTATCGTTGACGACTCGCCCGCGAAAAAGGAAATCGCGCGCCTGATGGTCGCGAGTTGCCGCAACCCCGGGGCCGATTCGGTCCCCTTCCTTTCACGTTGGGAAGTTGACCTCGAGACGCCTTTTGGTTTCAGGCCGGTACGATTCAACGTCAGTCGCTACGGCGTGAAGGTTTTGGTCCGCGGGTTCATCGGCGAGGAATCGACCGAGTTCATCTCGCAATCTACCGTGCCCAGCGAATGGATGCACGGCGCCTGCGCGCGAATCAGCGAATCCACTGCCGCGCCGGTCATCGCCTCAAAAGATGTGGTTGACGCGATTTCCGGATGGCTTTCCGGTTTCGCGCCGGATTGCAATTCGACTTTGCAGCCAGCGTCTGCCACCAGCAAGGGATGGAAGTGCGAGGCATCTGCGCCGGAGCCATGGGCCTCTCTCGTGGATCTTGAGAATACGCGCCACACCATGATATCGGGCTGGACCCGGCAACCATATATCCTCGCGCGGCGTATCGCCATCGGCGTCAACGTTGCCTCGGCCCTGCAGGAAGTTCCGGCGGACCAGGATCCCCGTCCCGCGCTGAAAAAAGCCTGCGCTGTCATTCGTCGGTCCTTGAAACCCGAACTGCCTCTTGTTCTTGGCGATCCACGGGTGATCGACACGTTTTGCGGCGATACGGCTTCCGCGGAGGCCGCGCGTGCCATGGCCGCGACCGTTGCCTCGAAAATCGCGGTCGAGGTCGGGGCTTTGCGCGAGATTTTCGAGAACACGAGCAAGAGTGGTTCCCTGACAGTGAGCCTGCCGCCCTCTGGTGAACCCGGGACTTCGTTTCTCGTCACGCTGAAACCCCAGGAAGATGTGGTACTTGGGTTGGCCAAGTTTACCCAGGCGATGCTGATTGAGCGCCAAAGCGCCGGGCGTAACCTGTCCAAACGCCGCGCTTCGGTAGACGGCGCTGACCATCCAGAGGGTTCCATGCCGGCGTCAGATATTTCCCACGAGGTGGGATCGGTGCTGGGATATGCTTGCTGGCACCCGTTGTTTGACGGCAGTCACCAGCGACTGTTGATCGCCCAGGAACTTGGGCTTCTGACGCCCCAGAATCGCGCGGCTGAGAGGGCGCAACCTTGCGCGGGGCGCGAAGGGCCCGGGAGTGGGGGGGCCGAGGATGTCCGCTGGACTCCGCAGCAATACGTTGCCGAGAGCATCACGAGTGACACGGAGTTCCTGGTAACAAACAACGAGACGAAAACCCTCCGCCTGCCTGCCGGGACGTATTCATATACGGTTCAGGTCCTGCAGCAGGTCTCCTCGGCCATCGAGGACTCGGCCATGCCGGCTGCCCCGATTGCCGAGGGCAAGATTGAATGGCTGGCTCCAAAGCCCCGTGCGGTTATCAAGGAACCCTATTAGGAACCCTATTAGGAACCCTTTTCGGGCTGATTCAAAGGCTGAAACCAGCGACAAATTGCCAATTTTGTTCTATACGACCCCTTATCTGAAAGGGGTTGCTCAACAATGCTCGATATCCTGTCCAATGGTTTCAAACAGGCCCGGGACAAGCTCAAAGGCGTCTCGACCCTTAGCGAGGAAAATCTCAAGGACGCGCTCAACGAGGTCCGTCAAAGTCTGCTCGATGCCGACGTCGAGTACGGTGTCGCGAAGAATTTCCTGAAAAAAGTCCAGGACGGTGCCTTGGGGCGCACGGTCCAGGTTCGCGCTGGAAGTGGCGACGCCCGGATGAAAGTCGGCCCGGGCGACCATTTTGTCGATATTTGCCGTCAGGAACTCGAGAATTTGATGGGGCCGGTGGACACCAGCCTCAAGTTGCCTTCCCATCGTCCGGCGACGGTGATGATGGTCGGTTTGCAAGGCAGCGGCAAGACCACAAGCACGGGCAAGATCGCCCGCCACCTGCAAAAGACGGGTCGCAAACCAATGCTGGTCGCGGCCGATATTTATCGTCCCGCCGCCATTGAGCAATTGAAAGTCCTCGGCCAGCGCCTTGGCGTTCCCGTGTTCTCCCTGCCGGGGGCGGATCCCGTCGAGATCTGCCGTCAGGCCCTGCAGTCGGCGCCGGCAAATGGCGCTGACGTGGTGATTTTCGACACCGCGGGCCGTCTGACCGTCGACGAGGCGTTGATGGCCGAGCTTGAAAACATCAAGCGCCTTGCCCACCCGGACAATATCCTTCTTGTTTGTGACGCGATGATGGGCCAGGACGCCGTGACGACGGCCAAGGCCTTTGACGGGCGACTGGGCATTGACGGGGTTGTGATCACAAAACTGGATGGTGACGCGCGCGGCGGCGCCGCCCTCAGCATCAAGGAAGTCACGGGCAAGCCCATCAAGTTTCTCGGGATGGGCGAGGATCTCGAGCGCCTCGAGGAGTTCCGGCCGGAGGGATTGGCGAGTCGCATCCTCGGCATGGGCGACATCGTTGGCTTGATGAAAGACTTCGACCGGGTTGCCGAGGGTGACCGCGAAGCCGAAGCCATGAAGATGCTCAAGGGGCAGTTCAACTTCCGCGACTTCTATGAGCAACTGTCGACGATTCAGAAAATGGGGTCGTTGAAAGACATTATGGCCAAGTTGCCGATGCAGGGGATGATCCCAAAAGACGTCAACCTCGACGATCGCGAGCTGGTCAAGGTCAAGGCCATGATCGACTCGATGACCGAGCAGGAGAGGATTGATCCCGCTTGCTTCAACGACAGCCGGATCAAGCGCGTGGCGCGAGGGTCGGGGCGGCAGGCAAAAGAGGTTTCAGACCTGATCAAGCGCTTCAAGCAGATGCGTCAGGTCATGGGCATGTTCGGCCAAGGTATGGGACTTCTTGGGAAAATCCCGGGGGGCAAGGCTTTGGGCCAGCTCAATCAACTGCGCAACATGGCCAAAATGGGTGGCGGAATGCCGGATTTTGGTGCTATGGGCGGGCTTTTCGGCGGCGGGGCAGGCGAGGCGAAAGCAGCGCCCAGACCAGTCGACCGGGACAAACTCCGTAAAATGCGCAAGGCCGCGAAGAACGCCAGGAAGAAAAACCGCCGATGACCAGGAAAGTCCACGTCGAGACCTGGGGATGCCAGATGAATGTGGCGGACAGCGAGAAGATGCTGAGCCTGCTGCAAGGCATGGACTACGTTTTGACGGAGGACGAAAAGGAAGCCGATCTATTCCTTTTGAACACGTGTCACATCCGCGAAAAGGCCAAGCACAAGGTCATCAGCCGGCTCGGGATGTTGCGCGAAATGAAAAAACAGCGTCCCGGCGTGCAGATTGCCGTGACAGGCTGCGTCGCGCAGGCTGAGGGGGCGAAGCTTCTCAAGGAAGCCCCGCAGATCGACGTTTTGGTCGGTCCCGGCAAGATCGACGAGCTCCCGGCCCTGATCCAGAAATCGACTGTCGAAGGCACGGCGGCCATGGCGACAGGCTTCAACAAGCCCGGGGACGAACTCAAACGCGGGCACCATGATCACAATACCGGGACGGTCCCGCCAACGCTTACGGGCAAGAATGAAGTCACGCGGTTTGTGAACATCATTCAGGGGTGCAACAACTTCTGCACGTTCTGCATTGTGCCGTTTACGCGCGGACGCGAGATCTCACGCCAGCCCGGGGAAATCCTTGCCGAGACCCGGCGTCTTGTCGAGGGGGGCGCGCGTGAAGTCATGCTGCTGGGCCAGAACGTGAATTCTTACGGACTCGACCTCGTCGAAAAGGGAGATCTCGCGGCCGGAAACGACGGGCCCTTCGTGGAACTCCTGCGCCAGGTTGCCAATACTCCCGGACTGCAGCGCCTTCGGTTCACGACCAGCAACCCGCACGATTTCACGCGTCCTCTGGCTCAACTTTTCGCCGACGATCCGCGCATGGGACGGTACATGCACCTGCCGGTACAGAGCGGCAACGACCGCGTCCTTGAAGTGATGCGTCGAAAGGTTACGGTTGAGGAATACCGGGAGCGCATCCGGTGGTTGCGCGACGCGGTTCCCGACATGGCGATCTCGACCGACCTGATTGTCGGTTTCCCGGGTGAGACCGACGCGGAATTCGAGGACACGTTGAAACTGGTTGAAGAAGTCCAGTACAGCTTCATTTACGCGTTCAAGTATTCGCCGCGCAAAGGCACGGCGGCGGCTCGCATGCCAGGCCAGCTTCCAGAGGCCGTCATGGACGAACGCCTCGCGCGCCTCAATGCCCTGCAGGACTCCATCACGATGCGTCAGACTGAGGCTGAATGTGGTGCTGTCCGTGAAGTCCTCTTCTTGTACGAAAGCAAAAAAAGTCCGGGCGTGTTTTACGGCCGGACGGAGCATTTCAGGCTGGTCAGAGTCGAGTCAAGCCGTCCCCTCGTCGGTGAGTGCCTTCCGGTCCTGATCACCGGGGGCAACAAGACCGCCCTTGTCGGTGAGTTGGCTGACCGGATCACCCTGCACTGACCGGATTTCCTCGTCATCAGCCCTGGTCAACCAGTGCATGATGGTCGCCACGACGAAAACGATTCCGGACACAACATGGATTGCGATGAGCAGGTTCTGGTTCACCGGGTGTTTCGTCATGGGCGTCACCTGAAAAAGGCGTAAAAGTCGACTGGAATCTCTTCCTGCCTCGGGTCTGTGGTCTCAATGAAAAGTTTGCCGTGGACGCTGCCGGCTTTTTCCGTCTTGTTCAGCAATTCGATCGCGATCAGTTTCTTTTGCTTGTCTGTACTGACCGTGTTCAGTCTGATGAGACCGCCGGTCTCCGGTATTTTGGTCCCGTTGACGTTCAAGTCCATCCTGACATTCTTGATCTCAAACTCCTGCAATCCGGTAACCGTTACGGAACGGCTGCTCTTGTCGGCGGGCGAGATGGCCCCGAATTCAAGATAGCGCGGTTCGATCTCGATACTGCCGCGGACCGTGGCCCTGACCGGGATGCGCAGTTCTGGCAGCGATTTTGAGCTGTTTTTTACATAAACGGTTTCCTTCAGGAATCCAGGATCCAGGTCTTTCTTGAGCTCGATGTTCAACACATACGCGCCGTCTTTCGTGGTCGATGACACGTTGAGCGACTCGGCGTTGAATCGGATCTTGTCGATCGCCAGTCGCTGGCCGGGCTGGGGTTTGATGATGATCTGCCGGGTTCCGCCCTCCTGGGACAGGATCGGACCGAAATCAGCCAGTGGCGGGGTGACGTCGAACTCGCTGACAACCGTCGCGCGGATGGACAATGTCCGGTCCGGGACGTGCCGCTCGTTGGTCATGACTGTCACGGCCTTGATGATACTGCCGTTGAAGTCTGTCGTGTCGAACGTGACGTCAATGGCGCCTGATTCCTGAGGGGCGTATTCCTTGTCCGTGTTGACCTCGGCCGCAGTGCAGCCGCAGGCCGCGTGGACACCGTGAACCTTCAAGGGACCTTTGCCGACGTTCTTGAAGGTGAAGCGGTGGGAGAGTTTCTCGCCGCGCTTGACGCGTCCAAAATCGAAAGCGCTTTCGTCAAATCGAATCTGGCCCAGATGCACCTGGCGCGCCGCGCGCAGCATGGAATCCTTTTCCGTTTCGGCTTGTTCCTCCGGGGAGATCTCCGGGATCGGGTCCTCGCTGGACAATTCGTCCTGGTCAGGCGCCACTGCGGCCATGCCGGCGCGCGCCATCATTGTGGCGCCGCAGATTCCAAAGGTTACGAAGGTTATGAAGGCTTTGAAGATGCCAGGGGCCGGGGGCAGGGTCAAATATCGCATCTTTTTCCTCTTAATATCAGTAATTACCAGATCTTATAACGGCCCGCGGGACACCCGAAAGGAAAAATTCACGAGTCTTCCGGCTTTCCGCTCGAACCTCCCGATATGTGGGCAAAATTTTCCTGCTTCAGCCCCCCGTCGAATTTCCGAATCACCATCCGGAGGTGCTGGATGCCAGCGATTTTGAACCATGTCATGGATGTCTTGATTGCCTTCGATCTCGTGGATGTCCTTGCTGTCGGGGTTGGGGTCGTCGCGTTGATTGTCAGCCTCGTCATGCCCATGACCGGCGCTGACTATTCGGATCGCTATGGCCTCGCGAACTATGTTCTGGCCATCCTGTTCGTGGCGGTCACCGCGATCATCGCCACTCCGATGATCTGGTACAGCATGCACGGGGTTTTTAACTCGTTCTGTCTTTGCCTCCTCATTGGTGGGCTGGCGTCGGTGCGCTGGAACCTGCTGGGCCAGGAAAACACCATCGTCGTGAAAAATGTGTCCGGTTCCAATCCCAATTCCGCAGGAGGGGGCGCCGATGGCAGCAAAAAATCCGCGAAGTGACGCGAAGAAAATTGATCCCAAGATGCGCTATGCCCACATGGTGGTCTATCTGGCCAGGCGCGCCTCGTTAATGTCATGGTGCATCGGTGCCGGGGTGTTTATCGGGATCACGGTATTTCCGGTCGCGTCCGGCATGATCCATAGTTGGTTGACCCTGATCCCGCCTCTTGCCGTGATCTGTGGTATCACGTTAACGATTCCCCCGACTGAGGAGTGGGAGTACACTCCCTGGCAGGCGGAGCCAGAACGTTATGAGCACTACAACCGCGACTGAGACGCGCCAGCGCCAGAAACTGGAAGCCGGACGGGATTACTACACAGACCCGGCGACCGGGTTCATGGTTTTCACCGCCCATTATCTGACGGAACGCGGTTATTGCTGTGGAAGTGGCTGCCGGCATTGTCCCTACGGCGACAAAACCGCGGCTGGACCCGGTACCTGATGACGAATTCCCGATCCCATCCGAAAAAGAAAAAACTCAAGCGCATTCCGGGCAGCACGTTTGAACGATCCCTGCGCGTGATCGGTTTCGGAATCAAGACCGGGCTGACGGCCATGGCGCGCACGCGCACAGTCTTGCAACAGGCCGAGGCCCTTGCGTCCATGATGGGAGAAATGAAGGGCAGCCTGATGAAGGCTGGGCAGTTGCTCGGAATGCTGGGTGAGCATTTCTTCCCGCCGGAAGTGAACGCCGTCCTGCGCACCCTTAACGCGCAGTCGGATCCGGTCGAGTGGGACGTGATCGAGAAATCCCTGACGCGACGGCTGGGCAAGGATCGCATGGCGGGGCTGGATATTGACGAAGAACCCTGGGCGGCTGCCAGCCTGGGCCAGGTGCATCGCGCTGTGGTGCGGGCGACTGGCCAGCAGATCTGCCTGAAGATCCAGTATCCTGGCGTTGCCAGGGCGATTGAGAGCGACTTGCGGAATTTGCGCGCTATTTTGCGCCTTGCGGGCGCTCTGCCCCTCAAGATTGATGATCGGCTGATCTTCAGCGAAGTACGGTCGATGTTGATGCGTGAAGTGGATTATGCGCAGGAGAAGGCGTTCACGCGGGAGTTCGCCGCGTTGGTCGCGGGTGACGCCCGTTTCGTGGTGCCGGAAGTGATCGAGGAATTCTCGACGCCAACAGTCCTCGCGACTTCATGGCAGGACAGCCTCGAGATCGAGCACCCGCGCGTGAAAGCCCTGTCGCGCGAACGCCGGACGGCGCTGGCGCGAAATTTTCTGGAACTTTTTTTCGCGGAATTTTTCACGTGGAATCTGGTGCAGACGGACCCGCATTTTGGGAATTACCGGGTGCGCATCAATTCCGGTCCAGCGACGGTCCCGGATCAGTTGGTACTGCTGGATTTCGGCGCGGCGCGCCGGTTTCCGCCGGAATTTGTGCGCAACTACGCGCGCATGGTCCGGGCGGCCTTGGATGGGGATGAGGCCGGGCTCGTGGCGGCAGGAAATTCGATCGGGATCCTTCCTGCCGGAGCGAGCCCGGGCATGACGCGGGCTTTCCTCGATTTGTGCGTGGCGGTGGTTGAGCCGTTCCAGTCTGGTGGAGTCTACGACTGGGGGGCCAGCGACTTGCCAAAGCGTTGCACAGCGCTGGGCCTGAAACTTGTCGTCGAGGAAAAACTTCCATCCCCCCCGAAAGAGTTGCTGTTTCTTGATCGAAAGCTGGGCGGTGTATTTGTCTTCTTGTCGCATCTGGGCGCGCGAATGGACGCGCGTCCGTTGTTGGAGAAGGCAGTCGCCGCGTGCCTTGAATCTCCGGCAGCGAGAAAGGATCCAGTTTCATGAGCGCCACTGACTCGACGCACAAACCAGCGATTCTGGTGGTTGGCGCGGGATATCTGGGCGGCTGGATTTGCCGGCTGGCGACGGAGGCGGGTCATCAGGTTTTCGCGGCGCGGCGTTCGCCTCCGGGGCAAGAGGATCAAGGCGCGATGCCGCGGGTTCACTGGCACGCGATGGACGTGCGCGATCCGGCAGATGTTCGCGAGGTCATGTCCACCTTGGCCGGAGTCGCCAACATCGAGGTCGTGATCTATTGCGTGTCGGCCGGAGCCGCGTCAGTGGACGCTTATCATGATGCTTACCGGCACGGAGTCGGGAATGTCATGGCGACGTTGAGCCCGGCGCAGCGATTCATTTTTGTATCCAGCACTGGCGTTTATCCGGAGAACGAAGGGCAGTGGGTGGACGAGTTTCATGAGATCGACGCGGAACAGGTCGAGCCCGCGCAACGCGCGATCATCGAGGGTGAGGCGCTGGTCTTGACGCGCCGGGGATCTGTGGTGGCGCGTTTCTCCGGGATTTACGGGCCTGGGCGCGAGAGGGCCCTTTTGATGGCGCGCAACGCGCCGGATCCGATGTTTGTTGACGAGATCGTGTGGACAAATCGCATTCATGTCGAGGATGGCGCGCGGGCCCTGTTGCACCTTGCTGCGATTGAAAACCCGGGGCGGCTATATTGCGTGACGGATCATGATCCGGCTTCGCAGCACGAGGTCACGGCATGGTTGCGCCAGGAGATGGGTTTGTCACGGCTTCGCCCGGTTTGGAGGCTGCGCGGGGAAACGGTTGGTTCTCCTGCGGGGCTGCCGGAGTCAAACAAGAGGGTCCGGAATCAGTTGCTGGTCTCGACAGGATTTGAATTTAAATACCAGACTTATCGGGAAGGATACGCTCCGTTATGCCGGAAAAATTGATCTTGGCTTTCGCGACTCCCGCGTGGATCCAGGTCGCTTTGGTCTTGAATCTGGTCGCGACGTGCTACATGACGGGCGTGATTGTTTTTGTGCAGATCGTGCATTACCCCCTGTTCAACAAAGTGGGGCGCGATGGTTTCGCTACGTACGCGGAGCGTCACCAGTGGCTGACTTCGTGGGTTGTTGGCGGTCCGATGATCGCCGAGGCATTGCTCGCCGTTGTCTTCATGATATGGCTCGGGACATCAGACGGCCTGTCGCGCTTCGACGGTCACATGGTTTTCGCGAACGTTGGTCTTGCGCTGTTTATATTTGGCGTGACCGCGATCTTCAGCATTCCATGTCACGCGGCCCTTGCCATTGGCCATGACACGCGCATCGTCTCGCGCCTTGTGTGGACCAACTGGTTGCGGACCGTTGCGTGGACGGCGAAAGCCGCTCTCGCCGCGTGGATGCTCGTCCACGCTTTCCCCGCCCCGTCATTCTGAGGGCGCAGCCCCGTCATTCTGAGGGCGTAGCCCGAAGAATCTTCTCCCCGTCATTCTGAGGGCGTAGCCCCGTCATTCTGAGGGCGCAGCCCGAAGAATCTTCTCCCCCGTCATTCTGAGGGCGTAGCCCGAAGAATCCTCTCCGGGAAGACAAGATCCTTCCCCTTCGCTGCGCTCAGGGTCAGGATGACGGTACATCAGGGTCAGGCTGACGATGGCACTCAGGGTGACGATGGCGCTCAGGATGATGGTGCGCGGTGATCAACGGAAACGATCGAGCAACTTGTCGGTGACGTCCCATAATTTACGTGCGGCGTCGTCGTTGGACGCGGCGGCCGTGGGCGCGCGTTCCTTGCACTTGTCAAAATACTTTCCCGATACCGTGGCGACCGATGGATCATCGGCCAGAAAAATCGACGTCGCCGCGCCGCGGTCTTCGTTGATCGCGAACACCATCTGGCTGAATTTCACCAAGGGGCCCCAGACGCCCCCGTTGTTGTGGCCGAACTTGCTTGCAACAAATCCAGGGTGCAGCGAATTCGCTGTCACGCTCGTCCCTGCGACGCGACGGGCCAGTTCCCGCGTGAACAGGATATTCGCGAGTTTCGATCTCTGATACGCCCTCCACCCATTGTAGGCAGTGGCACCTTTTTCCCCATTGAGATTATCGAAGTCCAGATCGCAGCCGCGATGGGCTTCGCTGGCGACGTTGACGACCCTGCCCGCGTTGGATCGGGCGAGAAGAGGCATCATGAGCTCTGTCAGGTAGAAATAATTCAGATGGTTCAGGGCAAAAGTCTGTTCAAAGCCGTCCGGTGTCTTGATGAAACCGGCGAAAAAAGCACCCGCGTTGTTCACGAGCACGTCCAGTTGCCCAAACCTGTCCGTGTATTGCCGCGCCAGGTTTTTCACTTCTGTCGGGCGCGCGAGGTCGGCAATCATGAAGTCGATCGTCCCGGGGCCATTGCTGGTTCGTATGGCATCACGCATTTCCGTCGCCGCATTTTGCGTTTTCCCGGCGTTCCGGCCAACGATCACAACGTGATGTCCGCGCGCGGCAAGTTCCCTTGCCGTCACTTTTCCGATTCCGTCCGAAGCTCCGGTGACAAGAATTTTCCTTGGGTGATGCGTGCTGTTCATCAACGTGCCCTCAAATTCGCCAGTCCGCCATCAACACTCAGGGTGTTGCCCGTCATCCAGGAACTGTCATCGGACAGCAGCCACGTCACGGCGCCCGCGATATCCTCGGGCTTGCCGATCCGGCCCAGCGCGTGCATCGCCAGAGATGCCTTTAACGATACCTCGTTACCGGTGATTCGCGAAGTGAGGGGCGTATCGACAAGTCCTGGCGCGACGCAGTTGACGCGAATCTTGTAACGCGCGTAGGTCGCGGCGGCGGAAAGAGTGAGGCCCATGACGGCGCCTTTACCGGCGGCGATGGCTTCGTGATTCGCGAGGCCGCCTACGCTGGCGGCGGAAGCGATGAGGACGATGGATCCGCCATGCTCCATCATTGGTTTTGTCGCCGCGCGCACGAGTCCGAAGGCGGCCGCCGCGTTTGC
>RGVZ01000730.1 GCA_010029825.1 bacterium | reverse complement strand
CATCGACATCACAGAACTCGACCCCCAGACGAGACCACAGGATGACCTGTACCGACACGTCACGGGAAAGTGGATGGCTCGAACTGAGATACCCGAAGATAAAGCGCGTTACGGATCGTTCCACATGCTCGCGGAAGAAGCCGAACGTGCCGTGCGCGACATCATCACGGGAATTGCCGATCTTCCGTCCGATCCTGTCGAGCGCAAGGTGGGAGATCTCTACGCCAGCTTTATGGCGCACGAGCGTATCGACGAACAGGGTGTGACACCCATCGCGAGCCAACTCGCCGTTGCTTCGAACGTCGAGACGATAAGTCAACTCCTCGACACGATCGCACGACTCGTACGCCACGGCGTGAGCGGATTTTTCGGCCTTTTCGTGGACAATGATCCGGGCCAGCCGGATCGTTACCTCGTCTTCATCGAACAGGCCGGAATTAACCTGCCGGACGAAAGCTATTACCGCGACGAGAAGTTCGCCTCGGTTCGCGACGCGTATGTGTCCCACATTCAGCGCATGTTTGAGCTGATTGACGAAGAACTTCCATCGGTGAATGGCGGCGCGTCTGCGGCGGTGCGCGCCCAGCGAGCTTTCGATCTTGAGACCGCGCTGGCGGCGGCACACTGGGACAACGTTCGCACGCGTGACGCGCAAGCGACATACAACCCGCTTCCTTGGATGGACGTCCGGGAACGGATCCTCCGTGCCTCGTCTGCGCGAATCGCCGAACACGCTGCGGGCGAGATGAGCGCGACCGACGGGGGCACCCCTCCTCCCGCGGATCTCGAGACCTGGCTCATTGCACTGGGAGCACCGCGTAAGGCATTTGACACGGTCGTTGTGCGCGAACCGAGCTTTCTGGAGGGGCTGGGTCGGCTCCTCGTTGACTTCCAATTGGATGAGTGGCGCGCGTGGCTCATGTGGCAGGTTGTCCATTCCGCCGCGCCGTTCTTGCCCACGAGATTCGTGGATGAGAACTTCGATTTTTATGGTCGGACCCTGTCGGGAACCCCACAACAGCGTGAACGGTGGAAGCGTGGCGTGGCACTCGTCGAGGGTTCTCTGGGTGAAGCCGTTGG
>RGVZ01000729.1 GCA_010029825.1 bacterium | reverse complement strand
GCAGGCTCGGCAGGCGCGAATCAAAGCTCAATCGATATGCGGGAATGAAGTCGGAAGCACGAACGAGTCCAAACAAGGCCGACTGGATGAGAATTCGTGAAGCGAGAAAATCGCGACCAGGTTTGTCGAGCGTCCCCACATCAATGGCATCAAACAGAACACCCGTGAAACGTTCGATCGCGGGCATTGTTGGTGCGTCCAGGATCCCTGCATTCACGTGGACTTCATCATGTTGTTGTGGTCCGAGTTTGAGGGTAGAGATCATCTCCACAGGATCGGCGGCCAATTCGCACAACGACTGAACTAACGAGCGTCGCGTTTCATCGAGCTCGGGGAAGCTCAGATTCCACGTCGTACTTAATGGCGTTCCCTCTCCGCCGGAACGCTTCGTCTCCGACGGCGGAAGCAATATCAGCATGGGGATGTCGTTGACGCCTTAATCGCAACCGTACGCGAAGACCCTAGCTGACGAGTTCGGCCAGCGCCGCCACAATGGCGACGTTGTTGTTCTCCACCGAGAGAAAGCCATTGTCGGCGCTCACGCTGACCTTGGGCCCGTCGAGCGGCGTAATGCGTACTTCGATTTCTCCTTGCGCAAGAAGAGCCAGCATCGGCTCGTGACCCGGCAAGATTCCGATTTCGCCCTCGGTGGTCTTGGCGATAACAATCGATGCCTGGCCAGACCAGACTTCCTTGTCAGCCGCAACCACGCTCACGGTGAGCGCCGACGTGGCGGCCATGACTAGTTGTTCTCCTTCTGGATTTGAGCCCACTTGGCCTCAACATCCGAAATTGCGCCCACGTTGAAGAAGGCCTGCTCGGCGACGTGGTCAAACTCGCCCTTGCAAATGGCGTCAAAGGATTCGATGGTTTCCTTGAGCGGAACCGTCGAACCCTCGACACCAGTGAACTTCTTTGCCATGTAGGTGTTCTGCGAGAGGAACTGTTGGATGCGACGCGCACGCGACACGGTGACCTTGTCTTCTTCAGAAAGCTCGTCCACACCGAGGATGGCGATGATCTCCTGGAGTTCCTTGTTCTTCTGCAGAATCGCCTTGACCGTGGTCGCAACGCGGTAGT
>RGVZ01000728.1 GCA_010029825.1 bacterium | reverse complement strand
GGTGCAGATCCCCTGTGACCAGCAGGTGTTCGACGTCACCTGGAAGGGCGAGGACCTGTGGTACGCCACCCAGCCCGCACCCAGTGACTGGAAGCCGGCGCAGAAGCGCTTCACCGAGTACTCGTCCTACGGGGTGATCGAGGGTGAGGTGGTCCTGACCGAGAGCCGGTGTGGCAGCTGATCGCCGTGTCAACCCAGGCGACCTGGTGACGGATCGCTTCGGCCACGGCGCGGTGCTGACCCAGAACCTGTACAAGCCAGGATCCCGCGACACACGTCTGAACGTAGGTGAGGTGGCGCTGGTGACCCGGGTGGAGGTCGTCGGGTACGGAGGCGGTGTGTATCGTGATGTCTGTGACGTCCTGTTCAAGGGTGAGGTGTGGCGAGCGAACGCGGGCGGTCTGCGGGTGGTGAAGGATGATTGAGGTCGGTCAGCTGAGGCGGTGGAAGAAGAAGCACGACGGTGGCCAGTTCTACAACTATCCCGACGGATTGCTGCTCTTCGTGATACAGTGCTACGACCAAGGTGTGGACGCGTTCGGGCGGCAACGCCCACGCACCTACACCGTGATGCTGGACAACAAAGAAGTGGGCGGCCCATCGACACCCTGGTTCTACGATCAAGAGCTGGAGCAGCACACGGTGCTGGTGGAGTGAGGGAGGTGGCGTTGGTCAAGGCGGGGCCGCTGAGGCGGTGGCGCGGCGTCCACGTAGGAGAAGAAGGTGTCTTCCTGGTGCTGCATCCCTACTCGATCCCCATCCCCGGATCAGACTGGGCTGACAACGGCTGGTACATCCTCATCGACGGGAAGCAGGAGTGGGTGTGGGAGGGTGACATCGAGGACGACAGCGACGTGTTGGAGGACGCGTAGTGGAGAGAGGCCGCTGACGGCGCGTGCGACAGAGTTGGGATGTGGTATGATGATAGCACACAGGAGGCAGCATGCTCTGGATCATCACCCTCGAGTCCACCAACTCTCACGGTCACCACGCCAAGTCCTGGCTCCTCGACGGCGGGGATCAGGCCCTGGTCGTGGAGGCGGAGGACCGCCTCGAGGCGATCGCCAAGGCCAAGGCCCG
>RGVZ01000727.1 GCA_010029825.1 bacterium | reverse complement strand
TGCTGAAGAACTTCTTCCTGTGGCTCGCACCGGGTGGGTTGTTCGTCTGCCACGCGGTCAATAAACTGAAGTTCGATCCGGTGTTGGAGTCGGCCAGCCCGTTCGTCGGATTCTCCATTCAAAAATACGCAGATGAGCGAATCACACAGTCTAACGTGACGTTTGAGGAGTTTGACTATTTGGGGGATTTCCAGCTCCACGGGTCGCGGGGTGTTTATGAGGAGACATTCCGCTTTCGTGATGGGCGGGTGCGTCGCCATGAGCAGCGGGTCTGGATGCCGAATATCGAACCGCTGGTCAAGGAGATAACAGATGTGGGATTCCGCCTAGAACATCACGTGGATCTGACAGCCATCGGCTATGAGTATCAGTATCTGTTTTTCTTCACACGATGACGGCAACGTCAGAAGCGCTCCAACTTGTTGCCCACGACGCGGGTGAGCTGGGTCGTCAGGGTGGCGGCGGCAGCAGCGCGGAAATCGTATGTACAGGCGTGGGACTCGGGGACGCGGTGTTCGGCGCAGTAGCGCGTGCCGCAGCGACAGTCAAAGTCGGTTAGCGCGAGACGACGGGAGCAGTTGGGCGCGGCGCAGCGATTCTTCTTGGGTTTGGCGGCGGCGGCGGCGGCATCAGACAGCGTCAGTGTAGGAACAAGAGGACCACCGGATACGGCGGCGAACGGCGACGGTGCATTGGATTCATGGAGAGACATCGTGGGTGGTGGTGCTACGACCGGCACTGCTACTGGGTCGCGTCATTTTTACCGGTGGGGAATATTGCGCCCCGCTAATGATATGGGACGACCCCTGGATTGCTGCGGCGACCAGCCCTGGAGGTGCATGTCTACCGCCGGTGCGGCCCCAACTGCCAACGGACTGTGAGTTCTCCTGCGTGCGGGCAGAGGAGTTTAGCGATGACGAACTCGCCGCATGGGCCGACTTTGTGCGAACCGGTTGGTCGGCGACGGCGCTCCGCGATGTGCGGCTGCGGGGGACGCATATTGCGCTTCTGAAAGAAGGCGGGCGGCAACGGGCCACCTGTGTGCTGCGGCGGCAGGAGGGGGGCTTCTGGCTACTGGAG
>RGVZ01000726.1 GCA_010029825.1 bacterium | reverse complement strand
CCGCATCAACACCGGCACGACGTGGCAGCCGGCCATCGTTAGCGACCGCGGCATCCTGTTCCGAACCAAGGTTGGGGACGATACGTTGCTCTACGACATCAATCGCACCACCGGCCAGATGCGGGTGCTCAAACTCAACCAGAACGACCCCAATAAGTTCTCGCAGGCCGCCACCGCAAAGTGCGAGTTGACTCACCGCAGGTTCTGACGCCGCCATGCCGAGAACAACCCTAGTGGTGGCCACTCGACATAATCGAGAGGACTTCTTCAACAAATCGGCAACTGGCCGATCGATTACCGCCTGCCGGGCTTCGAACCTTGACCTGCGGGTCTTTACGGAAAATCGTCGCGGCCTCCCGGCGTGTTACAACGAAGCGTTGCGGGAGAGTCGGGGCAAGGACTGCAACATGGTCTTCGCCCATGACGACCTCCTCCTGCTCGACTTTTTCTGGGTCAACCGGATAGAGCAGGGCTTGGCGCAGTTCGATCTCATCGGACTCGCGGGGAACAAGCGGCGCGTGCCTAACCAGTCCGGTTGGATGTTCGTTGATGCCAAAAGAACCAAAGATTCAGCCGAGCATTTGAGCGGCGTGGTGGGGCATGGCGACGCGTTCCCGCCCAAGCATCTGAGTTTCTATGGTCCGACTGGGCAGCCGGTCAAACTGCTCGACGGCTTGCTCCTCGCTGGTCACAATCGAACGTTCATGGACAATGACGTCTGGTTCGACGAGTCCTTCGATTTCCATTTTTACGACATGGACATCTGTAGACAGGCAGAGCAGAAGGGACTTCGTTGCGGCACCTGGCCCATTTCGCTGGTTCATGCGAGCGGGGGCAAGTTCAGCTCCGCCGATTGGGAACAGGCCTACGCCACCTACATCCGTAAATGGGGCGACTAGGTATTTCTGCTTAGCCTACCTAGTCCCCGAGCAAACCGATTAGTTTAGTATAAAGCATTGAGATTCAACCCAAAACCCTCAACAAGTTCGCCGTGACGGCGACTGCCAAGTGCGAGCTCACGCACAGGAAGTTCTAGCCGTCGGGTTTCGAGCCTGGCCTGTGCAAACCAAAGAAGCTGGC
>RGVZ01000725.1 GCA_010029825.1 bacterium | reverse complement strand
GTCAAATCTTGGTAGCCCGATACGAACGTGGCGAAATTTGAGGCTGTGGAAACATCCAGCCGATAACTCGCCGCCCCCGTCACCGGAGTCCAGTTCACCGTAAACCCCGAAGAGGTGACCGAAGTGAAAGTCGGAGTGGACGGCGTAGCCGGCAACAACAGGCCCGTCACGCTAGGTGCGCTGGCCGTGAGATAACGGATGTTGGTGCCACTGTTGTTGTAAGGATAAATTTTGAAAGTATAGGTCGTGCCCGCCGCAAAACTCGTGAAACCCGAGTAACCCGTCGTCGCACCGCTGGTCACGTTGAAGGCCCCCACCCCGTCGCTGAGGCTCGTATCATTGGCCACCGCCGTACCGTTCACCGGATCGGTCACCGTGGTGCTGCTCACAAGGATCAGATATCCATCGGGCTGCGGACTGGCCCCCGTCCATGTCAGCGGAATACTGCTCGTCGTGATCGAGCCCGTGGCAAAGTTGGTCACATGGGCCGTAGGTGCCACTTTGTATACGGTTCCGGAGACCGCAACGTTTACATCGGTTGCTCCGGTGCTGCTCAAAAGCACATTTCCGGAGGGCGACCCGGCAGCCGCAGAGGCCGCAATGCGGATATACAGGGTTCCTCCAGTGATAGGGAGAGTTGCGGTCGAACTCCAACTGCTGTTGTCGGAAGAAACCTCGAAATTACTGGGAGCCGTCGCCGTAATGGGAACGGAGAGAGAAGAACCGGTGACTGAAACCGAGGTTGAACTCGAGGCCGTGCCGGTAAATGTGCTCAGCGCACTCGCAGCGCCCGCGGTAATGGTGGGAGTCCCAGCCGAGGTGGGCGTTCCCGAAACTGTAGCGGCCGAGGAGTAGTTGTAAGCCTTGTCATAAGTGTAAACACGATAGTAATACGTGGTGCCACCGGTCAGGCCTGTATCCACAAAGCTAGTGGACGTGCCGACATAAACAACTGTTTGCCCCATAGCTACTGTATTACCGCTGGCATAGATACCGTTTACGTTTGGCGCGGTGGTAGGATCAGACGTCCCACGCACAACCATGTAGCCACCGTTATCGACACCCCCGCTTGCAGCCGTC
>RGVZ01000724.1 GCA_010029825.1 bacterium | reverse complement strand
CCGTCGTCGCGATGGTTCGGGTGATGTCGTGGTCGAGGAATTGTCCGAACACGTACACCATGTCGGTGAGGCGACGATTGTTGGGGATGCTCCCCGATTGCGCGTCGATGGCGTTGGAGACGGCTCGTGCACTAGGCCGAGTTGCGCCCGACATCGTGCTCTTGCCGTCCGCGTAGGCCGCCGGCGCCATGCGCAAAAACGCAACCTTGACCGATCCCCAATCGGTGTGGAGCAGGTTGTTTCCGAGACCGTTGAACGAGTAACGAGGCTCGGGTGCGGCGGGAGTGGGCTTCGGCGGTACGACTGGCTTGGATGCGGGTGGTTGGGGTGCCGGAGGTCTGGCCGCCGTCGTCGGCGCCGAGGGGCGGGGCGTCACGACGGGCAACTTGGCCGCCGTGGTGGGGGTGGGACTCGTCGCCGCGGAAGCCATGGTCGCGGGCAACACGCTCGCGCCGAGGGTCACGCAACTGGCGATGGCGGTGGCCGCCACCCACTTTTTGTGGAACACACTCAACATTTTTCGTGCTTTCTCTTGGGGGCAATTCTGCCAAACAACGGGGGAGCGAGTTGAGAGTATCGAGGCGATGTGAGCAAGCGGCTATGTGAATCATAAGAATTGTCCAAGAATCATTCACATGGGATTCTTGACATCGCATGGTCCACGGAGTGCTCGAATCGCCATCGCCGCGAGACTGCTTCTCGGTGCGGCGTTGATTGCCGCCGGGACCGGTCATCTGACGTTCGCACGGTTAACTTTTCAGGCACAAGTTCCGTCCTGGGTGCCACTCGATGCCGACTTCGTGGTTGTGGCGTCGGGAATGGTTGAGATTCTGCTCGGCCTGGGGCTGGTCATCCCGTCGCCTTTTCACAGAACCGTGGGACTGGCGACGGCGCTGTTCTTCGTGGTGATTTTTCCCGGTAACGTTGCGCAGTTTGTGGAGCACACCGACGCGTTCGGTCTCACGAGCGACATGGCGCGCGGCATCCGACTCGCGTTTCAGCCCTTGTTAGTTCTGTGGGCCCTGTGGAGCACGCGCGCTCTGTCCCTG
>RGVZ01000723.1 GCA_010029825.1 bacterium | reverse complement strand
CCTCTGCTCCTCTGCTCCTCTGCTCCTCTGCTCCTCTGCGATTCTGCTGCTCTGCACCGCTTACCCGTTATCGGGTAAGGCCTGATCGGGTTGGCAACCCGTAGTCTCCTTCTGGGAATCGTCCGATGGTGACGCATTGGTGACGGATTCGGCCTCATTTTCGACGAATTCGCCCTCTATGATCTCATCCTGCAAACTTGTCTTTAGCCGCTCGTTCACAACCTGGAGTTGCACCACGGTGTTTGATCTTCCCTCTGCGTCGTCTATCCCCAACAGACGGCGCATCATTTTGTCCGCGATGTCATAATCTTTCCAGTTGCGCGGCGGTGCGATGATCGTCTGGTCGAGCAGTCTCGCCATCTTCAAAACTCCTTTGGTGCGGTAGTCCTTGGTCGCTTTGTCGAAGTCGAGCGCGCCCGAAGATGTCATCGGCGAATTTGAGGCGCGCGCGGCTGCTTCTATGGATTCTGAAAGTCGCTCGTTGTCGGCGACAACTGATGCCCTGTCGCCCTGCTCCCTTGCAGCCTGTTCCAATTTCGCCTTGATCCGGTTCGGAGTGTTCCATTTTCCCCGAGCACTACGCATGCGGATCGCATGGTAACTGATATTGAACATCTTGGAGACATCTATGAGAGAAGTTCCCTTCTCCACGACTTTCCGTATTTCGTCCCAGATGCCGAGGTAGGACGCTGGCGTCGAACGCGAGGTCTTTCCGATCGGCTGTTGGTCGACGATGAGAAATCTATCTATCTTGAGGGAGGTCTCAACCGACCCGTGGCGCCCGGCGAACGCTCCCTTTTTATCAGCGCCGCCGTCGAGCGCTTCGCCGATAACGCCGTGAACGAGAGAGCTCTTGCCAGCTCCAGAAACGCCGGCGACGGTGACGAGGCTCCGCAGAGGAACGGTTACGTCGAGAGATTTCAGGTTATTCTTGATCGCACCGTGAACGGTGATTTTCTCCTCAGAGGCAAGGGGCTCCTTGTTGATCGTTAGCTCGCGGGTAAGCGCAAGGCCGGTGAGCGAGCCCTTTGAGGCAACGGCTTCACTAACCGTCCCTTGGAAAACGATCTCGCCGCCATGGGT
>RGVZ01000722.1 GCA_010029825.1 bacterium | reverse complement strand
CCAGATTGTCGATGACGACTGGATGGCATCCGGCCTCGACGAGTTGGCGGACCACATGGCTGCCGATATATCCACATCCCCCCGTCACAAGAACGGCGGGTCGCGTTGGGTCCTGGGATTTGATGGTCATGCGGAAAGTCCCAATTGATTTCGCGTTTATACCAACCCGGCGCAGAATCGCGCGGCTGATGTTACGCGAATGTTATGTTCTGCGTAGAAACGATCGAAGGATGTGTCGTCAACCAGCTGAAAACTCCACTGTGGCCGAAGCAATCCGGTAAATTTGACCAGTTGCCTGGATAAAGATTTGGCGCCGGATTTACATTCAACCAGTAGCCACACCTTGCCATCGCGAAGCACACAAAAATCGACTTCCTCTTGCTCCTTGGTCCGGATAAACCTGAGTTCAAACAGCCCGTACGCCATATCAGTCCAATATTGACAGGCCTTGAGCAAGTGTAAAGCGACGAGGTTTTCCTTGCGGGGACCGGCAACCGGGATACCGAGGATGTCATAGAGGAACAACTTCGGCTCGGCTCTGGTCGCGCGTGACAGCTTCCTGGCATAGGGCTTTACCGTGAAATGGTGATACAGCGTTTCCAATACCCCGATCCAGGCGTGGGCCGTTCCGTAGGCGATATCCGCGTCTAGACGCAGCGAGTTGATGGACAGCAATCCTCCGACCTGTCTCGGCATCAAGGCCACCAGAACGGACAGAGCGTTGATGTCCGAGATATTCCGGAGATCACGTACGTCCTCTCTCAAAAGTCGCTCGCGCCGCAGTCGACTCCATCGATTGGCCTTTTGCTCGCTGCCACCCAGGAGTGGCTCAGGAAAGCCGCCCAGATTCAACAGGTCCTGCCACGGATAGCGGGAAACCGTCCGCTGAAAAACATCGTCCGGCCCGACTGGATCAGGTGATTCACCGACGGACAGCGGATTCAGATGATACGGAACATAGCGTCCCATGAGACTGTCGCCGCCCTTTCGAAACACATCCAGCCTGGCACTCCCGGTGACGATAACAGGGACTTTCCCGCCAATCCTGTCATAAAGGCCCTTCACACGCCCCTTCCAGCGCCG
>RGVZ01000721.1 GCA_010029825.1 bacterium | reverse complement strand
CATCCGGACGCGGCAATAGTAGGCGGTGCATGCCATGAATGGCTTCGAAAAAGAAGTCGTCGAGGATGTATAATCGTCCGTCACGGTGTCGACCGAGTACGACGACGGATGGATGAAACAGTTCGGGTCCGTGGGACCGGTGCATCCTATGCCGGAGATCGCGTTGTCTTCGATGGTACGCAAACCCGTACACTGAAAGTTTGCCCCCATGAGGTCCGGACTCGCGTTGGACGCGGCACTCCACGTAAAATTGACGTTAGCCATGCCAATCCCAGGAGAATCCATCGCAATCTGCAGACCGACGGGTGCCGGCCGCAATCCAACATCTTGCGGCGCGGTGGCGGTCACCAACGCGGCGTTCATGTCCGTCGAGTAAATCGTCGCGTCTGACCCGACGCCATAGTTGGTGTCGGAACCCAGACAGCCTCGCCAGGAATTTCCGTTCATATTTTCCGACGAGAGCGAGACCAACTGACCCCGGTCCATCTCGACCCTGATTTCATCATCAGCCTGAACGCTCACCGATGACACCTTCACTTGGCCGTACGAAGTGACGCCGGCCCGCGCCGACCCGGATGCCGGGGCGGTGCTGACCAATGAACCACTGCGATAAACCTTGACCCGGAACGGATGTTGACACCAACTCGTATCCGTTGCCGATACCGCGACACTTCCAGCATTTTTGGCAATGATCTTCCAGACGCCTCCCGTCACTGACTTGGTGAACGAGTTGCCAGACAGGGTGATGACCAGATCACCGAAATCCTTGTCTGTCCCGATGGCTGGCTCCTTGAATGCGGCCGTGCTGTTGTACATGTCCTCGAATCCAATGGTCATCGCGGCTGCGGTCTCGATGCTGTCGGTACAGTAAATCGACGAGACGAATTTCTGAGCGCCGGGGTATCCATTGAGAGCTGTGTAATCCCAGTCATGCACCAATCTCCGCGGATAGAAACTATCCCCGACGAATCCGGCCCCGTATCGCGTGACGCAGGTCTGGCCTGATGGCTGTGACGACACTTGCAAGTGATAGCGCAAGTCGGCATTGCACACCCCGAAATCCGCCGAACCCGGCCCGTTGGAGTTTAT
>RGVZ01000073.1 GCA_010029825.1 bacterium | reverse complement strand
GAAAAAACCCAGAGCCGCCCCCCAAACCCGGGCACCATTCCGCAAACCGGGGATCGATCTTTTGAACGAAGCCTCAGACCCCATCTCGAACGGAACGCCGCGGATTCAACTCCGGGAGATCCAGCCATCATCGCAATTTCATGACGCATCGAATCTACGGGCGAAACTTTATATTCTCCGGGCGATTCACCGGTTGTGGAACCAGCCACGATACGACCATCCGCAAGGCGCGTGACTGAAAATGTGCCGCGGACAAAGGAGGACACTTCCCGCCCAGGTTCCATGTCGCCCGATGCCGTGAAATGGACCTTTGTGGAGGGTAGGACAGGGCTTTCAAAGGTTTCGCCACCAACCAAACGCCAACCCACATGGGTCGTCCCGGAAGGAAGCAGTCCGGGGGTGGCAAACCCTGCCGCGAGTATGACTCGGCCTGCCTTGACGCGCCCGTCTCCCTCGAGACGGATGTTAGCGACCATGCCATCTCCAGGCGTTCCCCCATCCACCGACACAACGGTTCTTGGTAAAAACTCAACACGATTGGAAGCCTTACGCAGCAGGGCCTCCAAAGAGTTGATCGCCCCGGCCGGGTCAAACCAAAGGTCCTCTGGATAAAGGATTCCAAATGCAGGTTCTGCCAGGAACCGGGTACGGAAGGATCCCTCAACCGGACCGAACACGCCCTGAAACCGCCCCTGATAAGCCCGCCCGATCCGTTTCTGGTAATCCGGAAGGTCCCGGGCGATCTCGGCAACACCTTGTCGATCGCAATTGACCAGAGATTCTGAGTCACGGCTGATCGAATCGATCCAGTCGCCAAGCATGCGATGTCCGGCCAGTTTTGCGGCGAAAAGGGGCTCTCTCGCGACGACGAGTCCTTTGATTGCGCTGACGCCTTGGGCAGCAATGGTTGCGGAGCCGTGAACCGGGATGTCCGGCCCGATCACCGCGATTCCAAGCCTGGTTTCGCGCAGGATTTCACGGGCAACTGATAATCCAGCAATCCCGCGCCCCACAATGGCCACGTCGAATTCTTTCACGCGGCCTGCCAAAGCAGCTCCAGGCATTCGCGCCGGAAATCCTTGATGGCGGGATTGATGCGCCCCGAGACGGTCCGGTTGGTCAGGATCACGGCGTACCGGTCAGGTTTTTCCTGGTGCGTCGCCGGCGTGACCCAAAAGGCCGTACCCGTAAAACCCAAGTGGCCCATGGACTTCCCGCCACCAAATGCCGCGGCGACCGGGTCAGCTCCCTGTCGCCATCCGAGGAGCGATTCGTTGTTTCCCTCCCGGATCTCGGCGGCCTGGGCTCTCAACATCGCCGATCCGACGGGTGAGGCGGCCAACGCGCGCAACCAGGAAACCACGTCTTCCCCTGTTCCAAACAGGCCGGCGTGGGGGCATTGGCCACCGAGAGCCCACGCGTTCTCGTCGTAGACTTCCCCGATCAGTTGTCGTTGCCTCACCCGGCAGAATCCCGATGTGACGGCGCGATTTGTCGTCTCGTCTGGCGTGAGATCTACGCCAAAGACGAGACGTCGTTCCCCCTGTTGAGAACCTGGGGAAAACCACTTGGGATCTTTGCATAAACGGTAGAAAATAGAAGCAATATCAGATTGATACGACCTCTCCAAAAGAATCCCCAAAGCAAGAAATCCAACATCAGAGTAGGCCGGATTTTGAAGGCGCGGCTCCTTCAGAATCCCGGTCATGGCCTCCATGAGACCGCGCCTTGAGGATCCACATTCGACGTAAAAATTCCGCCAAGGCGGAAGTCCGGATTCGTGTCGCAACAGGTGCCGGGGCACGAGCTCCATCATGGTCGATGGCACATCCGCGAAATGTCCCGGGTGTTTTTTTACGAGAGGGGACTCACGAAAAGGCCTGTCCGCAACCCAGTCACCCCGTCGAAGCAACTCGAACGCGAGGGGCGTCGTCACGATCGCCTTGGTAAGAGATGCCAAATCAAAGATATCGCGACCATCCGGCGAAAAAAGGCGCGAAAAACCCGGTTTATCGACGCCCAGTTGCCCACACGCGACAAAGGCATGGGTCCACAGCCCCTTTTGGCTCCATGCCTCCAGGAGGGCTGTCAGGGCGATTGAATGGCCATCAGCCCTTGCGACGGGCATCCAAAAGCTCTTTCAACACATCGTTGACCATCTGGGGATTCATCTTGCCGCCAGAGACTTTCATGGTCTGTCCGACAAAAAAACCAAAGAGCTTGTCGCGACCTCCGAGGTAGTCCGCGAGTTGTTCTGGATTCGCGTCGAGGACCTTCGTCACCACGTTGCGGATCTCGCTCGTGTCGGAAACCTGGATCAGCCCCTGCGCCTCAACCATGGCCTTTGGTCCCTTGCCCGGACCCTTCTCTGCCATCTCTTCGAAAAGCGTCTTGGCGATCCTGCCAGAAATGACGCTTTTTCCAATTAATTCGATAAGTTCTCCGAGGTGGTCCGCGGTGATCGGAGGGTTCGTCAGGTCCCAATTGCGGTTGTTGACCTCACGCAGATATTCGCTCGTCACCCAGTTGGCGACGATCTTTTCCGTCGCAGCGCTGCCGACACGTTTAACCACGGCTTCGTAAAAACCGGCCAGATCCTTGTCTGACGTGAGTACCGCGGCATCGTAGGCCGAAAGGCCGTGCTTTTCCTCAAAGCGTCGGGCCATCGCCTCGGGCAACTCGGGAAGGGTCTCTCTCTGGCGCTGGATCCGGGCCTCATCGATGCGAAGGGGAAGCAAGTCCGGTTCAGGGAAGTAACGATAGTCGTGGCTTTCTTCCTTGGAACGCATCGGGTGGGTTTTGCCAGACGCGGCGTCAAACAGCATCGTTTGCTGGACTACCGGCTGGCCGTGATCAAGCAAATCGGCCTGGCGCAGGATCTCGTACTTGATGGCCCGCTCAATGTTGCGGAAGGAGTTCAGGTTCTTGATCTCGCAACGGGTTCCAAACTTCTCCTGACCGCGCGGACGGATCGAGACGTTGGCGTCGCATCGAAATGACCCTTCCTCGAGGTTGCCATCGCAGATCTCAAGGGAACGGACCAATGAGCGCAATCTTTTCAGGTAATCGGCCGCATCCTCAGGGGTCCTGATGTCGGCGTGGCTGACGATCTCGATCAAAGGCACGCCGGCGCGGTTCAAGTCCACATAGCTTGACTCGTCTCCGTGGACGTTCTTTCCAGCGTCTTCCTCAAGATGCGCGCGGATGAGGCGAACCGTCTTTCCGCTGGCGAGGGTGAGTTTTCCCCCGGTGCAGTAAGGCAGGTCATACTGGGTGATCTGGTATCCCTTCGGCAGGTCCGGGTAGAAATATTGTTTGCGGGCGAAAACGCTCGTTTCCTGGATGTCCGCGCCAACGGCCAGCGCGAAACGGATCGCGAAATTGACGGCCTCAGAATTGAGCGCGGGCAGCACCCCGGGATGTCCGAGGCAGACAGGGCAGGTGTTGTGGTTGGGCATGGCGCCGAACGCGGTCGAACAACCACAAAACAGTTTAGTCTGCGTCTTGAGCTGGCAGTGGACCTCTAATCCGATGACAGGCTCGTAGCGGTCCAGCACCGCGTCACCAGAATTAGAGGCTCGGGCTGGCTTTGTGCCATTCAGTGGCGCGTTCATAAGCGTTGGCTCCAATGAGCAATTTCTTTTCGTTGAACTTCGGCGCGATGAGCTGCATGCCAACTGGCAAACCGGACTTCGTGCGGCCGCATGGGATCGAGATGCCAGGAAGGTCGGCAAGGTTCACGCCGATCGTGCAAATATCTGACAAATACATGGCCAGTGGATCCGACAACTTTTCACCCAACTTGAACGGTGGGGTGGGGGAGGTCGGCGTCAGCAGCAAATCGCAGCCTGAACCAAAAGCCGCGGCGAAATCACGCGAAATGAGTTCACGGACTTTGTTGGCTTTCGAGTAAAAGGCGTCGTAGTAGCCAGACGACAGAACGAAGGTTCCAAGCATGATCCGTTGCTTGACTTCACGTCCAAATCCCTCGCTCCTTGACTTCCGGTAGACGTCTTTGAGGCTCAGATTTTTTTCTGCGGACCTGTAGCCATAGCGAATACCATCGAAGCGGGCCAGATTCGCCGATGCCTCGGCTGTCGCGATGACGTAATAAGCCGCGACGCTATATGAAATGTTCGGCAAGCGAACGCGTTTGGTCTTGGCTCCAGCATTTTGAGCAACCGTGATGGCTTGCTCAAGGCACGCGGCCACTTCAGGGTCGAGCCCCGAGTCAAAAAACTCCTCGGGAATGCCAATCGTCATGCCACGGAATCCATGTTTGTCCGCCAAGAGGGCCTTGGCAAATCCACCGTCAGGATGTTTGACCGCGGTGGAATCATGGGAATCGGCGCCAGCCAGGACATCCAGCATCAGTGCCGCGTCCTCGACCGTCGTTGTCATCGGCCCGATCTGGTCCAGCGACGAACCGAACGCGACCAGACCATAGCGGCTCACTGTGCCATATGTGGGCTTAAGGCCAACAATGCCGCAAAAGCTCGCCGGCTGCCTGATGGATCCTCCCGTGTCAGACCCAAGGGCCACAGGGGCAAGGCGCGCTGCCACCGCCGCCGCCGATCCGCCAGAGGAACCTCCCGGCACGTAATCCTCGTTCCACGGGTTGCGAACCGGGCCGAAAGCAGAGTTCTCGTTGGAACTTCCCATGGCGAACTCGTCCATGTTGACCTTGCCGATCACAAAAGCGCCGGCGTCGCGTAAACGCTGGATCACAGTCGCATCGTAAGTCGCGACGTAATTCTCAAGGATTCTTGACCCGCATGTGGTCTTCGAGCCCTTTACACAGATGTTGTCCTTCACGAGAACCGGGACACCCGCGAGAGGCAGATTGCCGGGACCGGCTGCCTTGATCCGTTGATCAGCCGCCTTTGCTTCCGACAAAGCCGCTTTGTCGTCCAGGTGCAGGTTGCAGTTCAACCGCGACGCGAATTTCCTGGTCCGGTCAAGGTAAACAGCCGCGACCTCGGTGGCTGAGAACTTGCTGGATCTCACTCCGTCCACGATCGACTTGATGGTGAATTGCGCGCTTTCGTTGGCTGTCGTCATTTGACCCTCGCGCCTTTCTATCTTTGCGCGTTTCTCAATTTAAAGATTTCACTCAATGATCCTGGGAACCTGGAACGCTGATCCAATGCGAGCCGGTGCCTGTCTCATGGCTTCCTCGACTGGCAAGGATTCAACCACCTTGTCGGCTCGCTCCGGGAGTACCGCCCCGGGGCCGCCGCGGCTGGTGTCAGGACGCCAGTCACTGCCCAGCGATTCGTGGACCTGGTCCAGTTGCTCGACGTAGGAGAGGACCTTGGAAAGCCGCTCCTCGTACATTCCGATTTCCTGTTCGCTCAAAGAAAGTTGCGCAAGGTCAGCAACCTTGCGCACCAATTCCCGGTCAACTTTGATCTTGCTCATGGCAACTTCTTCGTTGGTTAAACTTCTTCGCCCTCAAACCGCATGACCTTGCAGCAGCTGATAACCCGTTCAGCATCCTCGACGTTCATCAGGCGAACGCCCTGGGTGAGGCGACCGATAACACCGATTTCCCCGACGGTAAAGCGCATGATCTTTCCTGCGGATGTCATGATCATCAGGTCATCATTTTCCGCGACCTGGCAGATGCCGACCACAGGCCCGTTACGTTCCGTCACCTTGATGGTGTAGATGCCTTTTCCGCCGCGGGACTGGACACGGTATTCCTCAAGCGGCGTGCGCTTGCCATATCCATTCTCGCAGATGGAGAGAATCGTCGAATCGCCGGTGATGACTTCCATCCCGATCACGGAGTCGTTGTCTTCCGAGAAACGGATCCCGGTGACTCCGCGGGAGGCACGTCCCATCGGGCGGGCTTCGTCCTCATTGAAGCGGATTGCCTTGCCCAGCTTTGTGGCGATGAGAATGTCACTCTTCCCGTCCGTGATGGCGCAAGCGACGAGCGTGTCATTGTCCTCGAGCTTGAGCCCGATGATGCCGCTGGCCCGGATGTTCGCGTATGCCATCAGCTCCGTTTTCTTGATGAAGCCCTGCGCCGTGACCGACACCACGAATTTCCCTTCCGAGAATTCCTTGACCGGCATGACGGAAATGACTTTTTCCTGGTCCTCGAGCTTGATGATGTTCGCGAAATGCTTTCCGCGAGCTCTCAGCGGCGCCTCGGGGATCTGGTAGACCTTGATGTCGTATACGCGACCTTTATTGGTGAAACAGAGCAGCGACTGGTGGTTGCTCGAAATGTAGAGGTCTTTTACGACGTCCTCTTCCTTCGTAAGCATGCCGCTCTTGCCTTTTCCGCCGCGCTTCTGCGCGCGGAATTCCTTGAGCGGGGTCCGCTTCGCGTAGCCACCGTGGGTAATCGTAACAGCGACCTCTTCATCGGCTACGAGGTGCTCCATGCGGAGTTCGTCCGCCTCGGAGGCGATGATTTCTGTACGGCGATCGTCGCCATGCGCTTCCTTGAGCTCAAGAAGGTCCGTCTTGATGATCGCGGTGACGCGTTCCGGACGATCCAGGATGTCACGCAAGTCGGCGATGACGGCCATCGTCTCGTTGTACTCCGCGACGATCTTTTCTCGCTCAAGGCCGGTCAGTTTCGCAAGGCGCATGTCGAGAATGGCCTTGGCCTGGATATCAGAGAGCGAGTACTTGCGAACGAGTTCGGAGTGAGCCGCCTGGCTGTCCTCGGCACCACGGATAATGGCGACCATCTCATCGATATTCTCAACGGCGGTTTTCAAACCGAGCAATATGTGTCCGCGATCTTCCGCCTGCCGAAGATCGAAGGATGTCCGGCGCAGGATGACCTCGCGGCGGTGCTTGTAGAAGAGCTCAAGCATTTGCTTGAGGTTCAGGACCCGCGGCGCGCCATTGACCAGAGCGACGGCGTTGACGCCAAAGCTCGTTTGCATCGGGGTCATCTTGTAGAGGTTGTTGAGGACGATGTCGGCAATTTCGCCGCGCTTGAGTTCCACAACAACACGGATCTCATCACCCGCGGATTCGTCCCTGAGGTCAGAAATTCCCTCGATCTTCTTTTCCCGGACCAGGTCGGCAATGCGCTCGATCAGTCGAGCCTTGTTCACCTGGTAGGGTATTTCAGTGATGACAATGCGTTCCCGACCCTGTGATTTTGGGACTTCCTCGATTTTTGTCCGGGCGCGCATGGTGACCGAACCGCGGCCGGTCATGAAGGCTTCCTTGATGCCGGAAATGCCGTGGATCTGCCCACGGGTCGGGAAGTCGGGCCCCTTGATGTAGTCCATCAACTCATCGATGCTGATTTCCGGATTCTCGATGAGGGCTTCGAGGCCTTCGATGACCTCGCGCAAGTTATGCGGCGGGATGTTCGTCGCCATGCCAACCGCGATGCCGGCAGCGCCATTGACCAGAAGCTGGGGAAACTTGGTCGGAAGAACCAGGGGTTCTTCTTCCTTGTTGTCATAGTTCGGACCAAAGTCGACGGTTTCCTTCTCAATGTCGGTCAGAAGGAGTTCCGCGGTCTTGGCGAGACGCGATTCCGTGTAACGCATCGCCGCGGCCGAGTCGCCGTCAATCGAGCCAAAATTACCCTGACCATCGACCAGTGGATACCGCATGGCGAAGTCCTGGGCCAGTCGGACGAGGGCTTCGTAAACGGCCGAGTCACCGTGGGGGTGATACTTACCGATGACATCACCGACGATACGGGCTGACTTCAAGTAGGGGCGATTATGAAAATTCTTCAAGCCGTACATCGCGAACAGGATGCGGCGATGAACTGGCTTCAGACCATCACGCACGTCGGGCAACGCGCGGGAAACAATGACGCTCATCGAGTAGTCGAGGAAGGATGTTCTCATCTCTTCTTCGATGTTGATGGGCATTACGTTCTTTAGGAGTGTTTCCATGATTCACGTACCTTTTGTCTTAGATGTCGAGGTTGCGGACACTCAGGGCGTTTTGCTGGATGAATTCGCGACGCGGCTCGACATCGTCACCCATGAGGGTACTGAACAGCCGGTCTGCTTCCATCGCGTCCTCGATCTCAACCTGGAGCAAGGTCCGGTTTTCCAGTTTCATCGTTGTTTCCGACAGCTGGTCAGGGTTCATTTCACCGAGACCTTTGTATCGCTGTACGTAAGCTCCCTTGCGACCTTCCTCGATGATCTTTTCTTTGAGCGAATCCATCGTGAACAAAATCCCGGACTGTTCGCCACCTTGCGTCGGCGTGATTTCCTGTCCTGGCTCGGTGCCTTCTTCAGTCGCGGCTTCAGCTGCGGAAGCCTTGGCCTTTTTACCGGTGTACGTAAAGCTGAACGGGGCCTTCGCCAGATCGTCCATCTGTTTGAAAACGCGCCGCAATTCAACAATCTCGCCCGCGGAGAATATCCCGGCATCAATCGTTGAGGTTTTCGGAATATCGCGGATTCGCGTTTCAATGATGGCGCGATAACGGGAATATTCAGGATCGAAAACAACCTTGGCCGACGCGTACGTCCGGGGGCCAAGGTTCGCGTCGTCCTTGATCGCGGCACACATCGCGTCCGCGAACGCGGAGGCGGATGCCTCGTCTGCGAATGCGGCGGGGCCAATTTGGTCATTGCGCACGATATGCTCCACAACTTCCTTGGCGCGGCGGCGCGACGCCATGTCGAGCAATTCGTGATAGCGGTTGAGTTTGGTCAACAGACCCTGCATCGTCGCACGATCGATGACTTTCCCGGTAGAGTCCTTGATCTCAAGGCTCGTCATGCCGGCCTCACTCAAGAATTCCGTCAAGGCGTTGCTGTCCTTCAAGTACCGCTCAATCTTCCCCTTCTTGTACTTATAGAGGGGAGGCTGGGCGATATAGAGATATCCACGCTCGATGATCTGTGGCATCTGCCGGAAAAAGAAGGTCAAAAGCAGCGTCCTGATGTGCGCGCCGTCGACGTCGGCGTCGGTCATCAGGATGATCTTGTGGTAGCGCAGTTTGGTGATATCGAAATCGTCCTTGCCGATCCCTGTGCCCATGGCCTGGATCAGCAGTTTGATCTCCTGCGACGAGAGCATCTTGTCAAAACGAGCTTTCTCGACGTTGAGGATTTTCCCGCGTAGCGGCAACACGGCCTGGGTTCTTCGTTCCCGCGCCTGCTTTGCCGAGCCGCCTGCGGAGTCACCCTCGACAAGGAAAAGTTCGCATTCAGCCGGATCCTTCTCCTGGCAGTCAGCCATTTTACCGGGGAGGCCTGCGAAATCGAGGGCTCCCTTGCGCCGGGTCAACTCACGGGCTTTCTTTGCCGCGATGCGCGCCCTGGCCGCGTCAATGATCTTTTGTACAACCCGGCGACCCACTTCCGGATTCTCGTCAAAGTAGGTGGTCAACTTCTCGGTAACAAGTTGCTCAACCCAGGGACGAACTTCAGTGTTGCCAAGTTTCGTCTTGGTCTGGCCTTGGAACTCGGGGTTTTTGACCCTGATTGAAATCACGCCGGTCAGGCCCTCGCGGATGTCGTCCCCGGTGATTCCCTCTTTGAACGTTTTGAAAAAGCCTTGGTTCTCAGCAAAGGTGTTGATGACCCGCGTCAGTGCCGCGCGAAGCCCGGTAACGTGCGTTCCACCCTCAGACGTGTTGATGTTGTTTACGTAGCTGAAGAAACTCTCGTTGTAGCTATCGGTCCACTGCAGGGCACATTCGATCTGCGCCATGATTTTCTCATCTTGCTTCTGTATGCCCTTGATGAAAACCGGCGTCGAATGCAAGGAGGTGCGGCCCTTTACCAGGAACTCGCAGAAGGAAATCAGGCCACCACCGTAATGAAACTCGGATTTCTGATCGGTGCGCTCGTCGCTCAAATTGATTTTGATGCCCTGGTTCAAGAATGCGAGTTCGCGCAACCTCTTGGCGAGGACATCAAAATGGAAGTTTGTGTCGGGGAAGATCAGGGTATCGGGCTTGAACACGGTGAAGGTTCCCCGGCTCTCGGTCGTGCCAATGACCGCGATCTGCGCGTCAGGAACTCCGCGCTTGTAGCCTTGCATGTGGACCTTGCCGTTTTGACGGACTTCGACGCGACACCATTCAGAGAGCGCGTTCACGACGGACGCGCCAACGCCATGAAGGCCGCCGGAGAAAGCGAATGCCTTGTCATCAAACTTACCGCCGGCATGGAGGACGGTCATCACGACTTCGAGCGCGCTCTT
Source organism: bacterium (assembly GCA_010029825.1). Classification (GTDB taxonomy): domain Bacteria; phylum Bdellovibrionota_B; class Oligoflexia; order Oligoflexales; family RGVZ01; genus RGVZ01. The sequence goes on along the minus strand of RGVZ01000073.1, from coordinate 7,357 downwards.
GTTTTCCCTCGGATGAATCTCGACAGGAATGCCGCGGCCGTTGTCCCGGACAGAAACAGAACCATCGACATGAATGGTCACGTCGATCTTGTTGGCATGGCCACCCATGGCCTCGTCAATCGAGTTGTCCACGATTTCGTAGACCAGGTGGTGAAGGCCATCGAGGGAAGTGGAGCCGATGTACATGCCAGGTCTTTTCCGGACTGCCTCAAGACCCTCAAGGACCTGAATGCTCTCCGCCGAGTACTGGTGGCCCGCTGGATTCGGCCCGGAAGCCATCATTGCCCCGTCCATGGAAATCTTCTCGTGCTGCATCATATCCATTCGTGTCACTTCCCTTAACAGGGTTGGATTCAGTTGCCTCTGGTCTCACGGATTGGCACCAGAATGTGCTTGGACTTGCAATCAGTCGGCTCCTCGCGCGGGACAACCACGATCGGATCCTCGGCATCCTTGAATTGCAAAGTCACCTTGTCACTTGGTGTGGTCGAGAAAATTTCCGCGAGGAATTTACCGTTCACTACCATGTCGCACTTCGGGCCAAAAAACTCGTCAAGCCGGACAGTTTCCTTGCTCTCTGAACTGCCCATGGTCCGACTGCTTAAGGTAAGAGATGACTCGGAAAAGCTCAACTGCAAAGCCCGGCTCTTGTCAGCCGCGAGAAGGACGCGCTTGGCAACGTGCTGGAGCTGGTTCCTCGATACAAGTACCTTCGGATTCTTGTTGTCTGGAATGACTCCCGCGTACTTGGGGTACTTGACCGCCGACAGGCGGACAAAGACCTGGTAATCGGGGACCTCGGCCAACAGGGTGGTCTGGTCGTGGGAGATGGACAAGCGAATCCGGTCAAACCCCTCCGAGCCAAGGCGCACAACCTCGCCGAGGGCTTTTTTCGACAAACAGACGCCATTGGCAAGGAACTCATCCGGCAATGGCAACTCCACCTCGCAATAGGACAGGCGGAATCCATCAGACCCGACCAGACGGATCCCGGCGCCCTTGCCGGGTCGGTGGAGATAACCGACGGTGCCGTAATTGCGCGGGGAGTCGTGACTCACGCAGAACTGAACCTGCTCGATCATATAGACCAGCTTGGCAGCGGGAAGCTCCGTGGTGTTGCTGGAGTCAAACGAAGGCGGGTCCCGCCAAAGGGCTTCCTCCACCAGCGGGATCTTCATCATGAATTCGTTTCGCTCACCGGCCGTGATGCGCAGCTGCTTGTCCGCGGTCTCAAGGGACACATTGCCGTCCGGCAACTCGCGGACCACGTCAGAGAAAATTTTGGCCGGGAGGAACACCACCCCTTGTCCCTTCACCTCAACGGGAAATTTACTGAAAACAGCCAGCATCCGATCCGCTGCCGTCACGTGAAGGTGACTGCCGTCAGCCCTCAGACCTATGTGAGCCAGGCTTCGTTCAGTTATGGCTCCTTGAACCCTTTGAATGGCGAGATTGAGAAGTGGCTTTGAAATGGTCACTGACAAGTTCATTTGTGGATCCTCCTTGCGGGGTGGGGTTCCCTGACTGAATTAATCAAGAACGTTTTTATTTTAGAAAGTAGTAAAAGCAGGGGCGGTTCCAGTCTGTGGATTCTTTGTAAGTATCCATATTTATTTTAAAAATATGCTTTTTCTGAAAAGAGATAGCTGTGCTCATTCTGGGGATAAACTGCGCGGATTTGTGGGCATTTCCGGCATGGTCGAAATTCGTGCCCAGGTTACAAAGAGGAAACCTGACCACTGATCCAGAGGTTTCACCGGCGTTGTTCAACAACTTATTCACAGGGTTTTCCACTTCCACCGATCGCGAATCTCTCAGTGTGACTGCTCAAGTTGGCGTTCCAGCGTGTCCACGTGCGCTTTCAAATCAAGATCCTTGAGAAGCGAATCTTCGATCTTGCGGACGTTGTGCATGACGGTCGTGTGATCCTTGCCGCCAAAGCGGTCGCCGATCTCAGGGAAGGACGCCCCGGTCATTTTGCGCGCCAGATACATGGCGACCTGGCGGGGGTACGCAAAGGCCTTTTGACGGCGCTTGGACTTCAAGTCAGCCACTTTGAGTTTGAAATGGTCGGCAACGGCCTTTTGAACCAGCTCGATGGTCAGGCGCTTGGGTGGTTCACCAAGGACATCCTTGAACGTTTCAAGGGCGAGAGCCATCGACAGGCTTCGTCCGTGTAAACGCGAGAACGCGTGGATGCGGTGAAGGGCACCCTCTAGCTCACGGATATTTCGTTTGGCGTGTTTGGCAATATACTCAGCGACCTCACGATCCAGCTCGATGCCAAGCATCTCCGCCTTCTTGTTCAAGATGGCGATCCTGTGCTCAATGTCGGGAGGTTGGATGTCGGCGATGAGCCCCCACTGAAAGCGGTTGCGCAGACGATCCTCGATATCGGGGATGTCCTGCGGAAACAGGTCGGAGGTGATCACGATCTGTTTTTTTGCCGCATAGAGGGTATTGAATGTATGGAAAAATTCTTCCTGCGTTTGCTTTTTGTTCGCGATGAACTGGACATCGTCAATCATCAGGACATCGCAGAACCGGTACTTCTGCCTGAAGTCCCACATTTTGTGGTGGCGCACGCAGTGGATATACTCGTTCATGAAGTTTTCACTGGAGATGTACGTCACGACGGCCCGTGGATTCTTTTGGAGCACACGGTTACCGACGGCATGGAGCAGGTGGGTCTTACCAAGGCCGGTGCTCCCGTAAATGAACAGGGGATTGTAGGCGGCACCCGGGTTGTCCGCGACGCTCAAGCAGGTTGCGAGCGCGAACTGGTTACTGGCACCGCGAACAAAGTTCTCAAAAGTGTATTCGTGTTTCAGGCCAACTTCGCGGCTCAGGGATCGGGAGAACGCAGCCCCTTGTTTTGTCGGGGTTGCTGGGATTTCCTTGTCCCCGGCAGGGGGTTCGGTGCCAGCATCCTGGTTGAGTTCACCCTCAGGCTCTTCGGGGAAAAGCTCAAACGATTGCATGGCGATGCCATCCGGTCCGTCGATGTTGTCGATACTTGCTGGTTGGTCGGTGACCTCAAAGCGCAGGCCAAGTCCCTGAAATCCAAGCGCGGCTTTTGCTCTCTCAAAGTGAGGAGAGAATTCGTTTTGCAGGCCCTGGTAGTAAACCAGGTTCGGCAAGGCGAGGGTAATGGCGTCGTTGGTGCTGTTGCGAACGTCAACCGAGATCGGTTCAATCCATTCCTGGAAAATGGAATGGTCGAGGCTGGATTTAAGTTGGTCTTTGAGCGCTTGCCAGATCTGTTCAGATGTCGTCACTGTCGATGTCCGTTCTGTTTCTTGGTATTCGAAGCATGGATCCCCTTCGCTTTCAGGCAACGCCAATTCGCGCTGCCGGGCAAGTGACACTTGAGGGCTCTGGGGATTTTCAAAAGCTGAATGAAGCTAGCACGAGGCAAGTTTTTTGGGCAAGCTCCAATCCTGTCGAAAAATCCAATAAATTCGGTCGCTTATGTTTCTTAATTTGACCTTAGAATCGATTTTATCCACAGGATGTTTCTATGCCTCTCAATAGAATCCGCCGATGAGGGCACCATGAATAAGATGGCAAGGGGTTTGAGTTATCTGATCGCGGCCTGCTTTGAGGCGGTCGCGGTGATTTTTGGCGCGGCACTGGCAGCGCGCTATCTGGATGCGAATCACCCACAGGGTTTTCGCTGGTTGGCGCTGACCATGCCGGTCGGTTTTCTGGTGATTTGCCATACCTTTTATGTTGTTCTGCGCGCGATCGTTCGGATGGATAAAGAAACTTCAGCCACGGACGGAAGTCAGGGTGGGAATAAACGGTCCTGAAATAGCCGGTTTTGTTGGTGGTTTGCTCCTTTGCGCGGGCGTGGTTACAACGATTTTCTTGCTGGCTCGCCAACTGTTGGAATCCGCCGGTAAAGAGGGTGAGGGTGGTGGCCGCCCGAAGGGATTCAAAGCATTCCTTATGATCGCCTTGTTGGCGATCAAGACTTTCGGCGCTGGCCTCGGGGTCTGGTTATTACTTGTCGTGTGGCGTCTGCCGCTCGGTGCGTTTGCCTTGGGATTGTTTGGCGGTCTGTCGCTGACGGTCATTGTTGCCCTCTTTATTTCGATGCGCGCTGAAAAAAAGAATCCGTGAAAAAGCACTAGGCAGAGTTTTTGAATTGATTTATCTTCGCCGCCTCTGAAGGTATGGCGGACGCTTATATGAGAGCTTTTCTCAGGAATTTTTACTTGTCATCGCTGGCAGCGTGCGCGGCCAGCGCCTTCTTTTCCTCGTCGGCATTTGCGTCGGGTGGGGAGCATTCGGTCGAGTGGTATCCGGTTGTGCTTCACGCGATCGGGTATGGGGACTCCGCAGCGCATCGCTGGGCGCCCGTTGCCAGTTCGGTTCTGATCACTCTGGCGCTTTTGGCTCTCGGTTTTTATTTCCGGGGCGACATTTCCTCCTCAGGCGATGACGTCGTTCCCTCGGAGCGGTTCTCCCTTAGGGGACTGGTCGAGATGATGCTCGATTTCGTTTATGGAATGGCGAAGGATAACTGCGGTCACGAATACAGATCGTTCCTGCCGCTTTTGGCAACGCTTTTTCTGGTCATCCTTGCGGGCAACTTGTCCGGCCTGATCCCTGGTTTGACACCTGCGACAGTCGATATCAGCTCCAATCTCGCGATGGGTTTGGTCGTCTTTCTCGCATATAACATGGCCGGATTCCGTGAGCATGGTTTCGGTTACCTGAAGCAGTTCTGGGGGCCCGTAGCCGCGATTGGTCCGCTTTTTGTCTTTATTGAACTCGTGAGCCACCTTTCTCGTCCGTTCTCCTTGAGCCTGCGTCTCGCGGGGAATATCTTTGCTGACCACCTGATTTTGTCGGTGTTCACTGGTCTCACCTACGTTATAGCGCCGTCACTCTTGATGTTCTTCGGACTTATTGTCGCGGGAATGCAGAGTTTTGTGTTTACTTTGTTGACCAGTATTTACGTTTCAATGGCGATTTCACACGACCATTGAGATGGCGTGCAGTGTGTGTCGCATCTTTTTTTGAGGGTTGGTTAGATGAAAAAGGTGACTTCGGTAGCAATGGCGTTGGGTAGTATGCTGGTGGCTAGCTCGGCTTTCGCGGAAGGCGTTGAAGCTGCGGCGTCCTCGAGCAATGGTCTGGTGGCTCTGGCTTCTTGCTTGGCCATCGGTGTCGCAGCTTTCGGTGCAGCAACCGGTCAGAGCAAGGCAGTCGCCGCAGCTCTCGAAGGTATCGCTCGCAACCCGAATTCCCGCGACCAGGTTTTCATGCCGATGATTCTCGGTCTGGTGTTCATGGAATTCCAGGCTCTGATGGGCTTCATCGTCGCTTTCCTCTGGTTCAACAAGTAAACCAGGGTTCAGTCGAGAAAGAGAAGGGTCGCTTCGGCGGCCCTTTTTCTATTTTGCGTGACGATGTTCCACGTGAAACATTCCTCGTCTTCTTAACGGCAGGCTGGTTCGCGCGTCCGATGTTCCACGTGGAACATTCGATGATTTAGGCTTCTCCGGCGCGGATGTTCCACGTGGAACATCTTGCTCCTACGAATTCCCTGCTGTAGTCTTCCCCCAATTCCAAAGCGAATCTGAGGCTCCCAAAATGGCTCGTATCATTGCTGTTTCGAATCAAAAAGGTGGGGTTGGAAAGACAACTACCGCGGTCAACCTTGCGGCATGCCTTGCTGCGGCTGAAAAGCGTGTGTTGCTCGTAGATCTGGATCCCCAAGCGAATGCCGCGAGCGGCTTGGGTTTTGTTTCGGCCGAAATCACCGAGAGCATGTACAACGTTCTCGTCGACGAAATACCCCTAAAAAGCGTTATTTTGAGCACCGAACTAAGATGTCTGGACCTTGCTCCGGCAAACCAAGACCTGATTGGCGCCGAAATCGAGCTTGTGACGGCCATCGGTCGGGAAGTTCGGCTGAAGGATGCGTTAGCTGCCGTCTCCGATCAATATGACTTCATCATCATGGATTGTCCGCCGGCTCTTGGTATATTGACGGTCAATGCTCTGACCGCGGCCAACTCCGTTTTGATTCCGCTACAGTGCGAGTACTACGCCATGGAGGGGCTTTCCCAGCTTCTCAAAACGATTACTCTCATCAAAAAACGCCTGAATCCAGAGTTGCAGCGAGAGGGAATCCTTCTCACCATGTACGATCGCCGTAACAACCTGAGCTTTCAGGTAGAACAAGATATTCGAGGGCACTTTGGGGAAGAGGTTTTCACAACAGTTATTCCCAGGAATGTGAAGCTTTCAGAGGCCCCGTCTCACGGAAAACCGGTGATCTTGTACGATATCAATAGTTCGGGTTCGCAGGCCTATATGGAGGTTGCTGGCGAGCTGATCAAGAGGTCGAGTACAGCTCCGCGGACGAACGTCTCCGCTAGCGCGCAGCCGGCCGCAACCATTTCGAGCATGACGAGGGATCAACGATGAGCGTTACCGAAAAGCCGCAACGCAGGGGTGCCTTGGGCAAAGGAATCACTTCGCTTCTTGGGGATTTTTCGGAAAATCCCAAAGCGAATCATACGAGCGTTTCGGCTGCAGCAGCAGCAAAGTCTGAGGACGCAGATTTACCAAGAGGACTGCTTTATGTCGATGTCCTCAGCATCGAGCCGAATCCGGCGCAGCCAAGGAAACTTTTTGAAGAAAAAGCACTGACGGAGCTGGCAACAAGCCTTCGGCAAGACGGATTTTTGCAGCCGATCGTTGTGTCCCGGCTTGAAGAAAAACCAGGCAAGTACATGATCGTGGCCGGTGAAAGGCGGTGGCGCGCGTCACAATTGGCAGGCCTCAAGGAGGTTCCTGTCATCGTGAAAGAGGGTGCGGCAGACGACCTTTTGCGCCTCGCGCTCATCGAGAACATTCAGAGGCAAGACCTCAATATTATTGAGGAAGCTGAAGCTTATTCGGCTTTGATCAAAGATTACGGACTGACCCAGGAGCAGTGCGCAGACCGCGTTGGCAAGGACAGAACGACCGTGACGAATGCGCTCCGTCTGCTTTCTCTGCCAAAAGAGCTTCAGGATGATCTTCTCGAGGACCGTCTTACGATGGGCCACGGCAGGGCGCTGTTGTCGCTGGAAGACAAAAAACTCATCCTGAGGGCGCGCGACAGTGTCATCAAAAAGCAGATGAACGTCCGCCAGACCGAGCAGCTATGCAAATCACTCAAGCGGGGAGGGGATCTCTCGGATCGTCCTCGTGTGCCAAAAAACCAGGCCGATTTGGAGTACCTCGCCGATAACCTGAAGTCGAAGTTGCGTACAAAAGTGAAGATTCTCGGCAACGGGGTTCGGGGAAAGATTGAGATCTCGTATTTTTCGGCGCAGGAGCTGGAACGCCTCTT
>RGVZ01000720.1 GCA_010029825.1 bacterium | reverse complement strand
GTGGCTGGAGTTGAAGGCAGGGTGCTGTTGACGATGCTCCACGAGTAGCCGGTCGCGTTGTCGTTCCAATTCGCGTCTGACTTGGTCCAGAAGTCGCGGGGGGGCATCGTCCCTGTGACTCCGAAGATGTTTTTTTCCGCGACAATATTTGGCGCGCTGAAGACCGGGTCGAGGCCTGTCCCGGCCACGCCAAATCCGGTGTAGAGTGTGTTTGTCGCGGACCTGTCGATCGTTTGCGCGGTGGGTGTGAGCATCGGAATCGACGCGCTGGACGTCTGTGCGCCGGCACGGCGCAAGTTGAACGTGACGCCCTCTCCTGATTCAGTGATCAGAGTGATGGCTTGTGTGTCCGTCACGGATGCCCCGAATACCGGGACTTTCGAGAAATCGGGATGCGCGGAGATGTCTGCGGCGCGACCACCCGGGGGGATCCCTAATTTGTAAGTGCTGCTGGGGAAGGCGCCGGTAATGGAACCGCTTGCCAGCGCTAAAACGGTACCGGATTTCAGGGCCCCGGCGTTGACGCGGGCGACTTCAACCGCCGGCCAGGCTGTTGAGGCAACGCAGTTGGCCAATGTACCTTGCGCGCACTGAGAGTCAGCGACAGTCCTTCCTGCGCAATTGCTCGTCCCTGAACCGACGCGAGTGGTTCCGGTGCCGTCCAGGAATTCCTGGCGCGCGCAGACCCGGTTGGGATCCGGGCTCAAGACGGCCTCGGTCAGTGTCGTGCCTGATGCCGGGACGTAAACGTTGGTGGGGAAGCCGGGGGAGCCGTCTTGGCCAAGGCCGATGAAGAACATGCCGCTGGTGTTGCCTGTCGTCGCGGACAGTTCGGCTGCGGTGGGCATTGTGATGGTAAGACTCTTGCCGTCATCCGTCTCCGTCGTCGCGAGCCTCCGGTCTTTGATGAACGCGCGTACGCCCTTGAGGTTCTCGCCTGACAAGACGACGGATCCGCCCTGGCGAACCACGAATGGCGCGCGTCCAGTCACCAGCATCTTGGGATTGTCTTTCACCTCGTTCTGGCGGCGTGGCGCGACGTCGGCGACGGTATTGCGTACGACACGATCGACCGGTTTTTCGGCCTCTGCCGCGAGTTG
>RGVZ01000719.1 GCA_010029825.1 bacterium | reverse complement strand
ACGCTCGAGGAGCGCAGTACGGTTATCATGAACAACGACCTTGGAGTGATCGTCGGACACGGAAGCGGACGGGAAGTACACTTCGTGGCGGTTACGCTGGGCCAGCTCGTGGATCACGCCTGGTGCCCGCATCTGCTGGACGAGAGAGAACTTCTCGACAGCAGGATCGGACATCATCCCGCTGCCCTTCTGCATGATCGCCGGAAGCTGTTTGAAGTCCCCGGTGAAGACAATCTTGGCGCCGGAGGCCATGAGGACGTCGTACTCGCCTTTGCCGATCATCGAGCACTCGTCGAGCGCGATGACCTCATAGCCACCGAGGCGATCTGCCTTGGGCTTGGAGAACGCAACCCCACCATCTCCGGTATTGAACCCGAACCGGCCGAGCAACGAGGCAACCGTGCGGGTCTCGATGTAAGGGCGGACATCCTCAGGCATCTTGTTGAGGAGCGTGATCCGCGCGAGGTGAGTGGGGGCGCAGAGCAGGACCTTTGCACCCTGGCGGTGGAGTTGGGCCAGCGCCTGAGTGAGGACGTAGGTCTTACCCGCGCCTGCTTCTCCCATGAGCAGGAGCTTAGTGAAGTCCTTGTTGATGAGCTTCATGTACACATCGAGCTGCTCGTCGTTGAGCCCGAGGTCATTGGAGGCGTTCACGCCGGCGATCAGAGCGTCCATGGCGTCGAGGGTGTGGAGCATATTGAGTGGTAGTCGTCTTGTCTTGTTATGGCTACTATACGACAAAAGCGCCCTCGGTGGGGGCGCTGTGGGCCGGTAGTCCATCCGGCTACTCAGACGGTCGCCGCGGCCCAGACCACCAGCTCCTCAAAGTCCGCCTCGAGGCGGTTGTCGATGGCCTGCTCAGCGCCACCACAGGCGCATACCAACGCGTTGTAGTACATGTAACCAGTGACCCAGCGCCTGAAGGACACGTGGTCGGTGATACCGGCTCTGGCGAACTCCTCGCGGACGAGTTCGAACTCGCAGTCCAGGACGTAGTTACCCAGAGCTTCAGCGGAGTCAGCGAGGCGGTTGATGGAAGGGGTCATGGAAGAGTTTCTAGTTTGAAAAAAAAAGTTTGTTGGTAGAATAGCTTAGTAGTAAAGT